>JABDFU010000040.1 GCA_013286385.1 Bacteroidota bacterium
CCCCTGTTTTGGAAATACAAAACAGAAGAAAATACAGGATCCTTTCTGATCCCAGTGTACTACAACAATTATTCGCTTCTTTCTCAAACCAGGGTAACCTTCATCGCCCCGGCTTATTGGTGTTCCAAATCCAGAGATGTAGTAAGCAAAGGTTTTTTTCCGGTCTGGTGGAATTTTACCAAAACCACAGCCTGGGATACCAGTTATTCAAACGTGCTGTTTCCTCTTTACTGGAAGTACAAAAACGGGGAAGCGAACTCCACTACTTTGTTTCCAATTTACAGCAAGGCTACATTTGACAATGGGGAGGGAAAGTACCTGGCACTGACACCTTTATTCTGGAAGTATCGGACTGCGCAGGAAAAAAGAACACTCCTTGCTCCTTTTTACTTCAATAGCTATTCATTTCTCGAAAAGACAAGGAAAATAGTTATTGCTCCACTGTACTGGTCCTGTGCCGATACCAGTTTTTACAGCAAGATGGTATTCCCTTTTTGGTGGAGTTCAAAAAAATACAGCAGAGGAGATACGCTCTATTCCCGAATAGTATTCCCTGTATTTTGGAAATTTAACAGCCAAAGGGCATCCTCTCTTACTCTGTTTCCGCTTTTCAGCAAAGGCAGTTACAATGAAGGCGCAAGTCATTATATTGCAATTACACCTATGTTTTGGCAGTATAAAACCCCCTTTGACAGAGGAACTTATATTCCGCTGCTTTTTTCGAGCAACTTTTCCTCGCTTAATAAAACTGAAAAAATAAATATAGCCGAAATATTTTTTTATCATAAAAAAATAAAATTTTGTCAAATTATGCTACTGCCCTTGTGGAAGTATACTGAAAACATCAATGGAAAAGATACTTCCGAACGTAATTTTATTTTTCCATTCTATTGGTCTTTTGAAATTAACGGAGAAAGGAATCACGTGAATGATAAAGTACTATTTCCTTTTGTGTGGAGCAGGAAGGATACGCTGTACCGTTCCTTCACTTTTTTTCCGCTTTTCAGCTTCGGGCATACTCCCGACTATGGGTCCGCTTACCAGGCAATAACTCCCCTATTCTGGCATTACAGCAACAAGCAGGGAAACGGAACGGTCATTCCCCTGTTATTTTCCACCCGGTTTTCCGCAATCAATGACAGCCACAGAACATACATTGCTCCTGCATTTTGGTTTTATAAAAGCAAAGATGAATACAAGAGATACGTTGTGCCTTTAGTGTGGAGTTCCAAAACAGTAGTTGGAAAAGACACGGCCTATCGTAACATACTGTTCCCTGTTTATTGGTCGACAACTATAAACGGAGTCAGGAATCAGGTCAGAAATAAAATTTTATTCCCCTTTTTGTGGAGCCTGAACGATTCCCTAAGACGCAGTTTTACTGTTTTCCCAATTTTTTCAGCAGGCCATTCTAAAAATAATACCCAGGCCTATCTGGATGCAGGACTTTTATTCTGGCATAAAAACTGGAATGAGGTCAGAAACGGGACCGAACTGTCAAGTGGTCATTCAAATGTGCTGTTTCCACTATACTGGCATTATAAAAACACCCTGAATAAAAACGAAAGTCAGCAACTGTTGAATGACAATACCATCCTGTTCCCCTTTTATTGGTCATTCAGCCAACAGAGTAAACGCAGAGCATATATTTTTCCTTTCATCTTCCTTAAAAACGATTCGGGAAGGCAAAATACCAGTATACTTTGGCCTTTTATAGAATTTGACAAGGCGAAGGATTATACCTATTTCAGGCTTTCTCCTGTCATTTGGTACAAACACTCTCCGGGTGTAAACTACTTTTCAATCCAGCCTTTTTATTACCATGGGAAAGACAGGACCAGTGAAAGCCACAGAATATTCTGGGAATTGCTTACCTGGGAAAACATCAGCGGCAAAAAGAAATCTGTCAATGTACTGTGGAAATTTCTGACACTTGACAGATATGAAAACAAGGATCACGAATACCGCCTGTGTTATTCTGTTTATACAGATATCGACAGGAACGGGGATATAATCAAAGGGGGTGTTCCGTTTTATAAAAAGCTACATCTTGCCGATGGTACCAAATACGTAAATATATTCTGCGGCTTTTATCAGGCCACCACCCGCAGGGTGGCCGATTCCAAAGAATTCTATAAAGAAGTGAAAATCTTCTGGAACGTAATGATCAAGTCAAATTTCAAAGAATTGCAGAAAAAAGGAATTGACCGTAAGCAAATACGAAAGAGGGCGCTTTAAAAATTGCGCCTGACCGTATATTTGCAAAGTCAGGGTTTATCCAATTATCTTTGGCAGGAAGAATTTAAACTGAAAAAAATGGCTGTAGCCGCTATCAAAAAAGAATCACTTGATTTTTTAAAAATCCTCTCAAAAAACAATAATAGAGAGTGGTTTAATGGACATAAGGAAAGGTATATTGCAGCACATGAAAATCTGATAACTTTTGCCGATGCTCTGATTATTGAAATGAATAAGCACGACCACCTCGAAACTGAATCCGGCAAAAAAAGCCTGTTCAGGATATATAAAGATGTACGCTTTTCCAAGGACAAAAGGCCCTACAATAGCCATTGGAGCGGAGGGTTCAGAAGGGCCACAAAAAAACTGCGCGGGGGTTATTATTTTCAGATTAAGCCAGGCAATTCTTTTGTGGCGGGAGGTTTTTGGGGGCCTGAACCGGATGATTTGAAAAGAATACGGCAGGATATTGACGTGAATTATAAAGACTGGAAGAAACTGTTGGGTACCAGGACATTTTCAGACACATTCAGAAAACTGATCGGCGAACAGCTTGATTCAGCTCCGCGTGGCTATGCCAAGAACAATCCCGCTATTGATCTTCTACGGTATAAGCAATTCCTGCTCAGGCATGATTTTTCTGATTCGGAGGTCTGCAGCCGTGATTTCGTCTTTAAAGTTAATGATGTATATAAAAAAATGCGTCCTTTTTTAAACTACATGAGCGAGGTTCTTACCACCGATTTAAATGGGGTTGCGCTTGTATAGAGCCAAGGGGTTACGAAATGTTAGTTAAAGATTAAGGTAAAATTAAGCAGGCATTAAATCTGCTTTTAAAGTCTATTCAAAACTTGCATAACGGATGGATTGGATTATATTTGTTAAGCAAAACATTAGCTAACTATCTAATTATAAACTCTAAAATCGATCAACATGGACGCAAAAGTAAATTCACTAAACTGGTTCGAAATTCCTGCCAAAGACATTACCCGTGCAAAAAATTTTTATGAAAATATTTTTAACATTAAAATGGCTTCCATGGATATGATGGGCATGAAAATGGCCGGTTTTCCGGGAGAACCGGGGTCAGGAAAAGCTTATGGAGCAGTTGTGCAAAGCCCCAATCACAAGCCAAGCATGGAAGGGTCGGTCGTTTATCTGAACGCAAATCCTGCAATGGATAGCGTATTGGCAAGAATTGAAAAAGCCGGTGGAAAAGTTGTTATGCAGAAGACCAAAATAAATGATGAGGTCGGCAATATGGCCTTTTTTATCGACACAGAGGGAAACAAGGTGGCTTTACATTCCCAGAATTAAGTGCGATCCGAGAAACGGGGAGTTGGTTTAGGAGAGAGGTTGTTTATTTAATCAGTCCGAGTCCCTCCGTTGCTGACTTATCTGAAGGGTACAGCCACAGAACTTTGCCGAAAAGAATTTTTGCTTCTTTTGTTTTTCCGAGTTGGAAATTTGTCCAGGCATACATCAGCAAGGCATCGTATCCGAAAGGATAGAGATTGACTACTTTTTCAAAATACTTAAAGGCCGTCTGGTAGTCTTTTTTCTGATACGAAATTACCCCCATCCGGTAGTTGGCCGTTGTATTCTTAGCGTCTATTTCAAGTATTTTGCTATACTGTTCGGCTACCTGATTCATATTGCCCAAAGCTGCCGCGGGGTATACAAAACCGAATTTGGCTTCAATGGAATAGGGCATCAGATTTATAGCCAGTTGGTAATAGGAAACAGATTCTGTATTATTTCCTGCTTCGTAAGCTAACCAGCCCAGACGGAGGTTTATTTCATACGAATCTTTGTTGTAAATCGCCTTCAGCGAATTGACTGCAGCTGTGTACTCTTTTTTTGTTTCGAACTCATAACTTTTTGAAAAGGCAGTTTCTATCGGATCGTTTTGCGCAGAGGCTTTGAAGCCTTTCAGGGTGATGCCTGTGAAGGCCAGAACCGTTACAAAGAAAGTTTTGCCGAGAATGGTCATATTAATTGCAGTTTACGTTAGTACATTTCTAATTCAATCGTGTTGCTGTAATACATTTACCCTTTTCCCGGATAAGGATTTTCGACAATCGGTTGCCGGACAATTCGAGGTCAAAAGTAATCTCTCTGCTCAGCCTGGTTCCCTTTCGGGTTTGTGCTTTCGCTACCAGCAGAATTCGTTCAGGGTTCTCTGAATTATCGATCTCTTTGCATATGCAGGTGTAGTTGGCAGTCAAATAACGGCGGAAAGGCGCAGCAAAATCCTGAATAAATTTTGAAACTCCGGAATGAAAACCTTCTATTTCCAGTACGTCCTGAATTTCGAGATCCTGGAAATAACTGAGGACTATTTTGTGTGCTCCCAAAAAAAAGTAGTGCAACAGGGAGTCTTTGTCACCCTCAAAGCTTTTAAAATAATGGAGTGTACCGTTGTTTGAAAAATAAGCGATTGATTTACTTTCCTGACAATAAATGTAGCTGAGGTTGTTGATGTCTGTAACGACTTCCCACCGGACAGCATGTGTATTGTTTTCCAGACTGACTTCGAATTCGATACGTTGACCCGGTTTGAAATTGAACGCATTTTGAATCAATGAATTGCCGGCCGGGCGTTGTATGACCTGTCCTTCAACAGGACAATCAAAAGAATGAAATCTGTATTTTCCATTCTGCCGGGAAATAAAATAACAAATCGGATAGCTGATTGTTTTCGATCCGACTTCGGACGAAGCCTGAAGTTGAAAATGAAGGTGTGGTTCAGGTGAACGGCCAGAGTTTCCGCACAAGGCAAGAAGATCTCCTTTTTGAACATAATCACCGGTTTTCACTTTAAAACTTCCGTTTTTTATGTGACTGATCTGGCTGTAGAGATAGTCGGCATGTTTGATTACAATCGAATTTCCCCAATTTTCATGAAGATTCACTTCGCCTATGGGATTTTCAACTACGCCATCCTTACAGGTTACAACATATCCTGCTGCCGGGGCAAGAACAGGAAGTCCGTAGCAAAAAAAGTCGGATGGTTCCTTCCCGGGCAGACGAAAGGTTTTTTGATTTTGATCTGCAACTACAAAATCCCAGGCAAAGCGCCAGTCCCCTTTATGCGTCAGTTCTCCTTCAATTCCCTGAGACACCTGCCATTCACTATAGAATGGCAGGTGAATGTGAAAATAGGTGTCGTTCTTAAACCGTTCGTTATTGGTATGAAAGGAATAGAGATTCTTTTCAGGAGACAGCCGGTTGAATTGAACAAGGTTGATACCTTTCAGGATATACCGGTTGTTCAACAGAACCAGCATGAGGATAACAGCAAGGCTAAATGGCAATGAATAAACCGGTAGGTGGAAAACCGCCAGCAGACTGGTGAAGGCTCCGATCAGCAGGCCTATCAGAGGGCCTGAAAGCAAGGCCATCAGGTAAGATCTGGCTGATGGGATAAGATAAAAACCCCCAAGCGCAATTGCAGAAAGGATATAGTTAAATCCGATATAGCTGTATTGCAATTCACTTAAATTACCCTGAAGGAAATAGCAAAAAAAATAACCGCTTAAAAATCCAACTATGGAAAGGGAAAATGCAATGCGTGAGTAAATCAATAATCCGATAGCGATCAGAATGCCAGAAATGATGTTGTATTGGAAAAAAATAGCGCCCAGCGATTTAAGATAGATTTCAATCAGCAGCGGCAATTTCAAGGCCGTTGAATTTTCGTAGATGGAAACAAGCCAGGGTCCGCCCAGATTCCAGAGTTCATTCAGGGAATAGATACCCCTTTCATTAAGCTGAATAGCTCCAAATCCTTTTGCGGCCAAAAGGATAATCCAGATGCTTAGCATAAAGGGAAGGCTTAAAAAAGGAATGCGGTATTTGGCAAGTACAAAAGATATCCAGATTGTAATAAGCAGGGTAAAGTAAGAGGACAACAAAAGAACAGCAATAAATGCAATGCTGAATTTAAAGTATACACCTAAAGTAAGTCCTACCAGCAGACTGTTGTAGCTATAGGCACCTGATTTAGTAACTAAAGGATTGAGTCCGATTCCTTTCGCAAAAAGCACCGTGGAAAGTGCAGCAAGAAATCCGCTGAGTCCGGTATAGGGATCCAGAAAGGAAGCCAGCAAAACCAGCAGGGCAAGCCAGGGATTATCCGAAAAGAAAACCTGGCTATAGCTTCCCCGGATGCTGCCCGAATAAAAGCGAATATCTTCCCTGAACCGATTGCCCATTTACTACAACTTAAATTTTTCGAGATACCTGGGAATAATTTCATTTCCCTCGATACTCGCCAGGGTTTCCCGGCTTCTGATCAGGTGTACTTTTTCCTGTGTATCAATCATCACCACCGCGGGACGAAGGGCAATAAACTGCATCCATTGAGTCATATTGTATGCACCCACTGTATGCACTATGACATGATCATCCCTTTTCATCGGCGGAAGTGTCACATTTTCTCTGATAACATCAATGTTCATGCAGAGCGGACCATAAATAACCGCATCTTCGGTGTACCGGCTGAATTCCTGAGCGGGACTGATCTTATGATCGTACCAAAAGGAAGTGAACAGGATATTAACCCCAAAGTCCATAATAGTAGCACGTCTGCCATCTGACAGGCGCTTATTTGAAATTACGGTTCCCAGCAAATAGCCTGCTTCATCAATTAAGGCCCGTCCGGTTTCAAGTATCAGCAAAGGCAATTCATTCTCAACAAAACCGGCATTGAGAATGGATGTGGTTATCGCTTCGGCAAACTGGTCAAACGAAGGAGTGGAATCGATTCCCTGAAGGTAGGAACCTTTGAGTGTATTTTTGGAGGCGAAGCCTCCGCCCATATCGATGTACTGAATATTTTTCTTGTATTTCTTTTTTATTTCAAGGGCCAGATCAGACAGTTTTTTCGCTGCAACTCCATAAGCGCTGGGGGCCAGCATAAAGGTTCCAATATGGGAGTGCAAACCCACCAGATCCATTTTGTCATTCAGCATTATTTTGTTAATCGCATCCCAGGCCTGACCGTTTTCGTAATTAAATCCGAAACGATCCCACATCGGATAAACGCCGGTATCCATATTTATTCGTATCGCAACACGGGGGCGCTTTTTCATTTCAACCGCCAGTTCTTTGATCAGGTAAAGTTCATCCAGGTGGTCAATATGGATCAGAGAATTTTTTTCTATGGCCAGCTTAAGGTCTGCTTCGGATTTGTCGGGACCGTTAAATATTATTTTTGTACCCGGTACCCCGTTTTTCAATGCTTTGTGGTATTCAAAGCCCGATACAACCTCAGCCCATGATCCCTCCTGGTGAAATACATTGCAAATGGCATTCAGGTAGTTCGTTTTGTAGGACCAGGCAAACTGCACCCTGGGGTAGCGGGTCTTAAACGCGCGGTTTGCATCTTTGAATGTTTCACGGATGATTCGCTCAGAAATCACAAACAGAGGCGAACCGAATTTTTCAATCAGGCTCTTGACAGTATTCCCTTCGATGTGTTTAACCGGGCTGTATTCGGTTTTGTTTCCGAATTTATTCATCACCCCAACGTTTAGACGTTGGATGACCGGACGTTCATATTGTAGCTTTTTCATAGTTCTCCAAGGGTTGATATTTTTTCAAATTCTTTTAGTTCAACAATCAGGTCATAGGAATAGCGGACGAACATTTTTCCGATATCGTATTTTTTGAACGGTACAACTTTTTCGCCCATGGCCATTTTCACAAGCATTTCAGGATGATTTTGGCCGCAGCCAACGGCCAAATAAACCCAGGCAGGAAAACGCGGATTGATTTCCAACAGGTAATACTCATCGTTTGCCGTTTTTATTATTTCAAGCTCCATCCCGCCCTTCCATTTGGTCGAACGGATCAGCTTTTTGGTCATGTCCATCAGCTTCCTGTCATTAATGGATATTCCTGACCAGGCTTTGCCCTTGTCTGTTATGTATTGCTTGCGCATGGGCACTGCGCCCATCGTATTCCCTTTCCCGTCGCCTATAGCAGTAACGTTAACTTCCTGGCCATAAACGAACTGCTGAATGATGACCGGCAATCCCCATTTTGCGCTTATTTTATTGAAATGACTGGCCACCTGTTCAGGGGTGTAAGCGATTGATGCATCATAATATTTCCCTTTTACGACAAGCGGGTAGGTAAAATCTTTCCGGAGGGAAGGAATTTCAGCTGTACTGAATATCATTTTGCTGAACGGAACTTTGATTTTGTGCTTTTTTCCGAAAGCGGGAAGGTTGGATTTATGGCGTTCTTCGAACTGATCAAGTGTAGGAACAAAAACCCGAATACCCATTTCTTTCCTAAGCGTGTTTGCAAGGGTAATAAAATTGAAAAGTTCAGCGTCAAAATTAGGTATGATCAAATCGATCTTCTCAATTGAATTGATGTATTTCAGTCTTGTCAGTAAACTGGCTTTCCCGGAGGAAGGAAATGGAATCTGATAGGTTTTGTCAACCAGGTCGTGCATGTATATGCCCGGCTCAAGAGTTTCATAGGAAAGTCCGATAATACGTACATCAAAATCTCCACTTGCTCTCAAGGCCCGTATAACCGGTATACCCGGTCCCGGACTGTCAATAGCGTTAAGACCGGTTACTGCAATTTTAATCTTTTTTCTCCGGGCTGCCATCAGAAAGTTTAAGTTTAGTCAGGGTGTTTACAAAATCGTAATAATCCTTTTCAAAACCGACTTCGTCAATGAGGTAGGTCTTAACAACCTGCGCTTTGATTTCATCTGCATCTTTGCCCGTCTGGAGCATTTTTACAATCTCAAGACCAATAGGGTTGGTCGAGAAGGAGTCTCCTGTTGATGGGTCGAATACAAACCCGGAATCACTTAAGGCAAGATTTTTTTTCAGGCGCATCTGATCTGATTTTTTAGTTTTTCATATTGTCACTTATTCCTGCTGTGCTGTACAAAAATCGCAATAGAAAGTGTAAAATGATTTATGGTTTAAATTAAATTTAGTATAGAATTCAGTCCAGTATGGAGTCGAGGGTCCTGCGATCTTTATTTTTCAGGCTCTTATAGGAGCTGACGGTATACCCGGTAATCTGCTTAAACTGATTGCTCAGGTATTGCACGCTGCTGTAACCCATTTCATACGCAATTTCACTTAAGGTGAGCTGATCGTAGCTGATCAGCTCTTTTATTTTTTCGATCTTGATCAGGATGATGTATTTTTCGAGGGTGGTTCCCGTGCGTTCAGAGAATACTTTGCTCAGGTGAAGATAGGTATGTGCGAGTTTTTCACTGAGAAAATCAGAATTGCGCATAATGGAACTGTTGTTGTTACCATAATACACCAATTGAATTACCGAAGTCTTGATTTGTTCAACCAGTCTGGCATTTTTGTCATTTAACAATTCGAACCCGTTGCGTTTTAAAAGGGCATCGATACCCTGAAAATTAATGACCTGAGCGTCAAACTGTATTTCCGCAAGGCCCAGCTCTATATGCAGGACTTCAATGAATCCGGTTTGTTCAAGATCCTGTTTCACCAATTTAATGCAACTGTTGCTCACCATGTTTTTAATGAAGAGCGTGGATTTGCTGGTATTAAAATTGTGTTTTTGCACGTTCTAAAGATACTGATTCCCTCACAAAAGGAACTAGGGCATGATGCGGATCCCTGCACCCATCAAGGTATAGTTGTACCGGAATCCCTGGTATTCTTCTATATTGTTTTCCAATTCGTACAACGCGTAAATAGCCAGGTGCCGGTTAAGTGTATAACTGCAGATTGCGGTCCAGCGTGTACGGGTAAAATCGTTGGAATTGTTGACCAGATAGCCATTGTTTTCAATAGTATTCATCCCCTGGTTCCTGAAATAATTGACCAGCACATTGATTTTAGTATGCGGCCAGACTGAAAGGAAAGGACTGAATGCGTTGGAGACAGACTGATAGGCATTCGCTGAATGAATAATGCCGTCGCAACCGACAGCAATACGGTTGTTCTGCAAAGGATACAGCACAATTTTAAGGTCATTGATGTATTGAGTACTTGTATTTTTTGCCCCGCCGGAACTGCTGTCGGCGAATACAGCTGTTGAACCAATTCCTATATCCAGCCAGGGCATGTGTTTGGTCAGCAGAAAGGAAAAAATAAAATAATTTTGGTTAATCGGAGGAGGGTTCGAAGGGGGAGGTGGTGTCCCCGGAGGATTCATCGGAATACCATCAGGGGGAGGTACTGGAACGAATGAACTGAAAACGTATTGAAAGGCCGGCGAAAACAGAAAATTATTCTTTAGCGGGATATTTGCGCGGATATAATACTGGAGTTGGATTTTAGCTCCGACCAACTCGGTTTGACCGAACCAGGTAAACGCATGAAAAAGAGAAAACCGGTTATTGATATACTGTTCGAGGCCTGCATTAATGTAGTTTGCATTGTGAAAGAGCCGGCTGCTGTCACTACTCTTATTACCATATTCAAAGGTAATTGCGCTCACGGCCGGAAGTTTTTTCCAGTTTAATTTACGTGCTTCCTCAAACCGGCCTGAATAGAGGTAACAATAGTAAAGGTATTCCAGGGCCGTTTCATCCCTGGCATTGAACTCCAGAGCTACCCGGAGCTGGGTTAGTGCTGCGCGGTATTTTTTTTGCTCAAAAAGACCAATTCCCGTACGAAGCCGGATGTAGAAATAGTCCTGTCCTCTGGAAATGGCCTCCCTGTCGAATTGAATCAGTTTGTTCCAGTTTTTCTCGGAATAGAGTTGGTAGGAGCGGGATTCTGTGTTAACTGTATCGGACGTAGTATCTGCACCAGGTGTTGAAACCTGTGGCAGAACAAACAAGTACAGAAAGAGTCCAAAGCCTGTAAAAACGAACCTGATTCTTGCCTTAAAATTCATTTCCCTCGTTCTGATTCAGTACAAATTTGAGGTTTTCATCAGGGAAATCAGTAATGTTTTAAAACAGTAATCGTGTAGAATTCAATATTGCTAATAAATAAAAAATGAAAGCGCCAATCCCAATACAATTAATGACCCAAACCCGGCTATCAGTTTTAATCGAATCGGGTTGCTTCCGAGGGAAATGCCGTATATCATTTTCAACAGGTTATTACTTGTAATGGCATTGAGAACGGCTATAACCAAAACCGAAGTTTCCATATTCAGTTTACCCTGAAACAGATTAAGAATAAAAGGATCAATGTCAGTTACGCCTACAACAAAGGACAAAACAGTAATACCTCCACTGCCAAAGCTTTTCGTTACATAACCTGTTACCAATGCAAAAAAGATGAAAAGTGCCGCAAAAAGAAGCGAGGTTTTCAGTTCGAGCGGATTGTCAGTTGTTTCAGCAACTTGTCCGTCGGATGTTTTCAGGTTAACGGAACTGCGGATTTTAGCAAAGTAAAAAGCAAGCAAAGAGGAGACCAGGATGAACACAGTAAATGAAGGGGCCAGCCGAAAGGCAATGTCTTTGTTGAAAAAAAACGCCAGCAGCAGCACCCGGATATACATCATGCTGGTAGCAAGAAGAATGGAAGCAACCAGTTTATTGTTCTCAACAGGCAACTCTTTGCTTTTTCGTGCCAGAATAATTGTCGTTGCTGTGCTGCTGTAGAGTCCGCCCAGGATCCCGGTCAGCAACATTCCGGATTGGGGAAAAATGAATTTTTTCAGCAAATAGCTGAGATAGGAGATTCCCGAAACTGCAACAATGGCCAGCCAGAATTTGTAAGCAGAGATATTGATTTCGTCAGAGATGATTTTGTCGGGAAGCAAGGGAAGGATTACACCTGCAAGCACCAGAAATTTAGCCAGCGTAAGAAATTCGTTGTTGTCGAACTTTTTCGAAAATTCAAAAAGCGTTTCCTTGATTTCGATTAAAACCAGAACCGAAACAACAATCAGGAATACCAGCCAGGCAGCCTGTGTATAAATCAAAGGCGCCAGACAATAGGTAATCAAAGCTGTCACCAGAGACGTAACGCCGTACAGCTGGTGAATCTTCATTTTTTGAAAATAATATACGGCCAGTAAGCCAGCCATAACCAGGCCTCCTCCAAGGAAGGGCATCAGATTTTGAGGGCTGATTATATAAAGAATAAATCCCAATATTCCCATCAGCGTGAAGGTTCTGTCTGTGCCAAAAAGCGTACCGAATTCTTCTTTAATGTGATGCCGTCTTTGTTCCAATCCAATCAGCAGGGAAAACAGGGTTACAATGCTGAACTTAATGATGTCCGGAGGTATGCTATGAATACTGTGTTCAATCATAAGCGTCATTCGTTCATTTTATACAAAAGGGCGTTTATATTCATTCCTGCACCAACCGAAGCAAACAAAATCACATCACCCCGATAAAGCGTTTGCGCGGCAATTTTATCTTTGACCAACAGGTCGTACAAGGTCGGTAACGTTGCGACAGAACTGTTACCCAGCCAGGAAATGGTCATGGGCATGAGGTTTTCGGGAATAACCTTCAAATCAAACAATTCAAAGAGTCTTTTCAGAATGGCCTCATCCATCTTGGCATTGGCCTGATGAATAAGTACTTTTTTAATGTCGGTGATTTTGAGCCCTGCTTTTTCAATGGATTCCTTAAGTAATTGGGGAACCGTCTTTAATGCGTATTCGTACAATTTTCTTCCGTTCATCTTAAGAAACAACTCATCGCCGCCTCGCGTTGGATTGTAGGATTTCCCCATGCGCAATAAATTAGCGTGCTGAAAGGTGTCTGACCTTGTCTTGTGGCAAAGTATACCTGTAGCTTTTCCTGTTGCAGAGGCTTCAAGAATTACCGCTCCAGCGCCGTCTGAATACAACATGCTGTCCCGGTCATGGGGATCAGATACCCTGGAAAGCGTTTCGGCTCCAATGACCAGAATTTTTTTCGCATCCCCTGATTTAATGTAGTAATCGGCCTGAATAACAGCCTGCAGCCAGCCCGGACATCCAAAGGGCAGGTCATAGGCAATGGTATCGGGATTTTCAATTCTCAGTTTGTGTTTCACCCGTGCCGCAATGGTCGGCACAAAATCAGATCTTTTGGTATCTGTGCGCACATCTCCGAAATTATGGGCGACGATGATGTAGTCGAAGGTTTCCTTATCCGTTTTTGAAGAGACGATGGCCTCCAGGCCGGCAAAATACGCGATATCAGAAACCGCTAAATTACCTGAAACATATCTGCGCTCCTCAATATCAGTGATGAGTTTGAATTTTTCAATAATCTCTTCGTTTGTTTTTTCGAACTTTTGTCCGTTTTCATTGTAAAAGATATGGTCAGAAAAATCGCTGTTCAACACTTTTTTTTCTGGCAGGTAACAACCAGACCCCGTAATTACCGAATAAATCGTTTCCTCCATTTATTTCAAGGTTTCATTTTCAACTGCCAGTTGACCATCCCACTTTCTAAGGTGTTGAATGATGTACTCTGTTATTTTTTTGTGTTCAGCTTTTCCATTTCCCCGGATTTTCATGGAACGGCCAAAGGACATATGGACCGGTTTGTTCCTATTTATAGGACCGATATCTTTTAACAGATTTCCGTTTCCCCAGAAATCTGTTTTAATGGCAACAGGAACAATATCAACATCTGCTGCCAGGGCTAGTTTTATCCCAAGGGTATTGAACAATGCGGGGTTAAACTCAGGCATGCGGGTGCTTTGAGGGAAAAGGATAATGGACACTCCGTCGGACAACAATTCTTTTCCTTTTTCCAGAACCTTTTGAAAATCTTCTTTCGGATTTTTTCTTTTTACAACAATGGGGGTCGTTGACCTCATCACCGGTCCAAACAGAGGATGATTGACAAGGCTTTCCTTTACAACAAACGTGACTTTCATCAACGGCGCAATAATGCAAGGGAAAACAAACGTCTCCAGCGTACTCATATGGTTTGAAATAAAAACAACCGGACTTTTTATGGGCGGAAGATTATCAAGGCCTTCAATATAAAAGCGTCCTCCACAACCTTCAATCAGCTTAAAAATACGGTGAGAAGATTCAGACCAGGCGCTTCTGGTGTAGGCCTTTTTTAAAGCCAGTGAACGAGCACGGATAATTTCAGCCAGGTAGCCCATTACGAAATACCAGCGACTGCCTAAAAAAAGGCGGTCGCCTAAAAATCTGGGGTAATTTTCCAGCGTCGTATACGTATTTCCTTCAAAATAGGGGTTCATTACCATCTGATTTTCATAAAAGCCCATTCTGTTTTAAAAGTAAGAAATAAATGTACAGCTTTTGTGTTGTCAGCAGATTGATAGCCATCATAGCAAGAAAAATAACGCTGGTATATTTTAATTGCAAAAGGCGGGGGGCCGTTCTATATTTGCGGAGCAAATCCAATTACTAACTTCTGTCACATGAAAAAAGTGAATTACTTTTCCCGGTTAATAGCAGGGGCTCTCACTCTTTCTGCTATCTCAACTTCCTGTTTTTCCCAATGGTCAAATCAGGTTTCGGGCTTTTCCACTCCGGGTTACGGCATATTCAGCATGTCGGTTGTGGATGCAAATACGATCTGGGGATCTGTCTTTGACTCCGCTCGGTTTATAACCGCCCAGGAAAACGGATATTTTGCCAGGTATAAAAATTTATTTACCAGAACCACCAATGCCGGAGCCACATGGATACCGGGCAGGATTAATGTGAGTAATCCGGATTCCCTTATCATTGATTTTGTTGATGCTATAAACAAGGATACGGCCTGGGTAACAATGTTGGATACGGTGGCTTACGGAGGGTCAATCTACAAGACAACCAACGGAGGTGCTTCCTGGGTTCTTCAGAATAATGCTGCGCTTCCCATGTTTGCGGCTCCCTGGGGATACCCCGACTACGTCCATTTTTTTAATGACAGTGTAGGTGTTTGCATAGGTGATTCAAATGGTACCGGATTGAACAATACGCAACCCGGCTATTGGGAAATCTACACAACGACAAACGGAGGGGCCTTGTGGACAAGGGTAGGCGGAGACAGCATTCCCGCGAATTCTGTGAATGAGTATGCAATTGATAATTCCTTTGCAGCCTACGGAAATTCAGTCTGGTTCGGAACAAGCTATGGCAATATCTATAGGTCCACGAATAGTGGGGCAGGATGGTCGTATGCTCCGTCCAATCTGCCTTTTATGTATGTTCAGACACTGGCAATGGATTCAATGACCGGATTGGCCTCTGACGGACTTAATCTTGTAACTACAGCAAATGGCGGAGGCACCTGGAATTCATCTGCCAGCTATGATACAACCTACATTTCCTGGATGTGTTATGTGCCGGAAAGCAAAGGAAATAGCTATTTTACTACGTCTTACGGCTATCCCGGTTTTTCGGGTACATCGGAGTCAACGGATGGCGGGAATACCTGGGCTGTGATTGATACCCTGCAGCACGGCGCAGTTGCCTTTTTTAACGCTTCTTCCGGATGGTCAGGAGGATTCGACAGCAGTATGACCAGAGACGGAATGTTCAGCTGGGGCGGCACAACAGGAATTGCAATGCTGACGTTGCCGGGTAGCCGTACACTCGTCTACCCGAACCCTATGACCGACAAGGCCATTATCCAGGTTCAGGATGGCGGGCTTGTTCTGAACAATGCATCGTTACTTATTACCAATGAATTAGGGAGCGTGGTTTATTCCCAGGTCCGCATCAATGGGAACCAACTCGAAATTCAAAAAGGAAGTTTGGCTCAGGGTATTTACTTTTATCGCCTGACGACAGAAAATGCAGTTATAGGAGCCGGGAAAATTATCATTCAATGATGTAATTTGAATTGGAAAAAAACTTATTGAATCGAAAAAAAACACTTGGAATTATTGTTCCCGGAATTCTTTTATTCCTGGTATTTTCATGTAAAAAGAACACCCCGGCCCCCATACCTCTGGAGCCTACGTATTCATTTGCCGGCAAGGTTCAAAAAGGTCCTTATTTGGGAGGAGGAGGGGTGACGGTGAACATCCTGAACCAATCTCTAAGCCCTTTGGGTCAGACTCTTTCGGCTCAGATACTTAGCAACACAGGTAATTTCGGATTAACCAATATTCCGTTAACGAGCACCTATATCTCCCTGAATGCCGAGGGTTATTATTTTAACGAAATAACAAATGCCACCTCTGATTCTTACATTACTCTGAATGCAGTAACGAATTTGAGCGATACGGGAAAAGTAAACGTAAATGTATTGACCCACCTGGAGACCAGTCGTGTTTACTACCTTGTCAGTCAGGGCGAGTCCTATGCCCTTGCCAAAGCACAGGCACTCAAAGAAATTTTACATATTTTTTCCATAAATACACCCGTAACGTCAACATCTGAAAGGCTTGACATTTCGTCAGCAGGCGAAGAGAACGCCATGCTTTTGGCCCTGTCTGTAATTCTTCAGGGTTCCCGAACCAGCGCCAATTTAAATCAGTTACTTAATTTGATGGCTCAGGACATTGAAACGGACGGCGTTCTTAATACGGTTTCGATTGGAGACCAGCTTTTAACCGATGTCAAACATATTGATCTTGTAAACGTGCGAAACAATCTGACCTCTTATTACCTGTCTATTGGTGTTCCGGCAACGATTCCTCCCTTTGAAAAGTATGTCAACCAGTTTGTGGACAGCACATCCTACAAAACCGGAAAATATTTTATTCCCAAGTACAAGAACAAAAAATAGTTCGCAATCCAATAGTAACACTTCGTATCTTTAGCGCTTTATGAGAAACGCCGCCCTCTTCTTTTGTCTGGTGTCAACATTCCTTTTATCGGCTCAATCCAAGTATACAGTCAGCGGCTATATTAAGGATTCCAAAACCGGGGAAGAGCTGATAGGCGCTACGGTAAGAATTAACGAATTGGCAGGAACCGGGGTAAGTACCAATTCCTATGGATTTTATTCCATTACCATTCCGGAAGGGGAATATACCTTAACCGCTCAGTTTATCGGCTACGATCCCAAAGTCACCAAAATTTCACTGAAGCAAAGCACCAAAATGGATTTCCTTCTTACTGAACACAGTAAAGATTTGAACGAAGTCGTGGTGACCGGGGAGCGAAATGATCACAACGTAAGCAGTACGCAAATGGGGGTTGAAAAACTGAATATAGAGGAAATTAAAGCCATTCCCGTTTTATTCGGAGAGCAGGATGTTGTAAAGACCTTACAGCTTTTACCCGGCGTAATGAATGTAGGAGAAGGAAGCACCGGCTTTTACGTTCGCGGAGGGGGAGCTGACCAGAACTTAATTTTACTGGACGAAGCAACCGTTTACAACGCATCACACCTCCTGGGCTTTTTCTCTGTTTTTAATTCGGATGCTATAAAGGATGTTACCCTTTACAAAGGCAATCAACCGTCAGAATTTGGCGGACGGCTGTCCTCGGTACTGGATGTAAAAATGAAAGACGGGAACGACCAGAACTATATTCTGAGCGGAGGCATCGGATTGATTGCTTCCCGTTTGAATTTTGAAGGCCCGATTAAAAAAGGGAAAGGTTCCTTTCTTATTTCTGCGAGACGGACGTATGCAGACGCCTTTCTGAAGCTGTCCAGAGACAGCATGCTTAATCAGGCGAAGCTTTATTTTTACGACATCAATGTTAAAGCCAACTATATCCTCGGAGACCGTGACAGGGTTTACCTATCGGGTTATTTTGGAAAAGATGTGCTGGGCTTTGGCGATACGTTCGGAATAAACTGGGGCAATGCTACCGGCACGGTAAGATGGAACCATTTATTCAGCGATAAATTATTTTCAAATACCTGTCTTGTATTCAGTAATTACGATTACGATATCAACATAAGCTTCGGGCTGGATAATTTTGACATCATCTCCAGGATCCAGGATTATTCGCTCAAACAGGATTACCAGTATTACATCAACACCAAAAACAAACTCAAATTCGGTTTCATCTCAACCTACCATCAGATCATTCCGGGTGTGCTGACTTCGGCGACCGATGGGGCTATCAGTGACAGGGATCTGCCGAATAAGTATGCCCTTGAAAACGCGGTTTACATTTCCCACGAAGTGACACCCAATGAAAAATTCAGTTTTGAATACGGTCTGCGGCTTTCTTCATTTACTCTTTTTGGTCCCGGTGAATTTTATACCTACAATACTTCCGGAGCTAAAATTGACAGCGCCAATTATTCCTCTGGTCAGGCTGTTCAAACCTACGTTAATCCGGAACCCCGTGTCGATGCGAAATACATTTTAACCCCAACCAGTTCCATAAAAGCTTCGTATGGCAGAAATGCACAATACCTGCACTTGCTTTCGAATTCAACTTCAGGCAATCCGACCGATTTATGGATACCCAGCAGCAACAATGTAAAACCGGGTCTGTGTGATCAGTTTTCACTGGGCTACTTCAGAAACTTTAAGGACAACAGCTACGAGTTTTCAGTTGAGACCTATTACAAGGATATGCAAAACATGGTTGATTACAGAAACTATGCCCAACTCACCCTGAATTCTTATGTTGAATCCCAGCTGGAATATGGAATCGGTCGAGCCTACGGAATTGAATTCACGTTAAAGAAAAAGATCGGCAGGTTTACCGGATGGATTGGGTATACCCTTTCAAAAACCGAACTTCAAATCAATGGGATTAATAACGGATCCTGGTATCCGGCCACACAAGACAGACCCAATGACCTTTCTGTTGTCGGAATATATACACTTTCAAAAAAGTGGACCGTGTCATCAACCTTTGTTTACTATACCGGAAACGCGGTTACGTTTCCGACAGGGAAATACGAGTATGCGGGAAACATTGTGGAAGTGTATTCTGAACGGAATGAAAGCCGGATGCCTGATTATATCCGGCTGGATATTGGATTTACGATGCAGGGAAAAAAGACAGAGAAATATGAAACCAGCTGGAATTTCTCCTGCTACAATGTTTTGGGGCGAGAAAACGCCTATACCATAACCTTCCCTGTTAATCCGAATAATGTTAATGAAACGGAAGCCTTGCAGACTTCTTTATTCAGATGGGTTCCGTCGGTGACCTGGAATTTTAAATTTACAAAATGATAAAGATAGCGCTAATTGTCCTGTTGTCCGGAATTCTCATTTCATCCTGTCAGAAGGTTGTTACCCTGAACCTTGCTTCAACTCCTCCTCAGCTGGTCGTGAATGGCTTTGTTACTGATCAACCCGGTCCGTATACCATTAACCTTACTCAATCCGTTGCCTTTTACCAGGATAATGTTTTCCCTGCCGTAGCCAATGCCAAGGTCGTACTCAACGACAACCTGGGAAATTCGGAAACCCTTATCAATGCCGGTAACGGCAATTATAACAGCTCTGTTCTGCAGGGCACTCCGGGGCGAACCTACACCTTGACTATTGTGGCTAACGGAAGTACGTATTCGGGTTCTTCCACAATGCCGCCGGGAGTTCCCATTCAATCCCTGACTATTGATTCCACTGGCGGGGGCTTCGGTGGCGGGTACGGCGGCGGACACGGATCTTCAGCTCCGGCAAAACACTATACCCTTACTGTTACGCTTCAGGATCCCGGAGGAGGAGCAAATTATTACCGTTTCGTCGAAGTTGTTGAAGGGGTTACAAAAAACAATATCTACATCGCCTCCAACGCTTACCAGGTCGGATCCCAGATCAGCAAAAAGCTTTCGAGCAGCGATACCTCAATCGTTGCCGGGGATTCGGTTACGGTATACCTGCAGACCATCGACTACGGTACCTACGAGTATTTCAATACCCTGAACCAGACCATTCAGAACGCATCGGGCTTTGTACAGGTTTCGGATCCCGGGAACCCTGCCTCCAACTTAAGCAATAACGCTCTTGGCTATTTTAGCGCCTGTTCGGTGCGCAAAATGTCAATACTGATTAAATGACGCACAATGAGCGATCGTAAAAAATATCAACCGGACTGAATGCGTTTATAGCGCTTCCTTTTACGGCGTCAGCGATAAAATTGCCGATTGGCAATTCATCAGAATTACCCGAAAGGTAAGCGTGAGCTAAAAAATTCACTTGTTCTGGTCACTGATTATTTTCTCCTTGTAGAAGAGCAGCCATTGATCAACCGGGATATACTTTTTGTTTCTGTCATCCATAATAATCAGGGACCCTTTTCGGAGATCAGCGTAAAACTTATATTTTTCGACAACAGAGGATCCTTTAATTTTCTGAAGGATGCATTCGTATCCTTTTTGCCTTCTGTGCGGTTCTTTATAAACCCCATAAATATATCGTTCGGTGCTGTAAGCCCTGGAAAAAGCCTTGACATCGTATTTGTTGTGAAGGCTGCGGACTTCCTTCAACAAACGCTTTTCAACCAGCTCATCCAGTTGTCTCTTAACGGAATCAACCAGCTGAATCTTTCCGGAGTCTTCTTTTAAAACGAAGCGAACCTGTGCGTTTGACTGAAAACCTAAATAAACCAAAAAGGTCAGGAGAATACAAGTAAATTTGCTCATTGCTATAAAGGTAGATTCATTTTACAAATTTTACCCATGATGCGGCGGATATTTTTTTACCTGGTTACCATCAGTGCACTGTTTGGTTTATTCTCCTGCTCCCCCAGTAGCAGTTTTGAAAATACCGTACATCCCGAGGCCCCGGATTATTCGGCGGAAAAATACTGGATTGCTTTACCCTGGAGAGTCGATTCCGGAGATTCGGTTCCGCCGGGCTGTGAGCTCGGGGAAAATCAGAAAAATGCCCAGGTCGATGTATTTTATGTCCATCCTACCTTATACGTAATGGGCAGAAACTGGAATGCCAGCCTTTCTGATAAATCGTTAAACAGCAATTGCGATAAATGCATAAAAATTCAGGCCAGTGTTTTTAACGCTTGCGGTCGCGTATTCGCTCCCCGTTATCGCCAGGCTTTGCTTAAGTCTTTTTTCGACAGCGCAGAGGGTCCAAAGGCCATCGGATTTGCATACGAAGATGTCAAGGCCGCATTTCAATATTATCTGGACCATTGGAACAAGGGACGTCCGATTATTATCGCAGGCCACAGTCAGGGAGCAAGGCACGTTCAACAACTGCTAAGCGATTTTTTTGATGGAACCGATCTTCAAAAACAGTTGGTGGCAGCCTACCCTATAGGAATGCCCATTTCAAAAACGGCCTTTAAACACATTCCGCTCGGGGATAGCGCGACCCAAACGAATTGTTTCATTACCTGGAATACCTTTGCCTGGGGAACAGATGTTGGCATCAGGAATAACCTTTACAGGGGAGCAGCATGTGTTAACCCACTGACCTGGAAAACAAATGATACGTATGCCCCTTCAACTCTGAATTCAGGAGGCGTTCCGAGCCCGTTCAATAGAATTGACAAAGGGGTATGCGATGCACAGATTCACCAGGGCTTGTTGTGGATACATTCTCCCGATGCCAGAGGTTACTTTGAGCTCAAGGGTTTTTACCACCTGTTTGATGTGAATCTCTTTTATGTGAATTTGCGAAAGAACGCCCTTGACCGTACATCTGCATTTTTAAACAAACAGGGTGCTCAATAAAGAACACGC
>JABDFU010000041.1 GCA_013286385.1 Bacteroidota bacterium
ACAATGTTTCCTATTCTGCAAATTCAGAAATGATTCAGAATGAATTTGTAAAAAGCCGGATTAAAGAAGAAGTAGAAAAAATAAACAAAAACCTTGCTCACTACGAAACCCTAAAGCGGTTTGAATTAATTCCGCACGAGTGGTCAATTAACTCAGGGGAACTTACGCCTAAATTAAGCCTGAAACGAAAAGCGATCCTTGCAATTTACAAATCCCTGGTTGATAAAATATATTCAACCGATGTTCATTAAACACGTATCTTTGCACTGTGGATCAAAAGCCCAGATTAAAATTCATCAACAAGGATAAATCACGCTTTTTCAATACCTTGCGTGCAAATGTGGACGCCTATTTTATCGAGAATAAACTTTCGAAACATGCGACTCCAGAAATGGTTGTCAAGACCGTTATCCTTCTTTCTGCCTATCTGGTCCCCTACCTGCTGATTGTTTTTTTTCACTTGTCTTTTCTTCCCGTACTGTTGCTTTTTGCGTTGATGGGAATGGCCATGGCCGGAATCGGCATGTCGATTATGCACGATGCTAACCACGGCGCCTATTCTTCGAAACCGGCTGTTAATAACCTATTGGGTTATACGCTGAATCTGGTTGGCGTAACTGTTTTTAACTGGAAATTTCAACACAACATAATGCACCATACCTATACCAACATACACACTATGGACGATGATCTGGACGGCCCTCCAGCTGTTCGGTTTTCGCCTCACCACCCCCTGAAACCTATGCATAAATTTCAGCATATCTATGTTTTCTTCTTTTACTCGCTTTTGACCCTAAACTGGTTTCTTGTTAAAGATTTTGTTCAATTGGTCAGGTACCGTAAAAACGGTGTAAACAAAAGCAGTAAACGGGAGCATCTGAAAAATATTTTCGTTCTTATTTTCTCCAAACTGTTTTACCTGTTCTATCTGATTTTCATTCCCTGCATTTTGCTGCATTATCCTTTTTTGACAATTTTAACTGGAATCCTGGTAATGCACGCCATTGCAGGTTTAATTTTAAGCGTAACATTTCAGCTTGCGCATTCGGTTGAAGCTGCTGCATTCCCTTTGCCAAATGCTAAAAACGAAGTTGAAAACGATTGGGCTATTCACCAGTTAAATACGACAGTTGATTTTGCCCGTACGAACCGGATATTGAATTGGTACCTTGGCGGTTTGAATTTTCAGGTTGTCCACCACTTGTTTCCTGGAATTTGCCACGTCCACTATTCGGCCCTTTCTGAAATTGTAAAAAACACCGCCGAGTCCTTTGGAATACCTTATCTTGAAAACGAGACATTGGGCGAAGCCATACGTTCACATATTCATACCCTTAAGCGTTTTGGAAATCCCGAATTCCCGTCTATACTTTCAGCTTAATCCTTTTTTATGAGTAAACGTTCAATAAACAAAGTTGCCGTCTTGGGTTCAGGTGTTATGGGTTCGCGCATTGCATGCCATTTCGCCAATATCGGCGTGGAAGTTCTTTTACTGGATATCGTACCGAAAGATGCCCCGCCACAGGATAAAAAAATACGCAATAAGATTGTCAACGATGCGCTGCAATCGGCCATCAAAGCTAACCCTTCCCCTTTGTATTCAGCATCCTTTGCGAACAGGATTCAGACCGGAAATTTTGATGACGACCTTGAAAAAATCAACTCCTGCGACTGGATCATCGAAGTGGTCATTGAGCGTCTGGATATTAAAAAACAGATTTTTGAAAGGGTCGAAAAATTCAGAAGGCAGGGAACCCTTGTCAGTTCAAATACCTCCGGCATACCCATTCACCTTATGAGTGAGGACCGCAGCGAAGATTTTCAGAAAAATTTCTGCGGCACCCATTTTTTCAATCCACCCCGGTATTTAAAACTGCTCGAATTGATCCCGGGTCCGCATACATCTCCGGAGGTGATGGACTTTCTGTTGCATTACGGGGAATTGTACCTTGGTAAGACCACTGTAATCTGCAAAGACACTCCTGCTTTTATCGCAAACAGGATCGGAGTCTATGGCATCATGAGCCTCTTTCACCTGGTTGAAAAAACAGGTTTAACAATTGAAGAAGTTGACAAACTGACCGGACCCGTTTTGGGACGGCCCAAGTCGGCTACTTTCAGAACCTGTGATGTTGTTGGCCTGGATACCCTTGTGCATGTTGCCAAAGGTGTTGCCGCCAGCTGTCCGGACGACCAGGCTATTGATGAATTTAAAATTCCCTCTTTCATTGCCAGAATGGTCGAAAATAAATGGCTGGGATCAAAGACCGATCAGGGCTTTTTTAAAAAAGTAAAAATGCCCGACGGAAAAAGCGAAATCCATGCTCTTGATTTAAAAACTCTGGACTATAAGCCTTCCTCCAAGGTTAAGTTTGCTACACTGGAAACGACAAAGTCTGTTGAAAATTTAAAAGACCGGTTGAAAATTCTTATTCAGGGCAAAGACAAAGCAGGAGAATTTTACAGATCCATGTTTTGGGGATTATTCCAATACGCGTCTCTTCGGATACCTGAAATAACAGATGACCTATACAAGATTGACGCTGCTATGAATGCGGGATTCGGATGGGAACTCGGCCCCTTCGAAACATGGGACGTACTTGGTATTGCTGAAAGCGTAAAACAGATGGAATTGACGGGTAAGAAACCGGCCTCCTGGGTTTACGAAATGGTATCCGCCGGAATAAAATCGTTTTACAAAGCAGACAATGGAGTACGGAAGTATTACTCCATTGCTGACAAATCCTACAAAACAATACCCGGGACAGAACAGTTTATCATTCTGGATACCCTGGCTGCTGAAAAAGCGGTTTGGAAAAATTCGGGGACAACACTTACGGATATTGGAGACGGAATTCTGAATCTTGAATTTCATACGAAAATGAATACCATTGGTTCGGAGGTCATTTCAGGAATGAATGCGGCCATCGACCTGGCCGAAAAAGAGTACAGAGGCCTTGTCATTTCCAATGAAGGGGCCAATTTCAGTGCCGGTGCCAATGTTGGAATGATTTTCATGATGGCTGTGGAACAGGAATGGGACGAGCTGGATTTTGCCATAAGAGCTTTTCAAAACACCATGATGCGAGTGCGGTACTCCGGAATCCCCGTTGTTCTAGCTCCGCATAATATGGCTCTTGGAGGTGCCTGTGAAATGAGCATGCATTCAGACAAAGTTGTTGCGCATGCCGAAACGTACATGGGTCTTGTTGAATTTGGGGTAGGTTTGATTCCCGGCGGTGGAGGTACCAAGGAATTTGCGGTACGGCTTTCTGACGAAATCAGAGAAGGCGATATTGAACTGAATTATTTCAGAAACAGGTTTCTGACTATAGGCCAGGCAAAAGTTTCGACCTCCGGACGGGAAGCCTTTGATCTGGGTTATTTAAGAAAAGGCCGGGACCGGATCGTGGTTTCGAGAAACCGACTTCTTGCTGAAGCAAAAGCCGATTGCCTTGAAATGGCCATTGAAGGATACAGCAAACCTGTTCGGCGCAAGGATATCCGCGTACTGGGAAAAACATCTCTGGGTTTGGCCTATTTAGGTGCTGATAGTATGAAAAGCGGCGGTTACATTTCTGAACACGATGTAAAAATTTCCCAGAAACTGGCCTACGTGTTGAGTGGCGGTGATTTATCCTCCCCTACCCTGGTAAGTGAGCAATACCTGCTGGATCTGGAAAGGGAAGCATTTTTAAGTTTATGTGGTGAGAAAAAAACGCTTCAGCGCCTGCAAAGCATTATTACCGGAGGAAAAATATTGAGAAACTGAGAATAAAACTATACAGATGAACGCATACATCGTAACAGGATTTCGGACTGCCGTCGGAAAAGCGGGAAGAGGCGGATTTCGGTTTACCCGTCCGGACGATCTTGCTGCCGCAGTCATTCAGCAGGTCATGGCATCCGTGCCTCAGATTTCAGAAGAACAGGTTGACGACCTTATAGTTGGCAATGCAATGCCGGAGGCCGAGCAAGGCCTGAATATGGGAAGATTGATATCCCTTCTGGCATTCAAAACAGATAAAATTCCCGGAATAACAATTAACCGGTATTGCTCATCGGGCCTGGAAACGATCGCGATAGCTTCTGCCAAAATTAATTCAGGGTTGGCCGATTGCATCATTGCAGGCGGCGCAGAAAGCATGAGTCTTATCCCTATGGGAGGCTGGAGAATTGTTCCCCATGCAACCGTTGCATTGGAACATCCCGATTATTATTGGGGGATGGGACTAACTGCAGAAGCCGTAGCGAACGAGTATAAGGTTTCCCGTGAGGATCAGGACGCATTTGCATTAAACTCCCATCGCAAAGCGATTACGGCCATAAAAGAAGGAAAGTTTAAAGAAGAAATTGTTCCTGTAAAAATTAAGGAAAACTACCTGGATCCTTCAGAAAAGAAAAAAACCAGAGAATTCCTCGTGGATACGGACGAAGGGCCAAGAGCTGACACAGACATAACTGCATTGAGCAAATTAAAGCCCGTTTTCGCTCTTAAAGGAAGCGTTACGGCTGGAAATTCCTCGCAGACTTCGGACGGTGCTGCATTTGTCATGGTTGTCAGCGAAGCATTTCTGAAAAAATACAACCTGAAACCTGTTGCAAGGCTTGTCTCCTATGCTGTGGCAGGCGTTCCCCCGAGAATTATGGGCATAGGACCGGTTGAAGCTATTCCAAAAGCGCTTAAAATGGCCGGGATGACACTGAATCAGATTGACCTGATCGAACTGAACGAAGCCTTCGCCTCTCAATCTCTCGCTGTAATCAGAACACTCGGTCTGAATCCCGAACTGGTCAATGTAAACGGGGGCGCTATTGCCCTTGGGCACCCGCTGGGCTGCAGCGGGGCCAAATTGTCTGTTCAGTTGCTGAGTGAACTTAAAAAAAGAAAGAAAAAATACGGGATGGTGACTATGTGTGTCGGAACAGGACAGGGAGCTGCAGGGGTTTTCGAGTTGCTGAATTAAAAATGGTCAGACGGTTCATTAAATTTTTTCTGTTTTATACGCAACGTCCTCTTCTACTCCTTTATCTCAAGAACGAAAAAAAATTCTATCACGAAAACCTTCGGTTGGTAATTCTCCCGGGGATTTTTCATCCCGGGTTTTTTCCCGGCACACTTTTTTTTTATTCCGAGATAAAAAAAATCAATTTAAAAAATAAACGCGTTCTGGATCTGGGTTCAGGAAGTGGCATGTTGGCCATTTATTCAGCTCAGAAAGGGGCTGCTACGGTTGCCTCAGATATCAGCTGGAAATCGATCGTTACGATTGATAAAAATGCACGCTGGAACCGTGTGGCCATCAGCATTATTCAATCCGACATGTTTGTAAACATAAATCCCCAGGAGTTCGACTACCTCTTCATTGACCCCCCACGGTACAGGAAAAATCCGCGTACCGATGGCGATTACACCTGGTATTGCGGTGAACACCTAGACTATTATTCAAAATTATTCAGCCAGATGCGAAACTATATGCATACTCAATCTGTTGCTTTTATGGTTCTGTTTCAGGATCCGATGACGGAACGGATAAAAGAGCTGGCCCGGGAAAACAAATTCAGCATGAATATACATGCAATTGAAAATGACTATCCGGAAAAGATCTACCTGTACAGAATAAGTCCCGGACAGATCAACGTGATGCCGAATAGTTAATTTCCTTCCTTATTACTACTTTTAAGCTCATAAAATCTGAACGAATGGATACAACAGCGAGTAAACAGGCAATTAAAGGCGGGGAGTTTTTGATAAAAGAAACACTTGCCACGGACGTTTTTATTCCTGAACAGTTCAGCGAGGAACAATTGATGATTGCCCAATCCTGTAAGGATTTCCTGGCTCAGGAAATCTGGCCGAACCTTGAACGGATCGACAGCCAGGAAGAAGGACTGACTGTGAACCTGCTTAACAAAGCAGCTGATCTGGGATTACTCGGGTTAAGTGTACCTGAAAAACTGGGAGGATTTGAAAAAGATTTTGTGACCGGAATGCTTGCCACTGAAATAATGGGGTCGGGTCATTCCTTTGCGGTTTCGATCTCCGCTCATACCGGAATAGGAACACTTCCTATATTGTATTATGGCAACGAAGCCCAGAAATCGAAATACATTCCCAAACTTGTTTCCGGCGAGTGGAAAGCCTGTTATTGCCTAACTGAACCAGGTTCTGGATCAGACGCCAATTCGGGAAAAACAAAGGCAACGCTTACTGCCGACGGGAAACACTATCTGTTGAACGGCCAAAAAATGTGGATCACCAATGGAGGTTTTGCTGATGTTTTTACGGTGTTTGCAAAAATTGACACGGATGAGAATCTCAGCGCATTCATTGTTGAAAAATCCTTTGGAGGAATTACCCTGAATCCTGAAGAACATAAAATGGGAATAAAAGGCAGCTCTACCAGACAGGTTTTTTTCAATGATTGCAAGGTGCCCGTTGAGAACCTGCTTTCAGAGCGCCAGAACGGCTTTAAAATAGCCGTAAACATTCTGAATATCGGCCGGATTAAGCTTGCTGCAGCTGCTATCGGAGCCTCCAAAGTCACCAGCAGCAAATCAATCCAGTATGCTGCCGAACGCAAACAATTTGACAGACCCATTGCAAAATACGGAGCCATTCGGTTTAAACTGGCTGAGCAGGCCATTCGCATCTATTCTGCTGAATCGGCACTTTACCGGGTAACCCAGAATATTGAAGATGCCATTGAGGCCCTTTCCAAAGCCGGGATGGAGCATTCAAAATCCATATTGAAAGGTGTTGAACAGTTTGCTCCCGAGGCTGCCATCATGAAGGTTAACGGTTCAGAAACCCTTGACTATGTTGTAGACGAGGGTGTTCAGGTTTATGGCGGAATGGGCTATTCGGCGGAAGCTCCCATGGAAAGGGCATACCGGGACTCCCGCATCAACCGGATATTTGAAGGCACCAATGAGATCAATCGCATGCTTATTGTAGATATGCTTTTGAGAAGGGCCCTGAAAGGCGAATTGGACCTTGCAGGACCTGCACAAAAAATTACGGCTGAACTTATGTCTGTTCCCGATTTTTCAGATTCGGACACACAACCCTTTGCTACTGAAAAAAAATACATACGGAATTTCAAAAAAGCGATTCTGATGACCGCCGGAGCTGCTGTACAAAAGCTCATGATGGAATTGTCAAAAGAACAGGAAATCCTGATGAACCTGGCTGATATGCTGATTGATTTATACATTAGCGAATCGCTGCAGCTGCGTGTTGAAAAACTGGCCGGAATAAAGGGCGAAGACCGTGTTAAAGAACAACTGGACATTATGCGCATCGTACTGAATGATGCTGCAGACCGCATCTACAAGAACGGTAAAGATGCTATTACTTCCTTCGCGGAAGGAGACGAATTGAGAATTATGCTGATGGGACTCAAGCGCTTTACAAAAACAGAGCCTTTCAATGTAAAGGAAGCCAGAAGAAGAGTTGCAGCAAAACTCCTTTCTGAAAACAAATACTGTTTTTAACCGGTGACTTTTCCCCAACGCACCTCTTTCTTTTTCCTGGTACTGATTTGCAGTTGTTCATTTTGCAGTTTTGCTCAATTACCTGATACCGATATATGGCTGCTCGATGTCAGGGACAGCCTTGGAGGAATTGCGCTCAAAAACCCCGTGAATTTCACCAACAGGGATGGTTACGACAACCAACCCGCTTTTTCCCCTGACGGAAGATACATTCTGTTTACTTCCATTCGGGAGGGAACTCAGTCGGATATCTACAAATACGAACTATCCAGCGGAAAAACATCAAGGTTTACATTTACTCCGGAAAGCGAGTATTCTCCCACCTTTATGCCGGATGGGAAAAGCATTTCGGTTGTCCGGGTTGAACAGGATTCGACCCAGCGCTTGTGGAAATTCCCGATTGAGGGCGGAGAACCTTCTCTGGTGTTGAAATCAATCAAAAACATCGGTTATCATTACTGGATCAATCCGAATACCCTTGCCCTTTTTCTCCTTCCTTCACCTTTTAGCCTTGTAGTTGCCCGGTTAAATACCGGGCAAACAATACAAGTAGATGATAGTATTGGCCGGTGTATTCAAAGCACCGGTTCTGAAAACCAATGGACCTATTTGAAAAAAACTTCAGACAGTACCGGCCGTATTTGCAGAATGGATGGAAGCGATCGGCTAGCCTGGAAGATGCCTGCCCTTAAAAAATCAGAAGATTACGCCTGGCTTGATGACTCTTCTGCGCTGATGGCCAAAGGCTCCTGCATTTATAAAGTAAGCTACCCCAACCAAACTCAACTGATTGCCGACCTTTCAAAGTCCGGAATTTATAAAATAGGCCGTCTTGTCCTGAGCAAAGACAAAAAGAAATTGGCGCTGGTTACAACGAAATGAAGAAGGCACTTTTTTACAGACGTCTTGTTAAAAACATAGCTTTTGCTGTGAGCCTGTTCGTTATGGCGCTTTCCCTCGGCGTTGTCGGTTATCATCGTTTCTGCCACCTGGCCTGGATTGACTCCCTGCTCAATGCATCTATGATATTGGCAGGAATGGGCCCTGTCGATGCGATCCAGAACAATGCGGGCAAACTATTCGCCTCTTTTTATGCCATTTTCAGCGGAGTTGCATTTCTGTCAATTATGGCCCTCATTCTGGGACCAGTTGTCCATCGGTTTTTGCACAAATTTCACATGGATGATGAAGCGGAAGATTGACTGTACAATTCAAGAAACTGCTTTTTCAATGCTTTCCCAGAGTAAGTTTGAAGTTCTGTTCCAGGAAAACCGATGTCGCCTGATTTTCCCTTTTTCAATCAGACTTTTTCTTAACGGTTCGTCCCGGGCAATCAAAATCATAGCAGCTTTAATAGAATCAACTGAAAAGGGATCCACAAAAAGAGCCGCATCGGATGCGACCTCGGGCATGGAGGTTACATTGGAAGTAATCACCGCTGTCTCACACTGAAAACCTTCAAGAATTGGAATTCCGAAACCCTCGAAATAAGTAACATAAACGAGAGCCAGCGCCGAAGCCAGCAAACGGCTCAACACCGGCGAATCAATCCGTCCCGTAAAAATAACATCATTCCTGAACTGCATGGATTCATAGGTCTTCTCAATTTCATCGGTCCACCACATTTTTTTACCTACAATCAGAAATTTAACTGTCCCAGGAACCTGGGATTTAAAGGCATCGAAAGCCAGCAAAAGCCTGGCTATGTTTTTTCTCGGATGCAGAGCTCCCACAAAAATAAAATAATCTGCGCCCCGAGAATAAGTCCCCTTTGTTGCATTTTGTTCAAGCTCGGTGGCCGGACCGAATGCTTCATTGACCCCATTGTAAACAACATCTATTTTAGATAAGGGAATTGAAAATTCCTTTGAAATGTCATTTTTAGAATATTCAGAAACCGTTGCCAGTCTCGTTGCTTTGCGGGCAAAGCGGGGAAAAAAATAATTGTAATAGACTCTTTCCATAAAAGGAAGATCATTCGGATAGTGTACGTAATTAATGTCATGGATCACTCCAAGCTGTTTTACAGGCGACCGCAGCGAAAGATATCCGTCCGGAGACAAAAAAAGATCGGGGCTCATGTCTTTCAACAATTGACTCATGGAAAATTCGAACCAAATCAGGTACAAAAGAGGATGCCTCGCCTGCGGAGACAAAATAACGGGTGTAATATTATCGGAGAAAATAAATTCCTCATCAAATTCACGGTCAAATACAAATACAAAATGATCTTCGGGATGCTCCCTGGTAATACGCTTAAGGGTTTCATAGGTAAACCAGCCAATACCCTCAAGTCTGTTTTTAATAAGCAGCCGGGTATTTACAAGAATTTTCAATGTCTGCGACCGATATTCATTCCCTGCAAGGTAAAAAATATTCGTAAATTTGGCTCTTTCCCTGAGCTTTTCTATGCAAAAGAAATTTATCACCAATCTCGCACTTGTACTGGGCCTTAATCTGTTGATTAAACCTGTCTATATTTTTGGGATTGATCGTTTGGTGCAAAATGTGGTTAATCCGGCAGAATTTGGCGAATACTTTACATTGCTTCAATTTTCATTTCTGCTGAATATCATACTTGACTTCGGCATCACCAATTTCAACAATACAAACATTGCACAGAACAATCACCTGCTGACCAAACATTTTTCAAGCCTGGTGACGTTAAAGTTAGCCCTTGCACTTGTTTACATCGTAGCAACCCTTATCTCCGGAATAATAAACGGATATGACATGCGATTGACAAAACTGCTCATGATACTCGGGTTCAATCAGTTTCTGATCACCTTCATCTCCTACCTCAGGTCTAATCTTGCGGGACTCCACCTCTTTAAAACCGACAGCATCATTTCTGTTTTGGACAGGCTGATTATGATTCTTATTTGCGGACCTATTTTATGGGTGAACTGGATAAACCGCCAGATGGATATCATGACTTTTGTTTACGCCCAGACGATTGCCTATGGCCTTACAGCACTGATTACGTTTTTGATTGTCCTTGCAAAAACTCACCATTTCAGATTGAATTGGAATTGGCCCTTCTCCATAATGATACTTAAAAAAAGCATTCCGTATGCAATTCTGGTTTTACTGATGACCTTCTTTAACCGGATTGATACGGTCATGATATTCAGGATTCTTCCCGCCGCCAAGGGATCCGGACAGGATTTCAACTCAGGAGCCGTTCAGGCAAGTATATACGCTCAATCTTACCGGATGCTGGACGCCGTAAATATGTTTGCCTTTTTATTTTCAGGATTGCTCCTTCCGATGTTCTCCAGAATGCTGAAATTCAAGGAATCTACGGAATCCCTTGTGAAACTTTCCTTCACACTGCTCATCACGCCGGCCATTATAATAGGCGTTGGCTGTTACTTTTACAACCGGGAAATAATTCAGATGCTGTACAGCAGACACAAAGACCAGTCTGAAGAGGTGTACCGGTTTTTTCTGGATCAGTCTGCATCGGTATTCAGGTTGCTGATGTGGTGTTTCATGTGCCAATCGATTACTTACATTTTCGGAACCTTACTAACCGCCAACCGAAACCTGAAAGAGCTGAATATCCTTGCCGCAGGATGTATGATTCTGAATGTTACACTTAACATCATTCTGATCCCCCGCCTGCTTGCTTTCGGATCTGCTATTTCAGCCCTGGTTACCCAGCTTTCAATGGCTCTGATCCAGATCGTTATTGTCCATAAAATATTTAAATTCCGCATCAATTACCGATTGTTGTTTACACTTTTACTTTTCATACTGGGTGTTGTAGCGGCCAATTACTTCAGTAAAATCTTTCATTTTGAGAGCAAAAAATGGTTTGTCAGCTTTACAGAAATGGTCATCGCATCTGTACTGTGGGCTTTTTTTATACGGCTTATCAGCATAAAATCAATGTTCAGACTTCTGAAGTACGGCTAACAGGGGATGGCCTCTTCATTGCCAAAAAATCCTTACTTTTGGCACTTAACTTAAAAAATCCTGAATTTTATGGAGAAACAAGGAAACGGCCCCTCTGCCCTGTTTGACTCAAGCAATACTCTTGTTTACATATACACCATCCGAAAAAATCTTATTATCGTCGGTTTAGTGGCCGCCGTTATTTCAGCAATCGCATCCTATTTTATTGAGCCGAAATTCAAATCAACGGTTATCATGGTGCCTACAATGACCCCTTCCTTGTCTACAACCATATTTACCAAGGAAGGAAATACCGACATCCTTCGTTTCGGAGATGAAAAAGAAGCGGAACAATTGATTCAGATTTTGAATTCGGATACCATCCGGAACTTTATCTGCGTCAGGTACAATTTAATTAAACATTATAAGATCAGCACCCGTGATCCGTATAAGAAATTATACCTGAAACTTGAATTTGAAGACCGGATCTGGTTCAGCCGGACTCCTTCCAGCGCTGTTGAAATTGATGTTATGGACTGTTCCCGTGATACCGCTGCACTAATTGCCAACGACATTGCGGCCATGGCCGATTCCACACGTGAAAAACTTCAGAAAGACAGGGCCTTAAAGTATTACGGCATTGTTGAAAGTGAATACCTCAGCAAGAAAAAGCTGGTCGAAAAACTGCAGGATTCCTTGCTCTTTTACACTACTCAGGGAATTTTTGATTACGAGAAGCAATCTGCGGTTATTTACAAGCAATATGCCAAATCCATATCCTCGAACAATCAGAGCGGTATTCAACTGCTCGACACAAAACTTAAGCTGATTGGTCAGAAAGGATGGCAATACATCGCTTTGCGTGATTATATCCTGCATGAGCGGGAAGAATTGTTTAATCTGAAGTCTAAATGCGATCATGCCAAAGTGGACACGCAGTACTACCTGTCCTCCAAGTACCTTATCAATCCTGGCGTTGTGGCTGAAAAGAAAACGTATCCCATACGCTGGCTGATCGTTCTGGTCTCTACCTTGTCCTCTCTTATTCTAACAGTCGTCGTTTTCCTTGCAAAAGACAGGTATGCAAAGTTCAAAACGCTTATTTAATTTTCTTTTTTTTTCCGTCAGTTTTGCATTTATTGCCCTGAATGCCTATTACCTGACCAAAGACATTTATGTTGTAAATTTCCTGCCTCTTATTTTGCTTTTCGTTCTGACGGGCATTTTTGCCATGGACAAACTGTTGCTGATGGTTGTCTTTTTCACACCCCTTTCACTCACCCTTAGCGAACTTTACAATTCAAAAATCAATACCGATCTGAGTATGCCGACAGAACCTTTGCTTTTCGGTATGTTACTCCTTTTTATATTGAAAATTCTGAACGGCTACCGGATCGATCCTAAAATTGTCCGGCACCCGATAAGTATTGCTATAGTTGCAAACCTTACCTGGATTGCATTTACTGCATTTACCAGTACGTTGCCAATGGTTTCCTTTAAATTTCTGGTCGCCCGCCTTTGGTTTGTAATTCCCGGGTATTTTATTACAACTCAGGTATTCAGAGACAAGAAAAACATCAGGCGCTTCCTATGGCTCTATATACTACCCCTTATGATTGTTGTTTTTTACACGCTTACCGAACATTCGAAATTCGATTTTGCCGAACATCCGGCAAATTGGGTTGTAAAACCATTTTACAATGATCATACTTCTTACGGAGCCATGCTGGCTATGTTTATACCGGTTCTTATTGGTTTCTTTTTTCTAAAAAGCTACAATGGCCTCATTAAATTCCTCAGCTTGCTGATTTTAGGTGTATTCCTGATCGGAACAGTGCTTTCCTATACCCGTGCGGCCTGGGTGAGTCTCGCCGTTGCCCTGGCCCTGCTGATTCTCCTGATTCTGAAGATCAGATTCAGGACAATTATGGTTTTCATTGTTATTTTAATGGGCATTTTTTTTCTCAACCAGGAAAAAATCATGATGGCTCTGGAAAAAAACAATCAGGACTCTTCAGATAATCTCGCCGAACATGTTGAGTCGATCTCCAATATCTCCACCGATGCTTCAAATAAAGAGCGCCTGAACAGATGGAATTGCGCATTCCGGATGTTTGAAACCAAACCGATTCTTGGTTATGGACCCGGTACGTACAGTTTCAAATATGGACCCTTCCAGGTTCTGAAGGATAAAACAATTATCAGTACCAATCATGGTGACGCGGGAAACGCCCATAGCGAATACATTGGTCCCCTTGCAGAATCAGGAATTTTAGGCTCCATGAGTTTCATCACCATCCTTGTTTTGGTTCTTTCTACAGGTATGAAACTGTATTTTAACCTGAAAGACAAAGGCCTTCGGGTGCTGGCGTGTTCTGTTTTACTGGGATTAATGACCTATTTTGTCCATGGATTCATGAATAATTTTCTGGATACGGACAAAGCTTCAGTGCCTTTTTGGGGATTTATAGCGATGTTGACAGCAATTGATGTTTACCACAGCGGGAATTCAACCAACGAACCTTCACAGCTTACATTACCTGAACCGGCAACTGAATAGGGCAATGTCATCCACATAGGGTCTGCTGCCTTTGTGATCTATCAGTTCATGTACGATACGTTTGTTGAGCTCGGCCATCCCGGAGGAAGAAAAACTGATCAACAGGTCATTCAGGGATTTTACGCCGAACTCCTCCCCTTGTTCATCCTCCAGTTCAACAACACCATCTGTATAGCACAGTACGATGTCATTTCGGTTCAGTACAACAGAACCTTCCTTGACGTTCATAATGTCATCCAGCATGCCTAAGCCCGTACACCCGAGACGCAGCTGCATGGAGTTGACTCCGCTGACGAGAATCGGGGGATTGTGTCCGGCATTAATGTAATTCAGTGTTCTGTTTTTAATCGAGTACCGTGCAATAAAAAAAGTAATGAATTTTTCTCCTTTTGCATTCGCCATTACTTTCCTGTTCAATTCACGAACCAGATCTGTCAAAGATCTGTGAATGTGAATCAATACGCGCAGGTTGGCCTGAAAATTAGACATAAGAAGCGCAGCCGCAACTCCTTTTCCGGAAACATCACCCATGCAAAACACCACTTCGTTTTCATTCAATGGTATAAAATCATAATAGTCGCCTCCGACCTGCTGATGCGGCAGATAAACTGCCGCCATTTCCATATTCTCATCATTTGGCAGGCTGCTGGGAAACAACATGGATTGCATTTCGGATGCCAGCTCGAGTTCTTTATTGACGGCGACCTGACGAATGCTTTCCTTGGCAAGTTTTTTGTTTTCAATGGCCACAAAAATAATATTGGCCAGCGTTTGTATGAAAGGAAGATGTTTGATGGCAGGACTGACTTCTACTTTATCTTCCTCGAGATCACCCAAAAGAATATAGGCCAGTGCATTTGTTTTGTGGAAAACCGGAACCACAATCTCAAAAGAGTTGTTCAGTGTTTCTGAAGAAAACTGAATCGGAGTAATTTCGCTGATGTTCAGCAAGTATTTTTTTACGTCGATCTGATTGTATTCGCTTCCGACACCGTATTTTAAGATGCAACTCCAGTTCCCGTTTTCATTCGAAAAGAGAACCAGTTTACCGATATTGAGCTCACTTCTGAGAAAATCTTCAAATATTTTAAGAAGTCCTTCTTTGGAAAGATTATTGTTGATTGCTTTGGTGATTTCCAGAAGAAGATTAAGCTTCAGATCCTTGTATTTAACTGAAAGCGATCGTGCCGTAGGTTTTTTTCCCATTGTGCATTACTTGATTTTTTTTTCCAGCTGACTGATTTTCTCCATAAGTTCAGGAATCCGTTTAACCATGACCAATTCTTTCATTTTTTCCCTGGCCTCCATAGCCGGACTGCCAAAATAAGTCGCATTTCCTTCAACCGAACCGGCAAGACCCGATTGACCCAAAACAACTGTTCCTTTACCTATAACAATGCCGCTGGGAATCCCTACCTGCCCCCACAACGTAACTTTGTCTTCAATGGTCACAGCTCCGGCTATGCCCACGTGCGCCGCAAACAGGCACATTTCACCCACCTGTGTATCATGCCCGATCTGAACATGGTTGTCAATTTTAGTGCCCTTACCGATTACCGTATCATCCGAAACTCCCCTGTCAATGGTACACAATGCCCCGATTTCAACATCATCGCGGATAATCACCCGGCCGCAGGAAATCATTTTATCAAAGTGATTTTCCCGTCTTTTATAATAAAAAGCATCAGCTCCTATAACGGTGCCGGCATGAATGACTACATTATTGCCAATTGTACAATCGTTGTAAATAACGACATTGGGATGCAGAATGCACTGTTCACCAATAGTAACATTGTTGCCGATAACCACTCCGGACATCAATCGGGTAGTGCTCCCGATGTGTGTATTCTCGCCTATCAATTTCAGAGACAGTTCAACCGGTTTCAATAACGTAACCAGCTTATTGTAATCCCGGAAAGGGTCCGGGGATATCAGAAGGGCTTTTCCGGAAGGGCAATCCACCCGTTTATTGATAAGCACGGTTGTTGCCCTGGATTTCAATGCTTTATCATAGTATTTCGGATGGTCAACGAATACCAGATCTCCTTCTTCGACCCGGTGAATTTCATTTATCCCCTTGATCATGTGATCAGGAGAACCTTCCATTTCAGCTCCAATAAGAGTGGCAAGGTCTTTCAGTGAACGGGGAACAGCAAGCTTCATTCTATTAATTTAGTTAAATTATCACTTCTTACAAAGACAAAACTTCAAGCATGCTCAATAAATCAACATTCAGTTTTTGAATATGTTTCGTTGCTCTTTCAAACGGCGTATAGACAATTTCTTTGTTAACGATACCAACCATAACGCCATGCTGCCGTTTCACAATAGCATGAACAGCTTCATATCCTAACCTGCTGGCATTTACTCTGTCCATGCAGCTCGGTGATCCGCCTCTCTGTATATGACCAAGGACGGTCACGCGCGCATCGTATCCCGAAACCTTTTCAGTAACTTTTTTTGCAATTTCAAAAGCACCTCCGGCTTTTTCGCCTTCTGCGACCAATATGATTTTGGAGGATTTTTTCCGCTTCGCGTTTTTCAGTTTTTCAACCAGACCATTGATATCGGTATGCGTTTCAGGCATCAGTATCGCCTCGGCTCCTATCGCAATCCCGCTTCGCAAAGCGATCAATCCGGCATCTCTTCCCATGGTTTCGACAAAGAAAAGGCGGTCGTGGGACTCCGCGGTGTCTCTGATTTTGTCAACCGCCTCCATGACCGTATTGATCGCCGTATCATAGCCAATGGTCACATCTGTTCCTACCATGTCATTATCAATCGTACCCGGAACTCCGATGATCTGAAATTTATGCCGTTTGGCCAGCTGATCAGCTCCCCTGAACGTACCGTCCCCCCCTATGGTAATCAACCCGTTCACACCTTCCTTCAGCAATTGCTCATAAGCGAGATCTAACCCTTCCTCTGTTTTAAATCGTTCACTTCTTGATGTTTTAAGAATAGTGCCTCCACGTTGAATAATATTCGCAACTGAGGAAGCGGTTAACTTTACAAATTCGCCGTTTAACAGGCCTTCATAGCCATGCATAATTCCGACAACGTCGAGTTCCAATGAAACGGCTGTCCGAACGACCGAACGGATTGCGGCATTCATGCCCGGAGCATCACCCCCGGAAGTCAGTACCGCAATTTTAAATACATTGGTTTTCATCTGTACATGTTTTGTCCGTTTTAATTACTCACCTTGTATTTCTAATTTATTTGAGTTCGTGAATGCTTCGCATTTGTCAGATACCCTACTCATTAGTATCGGTTTGTATACATAATGGTGTATGACTATTTCATCCTGTCCTGTGTTTATATAGTTCCGGAATAAACCGAAGGAGCCTTTTCACGCAGATTGTAATTCGAAGCCATTACTTCACCGTAAGCACCGGCCGATCTCAGCGCAAGCAGATCTCCCCTAAGGGTTTCCGGAAGTTCAACCGACTTGCCAAAACAATCCGAAGATTCACAGATGGGTCCTACCACATCGTATTTAATCAGGTCTTTTCCGTTATACTCAGCCCCGACTGAACGATAAGGGCTTGAAATATTTTCAATTTTATGATAGGACTGGTACAAAGCCGGACGAATCAGCTCCGTCATTCCCGCATCGAGTATTGCAAACCTTGTCGCAACCCCCTTTTTCACATAGAGCACCCTGGATATCAGACTGCAACATTGTCCGACAACGGATCGTCCAAGTTCAAAATGAATCTCCTGACCCGGTCTCCGTTCAAGAAATTCCCCGAAGACAGAAAAGTAATTTGCAAAATCCGGAATGGCCTCTTTATCCGGCTCATGGTAATTTATTCCCAAACCTCCCCCTACATTAATGTGCCTGAGCACCAAATGCTGTTTTTCAAAATAATGCTGCAAATCATTTATCCGGGTACAGAGATTTTTAAACGTAGCGAGGTCTGTAATCTGGGAACCGATGTGAAAATGAATTCCAATCAACTGAAGATTACTCAATCCCCTTAGCTTTTGAATCACCTCATTTAGATCAGGAATATTAATCCCAAACTTATTTTCGTCCAATCCGGTGGTTATGTAATGATGCGTATTTGCATTTACATTGGGATTAATGCGAAGAGCAATACGGGCCTGCTTGCCCCTTTTAAGGGCAAGCCCGTTAATGACTTCCAGTTCCTGTTCAGATTCACAGTTGAAGCAGAAAATACCGGCATCCAGCGCCAGATTGATTTCGGCATCACTCTTTCCTACACCGGCGAAAACGATTTGTTTTTCTGAAAACCCAGATTCAATTGCTTTTTTAATTTCGTTTCCGCTTACACAGTCGGCCCCTAAACCAGAAGACTGAATAACAGAAAGCACCTTATCATTGGTGTTCGCCTTAACAGCGTAGTGAACGGCGAAATCCTGCCTTTTTGATTCCTGACAAAGCCGGCGAAGGGTATTTTCCAAAAGGCCCAAATCATAATAATAGAAAGGAGTGGACACCCCTTTAAACCGACTTATTAATGCTGAATCAAACATGCCTCTTAGGTTCTATTTTACAATCCAAACAATCCTTTGTTGATCAGCTTTAATGCCTCCTTTTTGTGCTCCGTATTTACAACCAGGGAAATGTTGTTTTTGCTTCCTCCGTAAGAAATCATCCGGATCGGTACACTCCTCATGGCTTCAAACAGTTGTACCGCACATCCCGGTTTGTCTGCAAGAAAATCACCGACTATACATATAATGCTCTGATTGTGTTCAACCGAAACCACCGCGAAAGCTGAAATCTCCTTTACAATTGCATCCAGATTTTTTGTGTTATCAATCGTAACAGATACAGCCACCTCCGATGTGCTAATCATATCAATGGGAGTCTTGTAACGCTCAAAAACCTCAAATACGTTTCGCAGGAAACCGTACGCCATTAGCATGCGGCTTGAAACAATATTAATGGCTACTATTGAATCCTTGGCGGCAACAGCTTTTATTTCAGCACCGGATGATTTATTGGAAATAAGTGTTCCTTTCGCCTCAGGCATCATGGTATTCAAGAGGCGAACCGGAACGTTTCTCAGACGTGCCGGATTCACACAGGTCGGGTGAAGTACCTTTGCTCCGAAATAAGCAAGTTCCGCAGCTTCGTCAAAAGAAAGCTCAGCAACAGGTTTGGTTTTATCAACAATCCTCGGATCATTGTTGTGCATTCCGTCTATATCCGTCCATATTTGTATTTCGTCCGAATGAAGGGCAGCTCCAATCAATGTTGCCGTATAATCACTGCCGCCTCTTTTCAGATTTGATACGGCTCCGAATGAGTCCCGGCAGATGTACCCCTGGGTAATAAAAACAGAATGTTCTTTCAACCCCTTCAGCATTTTTTTCAGATGATCTTCGATATAATTCAGGTCGGGTTCCTCGTTCTCATCCGTCCGCATGAACTCAAGAGCTGGGATCAAAACCGAATCAATTTTGTTTTCTTCAAGGTAAAAATGAAAAAGTGAAGTCGAAATCAACTCTCCCTCCGCCAGGACCAAACGCTCTTCATTGAAGGAAAATGAATCGGTATCAAAGGATCTTAAATAATCAAAATGATTTTTGATCAATGCCTTGCCTTTTTCAGCGGCTGGCACGGATTTAAACAATTCAGACAGCAGGAACTCGTATTTCATGTTCAGGTGCCCGATCAACTCTCCGGCTTTTTCTTTGTCTTTGGCATGATAGGCTTTCGCAATTTCCACCAACGCATTCGTTGTACCGGACATGGCAGACAACACAACAACTTTAGGAACTCCGTCATTAATAAGCTTTGCGACGCTTTTCATCCGGTCGGCAGATCCGACTGAAGTACCTCCAAATTTAAGTACACGCATAGTTCAAGGATTGAATTGGTTCAAAAGTACCTTTTTGTTGTTTACCATGTATTATAAGATTGTTACAACCCCCTTTATCGTCATTATTTTGTCCCTTGTGCAGGTTGACTTGTATTGAATTTCCCAATTGTAATCACCTTTGGGGACTTCCTTGCCTTCAAAATTCCCATCCCAGCGCTTCCGCATGCTGTTGGTTTCATATAAAAGCTTGCCTCTTTTGGTCCTTATACGAACAGTAAAGGCAAACACATCATTTAAAACATAATCAAAATGGTCGTTAAGTCCGCCGTTATTTGGCTTAAATTCCTTAACAGGAACAACCGGATTTCCAGGGCTAAGGAACGTAACTTTGACACTGTCTGACTTTACACATATTCCATCACTGACCGTAACGGCATATGTTCCGCTCACAGTTGCAACATAAACCTGGGTACTTGCACCTGTTGACCAACGGTAACTAAGACCCGAATTCCCTCCGTCCAGGGGACAGATGCCTCCGCATATCGTTGTGTCTTTACCTAAATTAAGTTTGATCGGTTTTCTGAATTTCACCCGAATAGTATCCGATACGCTTTCTGAATTTTCACTTACAGTAACCCAATAGGTTCCTGATTTGGAAACCGTAATTTTCTGTTCTTTTTGTCCATTTGACCATAAATAGCTGGCTCCTTTGTTCCGTGCATCCAGTACCAGACTTTTATCGCACACAACTGTATCGTTGCCCCGATTCAGTTTCAGTCCGGAGGTTCTGAGAATGAAAAAATCAGGCAAACCAAACGTGCTGTACATGCTCCTTAGATTGACATAATTTCTTTTAAATCCACAGGCTTTTCCAGGGTTGTTTGGATTGATGATCGCATCCAGAAACTGCCCGAGTTTTGCAATATATATTTTTCCATCCGGACCGATCTGCAGAGCGCCGTACCTTGAACTGTCTGTTCGGGAAACCCGTACTGCTGACTTGGCGATATCTGCAGAACTCATGTCGTACTGGATAACACCAGCTCCCCCGGACTGATAGGAAACGTAGAGCTTGCTGTTATCCGGAGAAAAACTAACTCCATAGGCATTACCTATGCTCGGCAATAACAAGGGGTTTGAAACCGTTCCCGTCGCATTGTCAAAATCATAAACCTCAATACTGTTTTCGGGGATATAACAAATGGCTTCGGCCAGTTTTTTTCCGTTGGGAGAGCATTTCATGTATCCTATAGACTCCGACTTGTTTTTTGAACCTACATCTCTGTGAACCGAGCCCGTTTTCGAAATTACAGGAGTTCCTACCCCATTGGCATCAAAAGGATAGCTGTAGAAAGCGTTGGAGTTCCATTGATGAACTAAAATCCACCAGCCCTTACCGTTTTTATTTCTTACTGCGGTCAGTTTTTCAGAAATCGGACTGAGTAACAATTGATTTTTCAAAACAACCGCACCCAGACCGTCATTTAAAGTCATATCAACTACCGAATACTCCAGCCCTTTTGATCCGGCCAGTTCATCCGCAGTAAAAATGAAATAAACCGTTTCAGAACCGGGTTTTTTGACAATAACACAGGACTGAGT
>JABDFU010000042.1 GCA_013286385.1 Bacteroidota bacterium
TACATTTACTCTCAAAGGGCAAACCTGGAACGAATGAAAAACCTGCCCGCCTTTCTGCCTATGGTAATTCTTACGAAGTGAAAACAGTTTCAGCGGTTATTTTTATCCTCTTTTTCGGATTTTGTTCTTCCTTCGTTTACGCACAGGAAGATCACTGGGCTTTAGGCGCCAATCTGAATTATGATTTCCAGACAAACGGTTTGGGTGCCGGATTAAGGGCCTATATTCCGGTCAGGGGAAATCTGGCTCTTTCTCCGCAGTTCAGTTATTTTTTTCCTTTCAATACCATTACAGAATATTATGCCGGCGCAGCGTTTCAGTACGATCTCCTGCCTAAACGCAGGTGGACGATTTACCCTTTGCTGGCTGCGTATTATGACCGTTGGATCAATGCGGCTGACTTTACAGGTCCTGTGGCAAAGCCCAATAATTTTGCTGTTGAAACCGGACTTGGACTTATGAAAGGCTACGGTTGTCTCCGTCCGTTTGCTGAAATCAGGTATGATTTTAAATGGTCTGAATTTAACGCACAGGCCGGATTGCTGTTTTTTTTCGGAGATTGTTTTAAGCACGCTCAGGATGTTTGTCCAGCGTATTTTTAGTTTTTATTTTATTAATTTCATCGGATGAAAATCAAATTCCCCTATTCGCTAATTATGATTTGCTCCCTGTTGATGGTTCTATTCGCCTGCACCAAACAGAGAGCTCCCATGAAGGTATCAGGGCCTGATTATGCATCTCCTGCGACTTTTTATACGACTTATCAGCAAAAGGTGCAAACCTTTACGGTGGATTCGCCCGGTACCGGACCAATTATCGGTGCTCAGGGAACCAGGTTAAGCGGGGATGCCAGCGTCTTTATGTTTCCGGGGGGACAAAGCGTTCATTATCCGTTTACGCTGCAACTCATCGAGGTTTATACCGGAAAGGATATGATACTTTCGAATTTGCCCTCAGTGGCGGGAGGGCAGCTTCTTCAAACCATGGGGGAAATAAGCATTAATGCCTATAAAGGTTCCCAGTTGCTGGTTCTGAGACCAGGTAAGAAATATTTTATGGAACTGGATACCAATACCTCTTTGTACGCAGGCATGAGTGTGTATTACGGATTTCCAAATGGCAGTTATAACGACTGGACCAATAATGTGACTACGCTTAATTCTTCTATTCATCCGGATACGCTTTCAGCTGTAATCAATTACCCCTATTTTTACGCCCTGAATATTGCACGGATGGGTTGGGTGAGCTGTGCTGAAATTGTACCTGATGGAAGTCCGGCAACAATCAGCTTTACTTCTTCAGGAACCAATACTCAGAACATCAATGTGTTTCTGGTTTTTAAGAACACGCACAGTGTAATGCAGGTTTACAACCTGAAATCGGGGCAGGTGCCTGTTGGAGACAGCCTTACCGTAGTTGCGCTGAGCAGGGATTCGAATTCAGGAAACACGATGGTGTATGATATTCAACCCATAAAGGTAACGACCGGTCAGGTGGTGACACTTAACATGGTAAACACAAGCGATGCGAATCTGCTGACTGCACTGGCGCAGTTTAAATAACTAAAACTAAAAAAATAAATACTGATGAAAACAAACAACCGGTTCACGCTCCTGGCTGCCACAGCCCTGGCATTTTTGAATTTTCAAATTTTGGCTCAGCAATTGAAAGCGCCACAAGCCAGCCCGACGCAAACGCTTAAGCAGAATTTTGCATTGGGGGAAATTGATATTGACTATTCACGCCCGGGTGCTAAAGGCCGGACGATTTACGGAGATTTAGTACCCTTTGACAAACTCTGGAGAACCGGAGCTAATTCGTGCACAAAAATCACCTTCAGCGACAACGTTTCTATTGAAGGAAACGCGGTTGCGGCAGGGACCTATTCTCTTTTTACCATTCCCGGCAAAACGGAGTGGACCATCATACTGAATAAAAACACCAAGCAATCGGGAACGGATTCCTACAAACAGGAGGAGGACTTGCTCAGAATTAAAGTGAAACCAGTCGCGATGAACGATAAATTGGAAACCTTTACCATTAATGTAATGGATATTACTTCGACAACAGCAAACATTGATCTGTGCTGGGAAAAGACACGTGTGGATTTTTCGGTAACTGCCAATATCGACAGCACGATGATGAAAAACATAGAGGCTGCGCTCTCTCCTGCTGACAAAAGACCCTACTTCCAGGCTGCCAGTTATTATTACGATAACGGTAAAGATCTGAACAAAGCTTTGGAATGGGTGAATAAGGCCGTCGATCAGAATCCCAAGGCTTTTTTTGTGGTTAACCTGAAAGCCAGAATTCAGCTGAAGCTGAAAGATTTCAAGGGTGCTATTGCAAGTGCTGAGCAAAGCAGCGCATTGGCTAAAGAAGCCAAAAATGAGGACTATGTAAAATTGAACGATAAGCTGATCGAAGAGGCGAAGAAGGGAAAATGAAGACGGGGCAGTAATTCTGACTAATGAAATTCGGGACCCGGCGTTTGCCGCTTTTCTTGCTGGCACTGCTGCCGGGTTTTTTTTCGTCGGCACAGACCGGCGGTATCCGGGGCCGGATTGTTTCGGATAAAGGCGAGGCGCTCTCGTATGCGGGTATTTTCATAAAAAGCACTCAGGCTTCGGTTTCTTCAAATGCAGACGGGAAGTTTGAAATTCGCTTGCCTCCGGGAGAATACCTGTTGAGTGCAAGCTGCCTGGGCTATCTTGCACAACAACAGCCTGTTAAAGTGGGGGAGGATTGGCTGGACCTGGAAATCATTCTGCTGCCAACTACCTATACGCTGGCCGAAGTAAACATCAATCCCGGTAAGGAAGACCGGGCCTATGCAATCATGCGAAAAGCAATTGCGATGGCAAAATTTTACAAATTTCAGGTGCAGGATTACCGTGCAAAGGCTTATTCAAAAGGAACGGCAAAATTGAATAACATTACCTGGCTGGCCCGCAAGCTGTCTGAAAAATTTGAATTGGATACCGGCCGGGTTTATCTGATCGAAACAGTCAGTGAACTGTATTTTAAACAACCCAATGTATACACTGAGAAAGATCTTTCGATTAATTCGTCTCTTCCCAAGGGCTTAAAATTAAGAGGTCCGACAGGTTTTGTGGATGGTAGTTTTTACGATCCTGAAATTGACGAAACTGTTTCTCCGCTTTCACCCGATGCGTTTTCCTATTATACGTTTAAACTTCAGGGATCTTTTTTTGACGGGAATCAGGAAATTGATAAAATCAGTGTAAAACCCAGATTGGCCGGAGAGGATGTTTTTGAGGGTACGCTTTATCTGGTCGACGGGCTCTGGTGCATAAAAAGCCTGCAGCTGAATTCGGTTCAGGAAGGAATACATACCCTGGTAACTGAAAATTTTACGGAAGTTCTGGATAAAGTGTGGATGCCGCTTAGCCAGATGTATTCAATTTTCGGAAGTGTTTACGGCTTTGATTTTACTGCACGATACCAGGTTACAACAAGTGATTATATAATAAAATTGAACCCGGTTTTGAGCGCTCCGCCGGTTGTTGTGGACGAGAAAACAGAAAAAAATCTTCTTCCGCGAACCGATCAACCGGATTCTCTGCTGGATAGTGAAAAAAAAATTACGGTGAAGGAGATGGACAAATTGATGAATCAGGTTGAAAAGGAAGAAAAGAAAAAAGCAGAAGATCCCGAAGTCGTTTCAAACGTCAGCTGGACAGTGGATTCGCTGGCTTACAAACGGGACAGTCTGTTTTGGAAGACCGAACGATTGGAGCCCCTGACCGAAGCCGAATCAAAAAGCTGTAAGATCAGGGACAGCCTGAATTCTCAGAAAACGATTAAAAAACCGGTTGAACGTAATCTGCTGAGCCTTGATTTCAGTGGCATACAGCTTAAGATGGATTCAAACAATTCAGTAAAGTTCACGCTTTTCTCTTACCGCTCCTTTTCGTATAACTCGGTGGAAGGGTTTGTGTACAATCCGGAAATGAGGTATGTCCGTAATTGTAAAAACAAAAATCAACTCAGCATTCGTGTTGATTTGCGTTATGCCCAGGCCGAAGAGCTATTTACCGGTAAAGCAGGCTTGACGTTTCGCTATCGTAAAAAAGCCCAGGATGGGAGTATTTATGCAGAAGCCGGGAAGGAAGCGGAGCAGTTTAATTCCCAGCAGCCTCTGTCAGGGCTGCTGAACAGTATAAGCACCTTCTTCTGGGGATACAATTACATGAAACTGTATGAAAACGGGTTGTACAAAATCGGTTGGGCCCAGCGGCTAACTGATCAACTGTACCTGAATCTGAAAACCGAACTGGCCGACCGGACGATGCTCAGCAATTCGATAATCAACGCAGGCCCCGTTTCGGATAACCTCCAGCGTAATTATACGAGTAACAATCCGGTGAATGCCGAGCTTCCATCCACTTCTTTTATGCCTAATCGGGCGTTGAGTTCGACATTGAACCTTACGTATTACCTCTGGAAAAAATATGAACTATTCAACGGAGAGAAGCGAGAGCTTAAGAGTTCGTCACCGGTTTTCTTTTTCGATTACCGCAAGGGCTGGAAAGAAGTACTGAGCAGTGCGGTGGATTACGACAGGATCCAGTTGGGCCTGCGCTGGAGGTATGAGCCCGGTTTACGGGGAGCTCTGGATATAAAAATTTCTGCCGGCGATTTTATCAATTCAAACAAGCTGTATTTTATGGATTTTCAGCATTTTCTTGGGAATCAGACTGTTGTTCAGGAATACGATGAAGGATACCGGATGCTGAGCTATTATGGCTATTCAACGGACAGGTATTTTGCGCAGGCCCGGGTTAAACTTGAGCCGGGAAAACTGCTCGTTACCCGGTTTGAAAAGGCCCGGTTGGCTGGATTAAAGGAAGCGCTGGTTCTGAATTATTTGTATACCCCTGAACGGAAGAATTACCTGGAGTTGAGCTATGGAATTGACCAGATTTTTCGATTTATGAAATGCGAAATCGTAACTTCGTATGCCGATTTTCAGTATCAGGCTATTGGAATACGAATCGGAATCAAGTTCCCCTAATGATCGGTTACCGTTTTTTAAAATACAGCGAGTCAAGTCAAACGCCTTTCGAAAAGCTATTCGATCTGTTTAAGCAATTGATTACCTACACCAGCGGTGATGTTGAGGAAGCCATCAGCTGGCTTACTGAACTTGATAAAGAATACCAATTGACCACCCCTGAATACGGAATCGGTGATTTTATTCAGGAACTCAAGGATAAAGGATATTTACGGGAAGAAGACGACCCGGGAAAAACAGGACTGACCGGAAAAATGGAACAAGCCATACGTCAACAGGCACTTGAAAAGATTTTCGGCAAACTCAAAAAGGGGAAAAAGGGAAATCACAGTACCGCTTTTTCGGGGATCGGTGAGGAAACGGGTGACGATTCGAGACCGTTTCAATTTGGCGATTCGATGGATCAGATTTCTATGCTGGAGTCCATGAAAAATGCGCAGATTAACCATGGCATCGGTTCATTTAAACTTACCGAAAACGATCTGGAGGTCAGGGAAACCGAGCACAGGACCCAAAGCGCCACCGTGCTCATGATTGATATTTCGCATTCGATGATTCTTTACGGAGAAGATCGTATAACGCCTGCAAAGAATGTAGCCATGGCCCTGGCCGAACTGATCAAACGCAAATACCCCAAGGACAGTCTGGATATCATTGTGTTTGGCGATGACGCCTGGCAGATCGAAGTGAAAGACCTGCCGTATCTACAGGTCGGACCCTTTCACACCAATACGGTCGCAGGACTTGAGTTGGCAATGGATTTACTCCGGAAACGCAAAAACGCCAACAAGCAGATTTTTATGATCACCGATGGCAAGCCGACTTGTCTGAAAGAACATGGGAGCTATTATAAAAACAGTTTCGGTTTGGACCGAAAAATTCTTAACAAGTGCCTGACACTTGCCCAGAGCTGCAGACGGATTAAAATTCAAATCACTACGTTTATGCTTGCCAGCGATCCCTACCTTCAGGAGTTTGTGCACGATTTTACAGAGGCTAACGGGGGCAAAGCTTTTTATACTTCACTGCAGGGCCTCGGCGAATTTGTATTTGAAGATTTTGAACGCAATAAGAAAAAGAGATTCAGGTAAACACGAAACACGACAGTACGAATCAAAAAAAAATGAATACAGAACGAATAAAAACAGTAGGAGATCTGAAAAAATCGGGTTATAAAAGCAAAACAATAAAAGAAGAGTTGCGCCTGAATCTGATTGAAAAGTTAAGGAAGAAGGAACCTACGTTTACCGGCATCATTGGTTTTGAGGACACTGTTATTCCCGAGATCGAAAGGGCTCTGCTATCGAGGCACAATATGAACCTGCTTGGTTTACGGGGACAGGCCAAGACACGTATTGCCCGCCAGCTGACCGAGTTTCTGGATGAGTATATTCCGGTGGTGGAAGGTTCTGAACTGAACGACGATCCCCTGAATCCGATTTCTGATTTTGCAAAAAAGCAGATTGCCGATCTCCACGACAATACGCCTCTGACCTGGATGCATCGCTCTGAGAGGTACGTGGAGAAGCTGGCCACTCCGGACGTTTCTATTGCGGATCTGATCGGAGATGTGGATCCTATAAAAGCAGCCAATCTTAAGCTGAATTATGCGGACGAACGGGTGATTCATTATGGGATCATTCCCCGCAGCAACCGCTGCATATTCGTCATTAACGAATTGCCCGACTTGCAGGCCCGTATTCAGGTTGCACTATTCAACATTCTGCAGGAGGGAGACATACAAATCAGAGGATTCAAAATCAGAATTCCCCTGGACATTGAATTTGTATTTACGGCCAATCCCGAAGATTACACCAACAGGGGCAGCATTGTCACTCCACTTAAAGACCGGATCGGGAGTCAGATTCTTACGCATTATCCCAAATCAATTGCCGTGTCGAAAAAAATTACCATTCAGGAGGCCCGCCTGAGTGAGGAGCAGTTAAAGTCGGTGGTCGTAACTGATTTACTGTCGGGATTGCTGGAACGGATAGGTTTTGAAGCCAGAGAAAGCGAATTTGTGGATTCGAAAAGCGGTGTGTCGGCGCGACTGAGTATTTCGGCGTATGAAAATCTGGTGAGTACAGCCGAGCGCAGAATGCTTATCAACGGTGAAAAGAAAACAGTTGCCCGCATCAGCGATCTTCAGGGCGTTATTCCTGCTGTGAACGGCAAAATCGAATTGGTGTATGAAGGGGAGCAGGAGGGAAGCGGAAGTGTGGCCCGGTCACTGATTTCTAAAGCCATTCGGAATGAATTTATTCAGCATTTTCCGGATCCCGGAAAACTGAAAAAGAAAAAAGAGCCCAGTCCCTACCAGCCTATTGTCAATTGGTTTGCAGAAGGAAACGTGGTTGACCGTTTGCTGATGGATACTGAAAAATTGTATCTGAAAGGCCTGGAGGCCATTCCGGGACTTGAAGCGCTTACCTCCACCTACCTGAAGGGACTTGAAAAAAGTGAATTGCACGTTGCGATGGAATTTGTTTTATTCGGGCTGGCTGAACATTCGCTGATCGGGAAAAGTGACCTGGTTCAGGGAACGCAATTCAAAGACCTTATGGGGTCTATTTTTTCGGAAAAAGATTTTCTGAAAGAGGAGTAGGCTTTGCTTTCTGAAAGAAAAAGGCCAGGCTCATGACCAGCAGGCAACCGAGTACATTCAGCCACAGAAAAGCCATCAGGTCGTAATGCCAGACAATCAGTATAATCAGTTCGGTCAGAATTGCAGCATAAAAGACGGCTTTGCCTTGTACCTTTTTCATGTAAAATGCAACCAGAAAAATACCGAGAATGGTTCCGTAAAACAGGGAACCAAGGATATTAACCGCTTCAATTAAATTTCCCAGCCGGCTCATATAAAGAGCCGACAACACGCAAAATAGTCCCCAGGCCAGCGTTGCCCATCGGGAAACAGAAAGGTAATGGCTTGCGTTTCCTGTTTTGTTGTACAGACGTTTGTAAAAATCGATTACGGTAGTGGAAGCCAGTGAATTCAGGCCACTGGCCGTTGATCCCATGGCGGCTAAAAAAATCATTCCGATCAGGAGCCCTATTATTCCTTTGGGAAGGTAGGCCGTAATAAAGCTCAGGAATATATAATTGCTGTCGTTGATATCGGCTTTCGGATTGTTTTTGATCATCAGATCGGTTACCTGCTTTCGGATGGCTGTTGCCTTTTGGGTCATCTGTTGCAGGTTGGCACGGGCCGGATCGATTTTACCGGGGTCATTGGAATGAACGGCATCCATCAGTTCATTTACGGTGTTTTGTTTGAGCTTGTTTACCGAAGCATAATCTGCTTCGAGCGTGAGTACCTGTTCGCGGGCTCCGCTGTTTTCGAGATGATGCAGTTCGATTTCATTGAAAAAAACGGGTTCGGAGTGAAACTGGTAAAAGCTGAATACCAGGATGCCGATCAGCAAAATCAGAAACTGCATCGGAATTTTAATCAGTCCGTTCAGAATCAGTCCCAGCCGGCTCTGGGCTATGGATTTGGCCGCCAGATAGCGGCCTACCTGACTCTGGTCTGTTCCGAAGTAAGACAGCTGAAGAAAAAATCCTCCGATGATTCCTGACCAAAGGTTGTATCGGTTGTGCAGGTCAAAATGGGTATTGATGAGATTCAGTTTTCCCAGTTTTCCGGCAATGTGCAGCGCATCGCCAAAACCGACAGTCGGGGGCAACAGGTGAACCAGCAGAAATCCGGACATGATCAGTCCGCCGAAAATAAGACTCATCTGAAAGAGCTGGGTGTAGGACACCGCTTTGGTTCCGCCGTAAACAGTATACAGGATCACCAGAAATCCCATCAGCAGTGTCGTATAGGTAATGTCTACATGAAGTATACCTGATAAAATAATGGAAGGAGCGTAAATGGTAAGACCGGTGGATAACCCCCGCTGCAGCAGAAATAAAAAGGCTGTCAGCAATCGTGTGCGGCAATCGAAGCGTTTCTCGAGAAACTCATAGGCGGTGAAAACATTCAGTTTGTGAAAAATGGGAATGAAGGTTTTGCATATCAGGATCATTGCAAAGGGCAATCCGAAATAAAACTGTACAAAGCGCATCCCGTCGCTGAAGGCCAGGCCGGGTTCTGAAATAAAAGTAATGGCGCTGGCCTGAGTTGCCATTACGGAGAGGCCGATGTGGTACCAGGGCAAAGCGCGATCGCCCATTAAATAACCTTCTATGTTTTTGGCACCCCGGCTTTTCCAAAGTCCATAGGCAACAATGGAAAAAAGGGTCAGGCAAAGTACCAGCCAGTCCAGTGAGCTCATTGAAAATGTTTTTCAAAAAGATAAAATCCGGTAATGAGCAGGACCAGTGTTACAACCAGCAAAACGTATAAGTTCTTCCAGTTTTTTCCAATCGGAGTTTTTTCTTCGCTCATTTTTTTCAGTCAACGCTCATTTAGCTGCAGGCAAACTGATCAGGTTGACCATCAGGCGGTAGGCTCCCGGAACACCGGCAGGGAGTTCACGGAAAAAATCGAGACCTGTGTATACAAAATTTCCTTTGCCGTAGTTTCCAACCAGCAGGCTCCCGTCTAAGGGCTTTTCCTTAGGATCATTCATGGAAAGCAGGCACTGATAATTTTTGTCGTGTTCTCCGACAAAATAAATTCCGCGTTCCTGAATCCACCCTTCAAAATCTTTAGGACCAATCCGGTTTGGAAAATTAAAGGCCGGGTGCTGCGGAACTAACATCCGCACCTCGGCATTTTCGTCGGTAACTCTGTCTTTTGTTACCGTGAAGGGCCAGGGTCCCATCTTTGCGTTCAAAGGTCCGATGTTGGAGTTGGTATTGTATTGAACAATAAGGTTGCCGCCTTTTTTAACATATTCCATCAGTTTGTCGTGAAAAGAAGGCAGATTTTTGTTCGTATTAAAGGCCCTTACACCTGTGACGATGGCACTGTATTTCCCGAGGTCTTCAGTGGCCAGTAATTCATCGGACAAGATCGTTACGCTGTAACCGATATTTTTTAAGCAAGCCGCGACTTCGTCCCCTGCACCTGGTATATAGGCAATTCGGGTTCCTGCTTTTTTTAAATCGACCTGCACCAGAAGAGCCTGAGCATCGCTCAGAATAAACTGGTAAGGGATGTGGTCGTATTCGATGCGTTGTATGCTTTTCGAATAATTGGCTGTTAAGCTTCCGTTAAGAGCATTTTTTCCGGGCTTAAGGCTTGCATACAGTGTTATTTCATCTCCTTTTTTGGGCAAGCTGAAGGTCTTGTTTTTTAACTCAATATCCCAACCCTGTGCCGTATGGAATTGAAGTGTTCCCTGAACCGAGTCTTGGTTTGATTTGATCAGAACGGATACGGTTTTTGCATCGGCACCGTCAAATACAAAAACTTTTTCTGAAATGTTCACTGTTGCAGGCGGAAGTATTTCCAGGGGGCGATAGACTTCTCCCTTCACCGGGTCGGTGTATTTGTAAATTACGGGGCGATCGATTTTCAGACTCAGGTCTTTGCCGAACTTAAGGTAGAAACTCACCTTCAGGCCAGGTTCATTTTCAGGCGTTCCGGTTAGCCGGGAATCTCTGATGATAAAAGCCCCTGCATCGTGTTTTTCATTCAGCCAATAGGGATTGGAAAAGGGCATGTCGGGAGCAAGGACAGAGCAGTGTCTGAAGGTTTGCAATTCGTTCGTTTTTAAAATAAGGTTGGTTAGCGTATCCCTGGAGCCGGGGTAGGTTATTTTTTCGAGCGCAACATCACCGGGGTTTCTTTTGATAATCTGAGCGCTGAGCTTAATCTGGCTTCCGGGAATGCCGATGTAATCTCCTGCGGAGGCCTCTATCCAGAGGCCGGAGCAGGCCAGCAGAAGGCTTTCGGTTTCCCTGAGTTTTATTTCTTTCCAGCGGTCGATCTCCTGGTCTCGCGTCAACAATTCGGGAGTTTCCCTGAAGTTCAATTCTGAGGGCTGCAATTCTTTGCAGATTTCAACAAGTCTGGGAATCAGGTTTTGGGGTGCGTTTGGTTCGAACCTAAAAACGCAGCCAAGGATGAGCTTTTCAATGTTTTGCTGAGTGTGTTCGACCTTTGGCTTGTAATTATACATGCCGGGTAGTGCATCCAGGCGGTTCCAGCTCATGTCAATTCCATCGAACAGGTCTTTTTTTACCGAATCGCCCTTCAGGAGTTTGAAATATTCAATCGCGCTGCCTCTTGTTTTTGCCGTGCCGAAGCCCTGGCTTTTATGATTAGAGCGGCTTTCGGCTGCCAGTTCACCGTAACTTTTTCCGAGGATGGTATTGAAACCGCCGACATCGATCTGTAGCTGATCCGGAGCTGTTGTATTGGTGGTTCCAAAATTAAAGGTGTTCCAGAATAGGCGGCGGGCTTGCCAGGTTTGCAGAGTTTTGAGCTGGTCGGGAAAACGTTTGGGGTCGGCCGCCGCATCGAAAGCTTCGAGGGCCAGGATCGCAGAAGCAGTGTGATGTCCGTGACCGCCTTCTCCGGTCGTTGGAAAGCGACAGATGATTACGTCGGGTCTGAATTTACGTATGGTCCAGACCACATCGGCAAGTATGCTGTCTTTGTTCCATATGGAAAAGGTTTCTTCGGGATTTTTGGAATATCCGAAATCATTCGCACGGGTAAAAAACTGTTCGGCTCCGTCTACTTTTCTTGCTGCCAGCAATTCCTGTGTACGGATCAGGCCCAGGGCATCTCCCTGTTCCTTGCCGATGAGGTTTTGTCCCCCGTCTCCGCGGGTTAAGGAGAGGTAGCCGGTCCTGACGTTTCTTTCCTTGCTGAGATAGGCCAATAGTCTGGTGTTTTCATCATCGGGGTGTGCTGCAATGTAAAGCACTGAACCCAGGGTATTCAGTTTTTCCAGTCCCTGAAGGATTTCAGAAGCGTTTACAGGGGCAGTACTTTGGGCGCAAACGTTTCCTGAAAGACCTGTCAGGGAAATCAACAAAGCGGTTGATTTTAAGACAATTTTAATAATCGTGTTCATGCAGTAAAATTATCTTAATTCTTTGAAATAGCTATGCGTATTCCCTGCCGCAGGCAGGCATGTGACAAAATAAATAAAACTATATATATGCACATGAATAAAATGTATTTTTACGCCCTTCTAACTCAGCGGGTGTAAAGTATTTATGTGGATAGTACGATTAGCGTTACGCAGACCGTATACGATTGGCGTGATGGCCTTTCTAATCATTATCATGGGGATCATCTCGATTAAATCCATGCTGATTGATATTTTTCCGACTATTGATATTCCGGTGGTGGCAGTGGTATGGAATTACCCGGGTCTTTCTGCAGAAGAAATGGAAAGACGTGTTGTCTTTCTGAGTGAACGGGGCATGTCGACCACTGTGAATGGAATCGACCGGATTGAGTCCCAATCCATACCGGGGATTGGTTTGCTGAAAGTTTATTTTCAGGAGGGGGCCGATATCGGTTCGGCCATAGCCCAGATGACAGCTGTGGCGAGTACTTCTCTTCGCAGTATGCCTCCCGGAATGCAGCCACCTGCAATTATACAATTTAATGCCTCCAATGTTCCTGTTTCCCAACTGACCATCAGCAGCAAGACTCTTCCCGAATCCCAGTTGTTTGATTACGCATTGAATTTCATCCGTCTTCGGTTGTTCACTGTGCCCGGATTGTCAACCCCGGCGCCTTATGGGGGAAAGCAACGACAGATCAATATTGATCTGAATCCCCAGGCGATGCGGGCAAAAGGGGTTTCGCCTTCAGACGTGCTGAGTGCCGTTCAGTCCTCGAATGTTATTGTACCTGCAGGCACTGCACGGATAGGAACCAGGGAATACAATATCGGACTCAATTCAAGTCCTGATCATGTCAAGGACTTTAAAGACATTCCTATTAAAGTAGTCAACGGAGAAACCGTCATTATCGGCGATGTGGCAAAAGTGGCGGATGCTTACGCCGATCAAACCAATATTGTAAGGGTGAACGGAGGACGGGCTGCTTATCTGGTTGTTTTGAAAAAAGCCGGTGCTTCAACGCTGGCCGTTGTTGAATCGGCAAAAGAACTGCTTCCTCTTATCCGTGAAACGGCTCCGAACGGTCTCGAATTAAAAATAGATTTTGACCAGAGCATATTCGTTAAAAGTTCGATTAACAATGTGTTGCATGAAGCACTTGCAGCATCCATTCTGGTTTCCCTGATGATCCTGTTTTTTCTGGGGAGCTGGAGAAGCGTTGTTATCGTTTGCACGTCGATTCCGCTTTCCATCCTTGTTGCCATTATCGGAATAAAGCTGCTCGGAGGTTCGCTGAATATCATGACCCTTGGCGGACTGTCGCTTGCCATTGGCATGTTGGTTGACGATGCAACGGTGGAGGTGGAAAATATTCACCGCAACCGGATGCTTGGAAAACCTCTGACTATAGCGATATTAACCAGTGCCGAGCAGATTGCCGTGCCTGCACTGGCCGCTACACTTTCGATCTGCATTGTGTTTTTTCCTGTTGTGCTGCTCACCGGTCCTTCCCGTTATCTCTTTACCTCTATGGCATGGGCAGTCGTGATAGCGATGATCACTTCGTATATTTTATCCCGGACGCTGGTTATTATTTTGTCCCGCATCCTTATGGATAAAGAAAAACTGGATCATACCACTGGTTTTAATGCCTTCCGGGACAGGGCATTTGACAAATTCAGGGAAGGCTACGGTCGCATCCTTCGCAGTTTTCTGATGAACAGCAAACTGATTCTGAGTGTTGCGGGAATTTTACTTGTCGCCTCATTTTCACTTTTCAGTATTGTAGGAACCGATTTTTTTCCCGTCACAGACAGTGGAATGATGAAACTTCATTTCAGGGCGCCATCCGGTACCCGGATTGAAGAAACTGAAAGTCTGGTTGATCAGGCTGAGAAACGCATTCAGAAAATTATTCCGGCCGGGGAACTGGAGACTGTTAACGATATGATCGGGGTACCTTCATTCTATAACCTGGGATTTGTAAATACCGACAATGCCAGTGGTATGGATGCCGAAATTCTTGTTTCTCTGAAGCCGGGCCATCAGCCCACCACAGGGTATATGAAAAAAATAAGGGAAGACCTGAACACTCATTTTCCGGGGTGTTCGGTTTATTTTCAGAGTGCGGATATCGTGAGCCAGGTTTTAAATTTCGGGCTTCCTTCGCCCATTGATGTGCAGATCGAGTGCGCTGATTACGTTAAATCGTATGAATACGCCAGGCGGCTGGTAACGGAAATGAAAAAGATTCCAGGTACGGAAGATGTGAACATTAAGCAGGTACTGGATTATCCGGAATTTAAACTGGATGTGGATCGCGTATTGGCTGCCCGGATGAACCTTACCCAGCAATCGATTGCCAATAACATGCTGATTTCATTATCTTCAAGTGCATTGGTGGGATCGAATTATTACCTGAATCCGGCGAACAATGTAAACTATGTAGTGGCGGTGAAGACTCCACTGGAGGACCTTAATTCGGTTCAGAAAATTCTGGCGACTTCCATGACACCCGGGAACGGACCTTTGCAGAACACGACTGTTCAGAATCCGACAGACCTTCCTCTGACGCAGTCTCAGACGCTGGGAAATGTTTCTGACATCAGTTCCCGGAGCCAGTTTAACATTATCAATCATTACACAGTACAGCGCATTATGGATGTGAATGCGAATATCGAAGGCCGGGATCTGGGTTCGGTTGCTTCGGACATACAAAAAAAAATAAATGCATTGGGCGAGTTGCCTAAAGGAATGAGAATAAAACTCAGAGGACAAAATGAGGTGATGACTCATTCGTTCGGTACCCTGGGCCTGGGCATTATACTGGCTATGGTTCTTGTTTACCTGTTGATGGTTGTTTTGTTTCAAAGCTGGCTGGATCCGTTTATTATTATGGTGGCCGTTCCGGGAGCTCTTTCAGGCGTGCTCTGGATGCTGACACTCACCGGAACAACGGTCAATGTGGTTTCGCTGATGGGTACCATTGTTGCTGTCGGGATAGCCGTTTCGAATTCTATCCTGATGGTGAATTTTGCAAATGATGTACGAAACGATTCGAAACTAAGCGCTTTTGATGCGGCCCTGGAAGCGGGCAAGACCCGTTTGCGACCTGTATTGATGACAGCTCTGGCGATGATTCTGGGTATGATTCCAATGGCACTCGGCGGGGGAGAAGGGGGCGAACAAAACGCTCCTCTGGGCCGGGCGGTGATCGGAGGCTTGCTCATGGCTACCGTTGTAACACTGTTTGTTGTTCCCCTGGTTTATGCAGCACTCCGGAAAAAGCCTCCTACTGCACAGCTGCTGGATGCAAAGTTTAAAGAGGAGGCCGGAGAACTGGCCGGATAAAAATGAAAACTATGAACACTTCAACACATCCAAATCCCAAAGGCCGGCTGATAACCGGGAGTGTCCTTTTGCTGCTGATCGTAGGAATCGGCGTTTTTCTGTTGTATACAGGTAAGAAAAAAAATCTGGAACAGGAAGCAAAAGCGCGTGAACGCGCTCTTGCTGAAGGTCCTACTGTAAAAGTTGCTCAGGTTGAGCAGACTGCTGGGGGCAAAGAGCTGACCTATGTCGGTGAAACGGTGCCTTTTCAGAACGTTTCGCTGTATGCCCGGATCAGCGGTTACATTGATAAGATAGTTGTTGACAAAGGGGACAAGGTGGCAGCGGGCCAATTGCTTGCCAGTCTGACCAGCCCTGAAATCGATCAGCAGCTGAAGTCCGCAGAAGCTGATCTTGAAAACAAAAAAACTATTTTGAAGCGCGATGAATCCCTGCTCAGCAAGGATTACATTTCAAAAGAAGATAAAGAAAAGACGGAGACGGATGTGCGGATGGGGGAAGCGAATGTAAAGTCCCTGACCGAGCAGCAACAGTATAAAAATGTTCTCGCCCCTTTCAACGGAACCATTACAGCCCGTTTTGTGGATGCCGGAACCCTGATCCAGAATGCCTCCAATTCACAGACCAGTTCCCAGCCTGTGGTAACGCTTTCCCAACTGGACAAAATCCGTACCTATATCTATGTAGAACAAAAAGATGCCGGTTTTGTTAAGCCCGGTTATCCGGTAACTATTACACTGCCTGAAAACCCTAAATTCAGAATGAATGCCGTTGTCACCAGAAGTACTGCAGAGCTGGATACGCATACGCGGATGATGACCGTCGAGATTGACCTGGACAACCGTAAAGACAGTATTATTCCCGGAAGCTATGTTCAGGTTCACGTTCAGATACCGGGTACCTCCAGGCTTAGCGTGCCGTCCGAAGCCCTGGTTGTAAGGAGTACCAACTATTTTGTTGCGGTTGTTAACGATAGCAGCAAAGTACATTACCGGGGGATTTCAATTTCAGAAAACAACGGCATAAAGCTTATGGTTACTTCAGGACTGAAAGAAGGGGAGAAAGTGGCCTTGAATCTCGGGGAGAGTGTTGTGGAGGGGCAAAAAGTAAGGGTCGTTCAGTAGTCAGCGATTAGCGATTAGATGTGATTGAAAACAGAAAATGAGTAAAACAACAGCAAAACACAGAACAGAGTTCTCCCTAATGGCTAATGGGCTACCTGCCTGCCGGCCGGCCGGTTCGCTAATCGCTATATGTTGTATGTTCCTTATTTGCAATGTTACTTACGCCCAGGACTCGATAAAGAAAATGACCCTGGACGATTGCCTTAAGCTTGCTGCGACCCAATCCACAGAATTTCTGAAAGGGAACAATGCTGTGGCTTCAGCGGGAACGGATGTACTCCGGAGCTACGGTCAGTTTTTACCTGACCTGAATCTGGGGGCCGGATACAATTACACTTCGGGGAAGAATCTGTATGTGACCAGCACGCCGACCATTGTTGACGGGAACAAAACAGGGTACAATTATCAATTGGTGAGCAGTATTAATATTTTCAACGGGTTGTATGACAAAGCTTCCCTGAAGGCGGCTTTACTTGAAAAATCAGGACAGCAGATGAGCCTGCAACGTGCGATTCAGCAAATCAGTTTTGATGTTACCCAAAGCTACCTCCAGGTTATGCTGGACCGGAAGATTGTGGAGTACGGCAAAGAAAATCTGTCAACGTCTCTGAAGCGGGAAGATCAGCTCAGGGAGCTGACGGAGATCGGACGGAAGGTAAAATCAGATTTGTATCAGCAGGAGGCCGAAACCAGTGCAGACAAACTATTCCTGATTAATGCGCAGACCCGGATGCGAACCGATAAAATAAATCTGTTCAAAAAACTCAGGATTGCCGATGCTGAAAAGTATGAGCTGGCCGAATTGCCGCTGAATGATGATCCGCTGGCCGGAAGCTATGACAACGAACAGCAACTGATCGACACTGCGCTTGTGAGGCGCAGCGACTTGCTGGCTGAAAAATACAGCCTGGACATGGCCGTATGGAACATCGAGAAATTTCGCAGCGGTTACCTGCCTAAACTTTCACTCACGTATGGACTCTATTCAGAAGGGGGCATTTATTACCAGCTTTATGTAAACGATCAGTATGCATTGCCGCCTTCCCAGCAAGGTTACGGAACCCAGCTCGGACAATTGTATGGAATGGCAGGACTCAACGCAAGCTGGTATATATTTGATAAGTGGTACACCAAATCTTCGGTCAGTGCCGGAAAGATTCTTATGGACAATACCCGCATTGATTACGAAAATCTGCAGATACAGATCAAAACCGACATCAAGCAGGCCATGGGCGATTACCGGGCTTCACTTGAACAGATACAGGCTGCAGACAAAGGGATTGTTGCTGCCCAAAGCGCCTACGATATCATTAACGGACGTTACCAGCTGGGTTCTTCAGATTTCATAGAACTGGTCAATGCCCAGCTTAATCTGCTTCAGGCCAGGGAAAATAAAATCCAGGCAGATGTGGCTCTGATGCTTCAAAAACGGATCATTGATTTTTACATAGGCCGGTTTTAAAGAGTTTCTTATATTTGAATCGCAAATCCGAATACCTTTTATACAGACACCTATTTGTTATACCTACACACATGATAGCAAACTATTTACTTTTTAAAAAACACTCCCTGCTGCTTCTGGTTTTTGTTTCTGCGACCCTGATTTCTAAAAGCCAAACCAACGATACGCTTCGGTTGTACAATGTTCCCAGCGGTATTTATTATATCTATTATCCGTTTAACATGGTTCCCAATGACACGAACAATCCGAATAATACCGTTCAATATTGCCGCTGGGACCTGCAGGCTCCCGGATATCTGAAATCGCTTATTATTCATTGGGGAGGAGATACCGGTACCATCAAGATGCAGGTTCTGGGTCAGGAAGGCGGAGTGGATTTTCCACAGTTGTTTCTTCCAAAAGTCCCTTCGATCTCTTTGAAAAAAACAAAGGCGGGCATACAGACGTATACGTACAATTTTCCCAATCCGGTATGGCTGGATGATAATCAATTCTGGCTGGTCTTTGACAGTGTAGCTGTGAATTCGACCATACAGATAGGCGGTGACAATCTGGTGAAGACGGCCCGTTGCAGTTCGAGTACGGGTGGCTATTATTACGATGGGGCACTCATCCAGCCTCCATGTGCCTTTAAAAATTACACATTGCCCGGCGACACTATTGCAGATGCCTATAGCCGCTATATCGAAGTTATTATGAGCGATTCGATCACCATGTCTCCGAATTATTTTCAGGATGTAACAGCAGCAGCAGGAATTATTGATACCTTGTCTAACTGGTCAGTGGCCTGGGGAGATTACGACAACGATGGTTATCAGGATCTTCTGGTAACCGGAAACCTTTACCACAATAACGGTAACGGGACCTTTACAGATGTTACGGCTGCTTCAGGAATGACTACAGTGAGCCAGCTGTTCGAGCCGACGAATATGTTCGTAGACATGAATAACGACGGTTTCCTGGATGTTGTTGTTGTGACCGGTACCAACAGTTATCTTTTTCTGAACAATGGCAAGGGCGGGGGGTTTACCACACAACCCCTCAACCTGGATACCAATTTCATTATGATCTCCAGTATGAATTTTGCCGATCTGAATAACGACAAGTACCCTGATATGTTTGTGGGTCAGTTGTGGAACGGTTATCCGAATCCTCTGCCCAATCACTTTTTTTACAACAACAAGAAAAACGGGTTCCGGAATGCGGATTATACGTTTCCGACTTCGAAATACCATCACAGCCGGGGATCGAGCTTTTGCGATTACGATAACGACGGAAACCTGGATTTGTATGTGGCCAATTATTACCTGATCCAGGATGAGCTTTG
>JABDFU010000043.1 GCA_013286385.1 Bacteroidota bacterium
GCAGGAAAAATCGGGGAAATGCCCCAGCCTGACCAGGTAATAGAAACTGATTAATGCAATAAGCGAACCAAAATAAATCAGAGACCTCAGTGCTTTCGAAATAAAAAACCGGACAGAGCCCGTTTCGACCAGCGACTCTGCTGCAAGAAAAGAAAACCAGGCCGCACTTACATAGATTGCGCTCTCGAAGGACCAAAGAAGCGCAATAACCCATATCAGCGAACCGATGTGAAACACCGTCTTACTGTTCTTGAAAACGTTTTTTTCATATTGTAGGAAAAGAAAAAACAACATCAGAAACAGCCAGAAAAATCGAAAGGGCCCAACACTGGGCCAGTTGTAAGAGCCGCGCAGATCCTGCATCCAGCCCGGACACATAAAGATGACAACAATCGTAAGTCCCAGACTGAAAATACAATTGAGCATTCCGGCTTTTCGAACGCTGAAGCAGTAAAAAAACATAAATGCTGTTAGGGTCAGCATCAGGCCATTAAGAACGTATAAGGATTGCCAGCAACTTCTGAAAGGCATCAGCGTAATCGACAGAATGCTTAAAAATCCATACTGAGAAGGAACCGACCATAAAAGCCAGCCTCCCTGCCTTAGCAACTGCGCAGGCCCTATGTAAACTCCCCAGTGGTGAACAGGATCCTCGCCCAAAGGAGCATTTCTTGCTGAAGCAATTAAAAAACTACCAAAAGCTATAAAATAAAGATAGACGGGTCTGACAACAGAATTCATTTTTTCGAAACGGGGAACCCAATCCAACCCGAAAACCGAAAATGAATAATTGAACAACGCAACTGCAATAATCGTAAAAGAGAAAATCAGCACAAGTAATTGGTAAAAACCAAGGCTTCCGTCAAATGCGATACTTGGAATGGTCCACCATGCTAAAGAAACCGAAACCAGACAGGAAATAACAAACAAGGCTATTCCTTTTAATCCCGAGGAATTGAAAGCGGCAAGCAGAGTCCCTAAAACCAATGCAACCAATGCTATATCACGGATGAAATAGAACAGAAGCGCGTAAAGAAAAAACAAAAAAGCCAAAACCCATTTGATTTTTTCAAAAACCGGGAATACCGAAAGTTTCATCAAAAAAAAACAGGGCAACCGGAAAAACAAATCCAATGGCAATGTATTGCAGCCAATCGGCCAGTTCAGAATTCGGATTTACGATAAGACGTACAAGGCCAAGAATAAGTATCCCGGTTCCGGATACCCAGAAAAAATCAGACTTTAGACCAGTAGAATTGGAATCGTTTTCCAATTCTACTCTTCCGTTACTAGGATTTTAACGATTTTGTCGCCCGGGTGAATCTGGTCGATGACATCAACACCTTCCACGACTTTGCCAAAGCAGGTATGGTTGCGATCAAGGTGGGCTGTATTGGTACGGCTGTGGCAAATAAAAAACTGAGAACCTCCGGTATCTCTTCCGGCATGGGCCATGGAAAGAACTCCGCGGTCGTGGAACTGATTTCCCCCATCAAGTTCGCATTTGATCTTGTAACCGGGGCCGCCTGATCCTGTTCCTGCAGGACATCCGCCCTGAATGACGAAATCAGGGATAACGCGGTGAAAATTCAATCCGTCGTAAAATCCTTTTTTGGCCAGATCTTTAAAGTTTTTGACTGTGTTGGGCGCGTCTTTATCGAAGAACTCAACTTTCATAATTCCTTTTGCAGTGTGGATTTCGGCTTTGGACATTGATATATTAGATTTAAGGTTAAAGTTACACCCTCCGGGTGTAAGCAAGACTAAAATTAGACATTTAAGTCTTGCTAAAAATACGGAAAAACAGGAATTAACCCCCGAAATTGAACTCTTTTACGACCTGCCATTGTTCATCCCTGTGCTTGAGCAGATGTATGCTTACCGCTGAAAATGAATTTTTGTATTCCCGGTTTTCAAAAAGCGGCCAGGATTTTTTAAAGTTTTCAGAACTCAGGTCTCTGAAAGCGACCGTCACATGGGGATGAAAAAATTTGCTCAGGGCTGTTATTTCAAATCCGAAACCGGTAAAAAATGCCGAAAAGGCCGTATAAAACACTTCGAGTTCGGGATTTTTTTCGAGTTCGACGAAGATCACTTTGTGATTGAACTGTCCGAATCCGTTAAGATTTATAGTAATGTGCGGGCATCTTTTAACAAACTCATGAACTTTAGTTTCTATGCTTTTTTCGAAATTGTCATTGGCAAAAAAAGGCGGAATGACCGTTATATGCGGCGGAGATTTCAGTGCCTTTAAGCTCTGGTATTTTTGGGCAAACTCTGATTTGAATTCGTTCAGTTCGGCCGAAATCGCATAAGGGGGAAGTATGGCAAAGAAATATAAATTATTCGTGTTATCAGCTGTCATGCTGCAAAGGTCCCTGTTTATAAGGCACTATACACGCTCTGGCCTTCTATTTATCAACATATAAAAGTTATCATCTCCCGGGTATTGCACAGTACCGGACAAGCCATATCTTTGCCCTGATGTCGAAAAGACTTCCTTATTTTCTTGTATTTGCGGTTGTCTGCCTGATTTATTCCAACACCCTCTGGAACAAATATGCCATTGACGATGCCATTGTGCTTTCAGAAAACAGCTTTGTCAAAAAAGGCTTCTCGGGAATAAAGGAAATCATGACCCACGACGCTTTTGAAGGTTTTTTCGGGCAACGGGGAAGCACCCTTATCCAGGGTGGACGCTACCGCCCCTTAAGCATAGTAAGCTTTGCGATAGAATATCAATTCTGGGGCTTAAAGCCGGCCTATAGCCATGGACTCAACGTTTTGCTCTATGCCCTTACCTGCGTGCTCATTTTATACCTCCTTAACCAGCTGTTTGCAGGACAGCTGGCCGGAGGGGTTCAAAAATACCCTCCCTTTTACCTGACACTTCCTTTTGCCGCGACCTTGCTGTATGCCGTTCATCCGGTACACACCGAAGCCATTGCAAACATTAAAGGCAGGGATGAAATTATGGCCATGCTGTTTTCGGTGTGCGCTCTTATTTGTTCGATCAGGTATGTGAAGGAAAACGCATTATCCTGGCTGCTTACAGGTATTGCTGCCTATTCCCTGGCGCTTCTTTCAAAAGAAAATACGATTACTTTTCTGGCGATTGTTCCGCTCAGTTATTATTTTTTCACCACAGCGACAAAGAAACAATACCTCATCGGAATAGCGGCCTACCTGATTCCAACCCTCCTTTTTATGCTCATCAGAAGCGCCTACGCACCGACCGGCCTGCACCAGGAATCAACAGAAGTACTCAACAACCCCTTCGCGCTGGCAACGACCGGACAGCGCTATGCCACCATTCTGCTGACCTTTTTGTATTACCTGAAGCTGATGTTCTTTCCGTACGCCCTTTCCCACGATTACTATTACAATCAGATTCCTTATGTCGGCTTTACCTCTCCCGGCACATTGATTTCCATTGCGCTCAATGCGGGTCTTTTTATCTATGGGCTCTCATTGCTTCGTTCTAAGTCTCCTTTGGGATACGGCATTTTGTTTTATTACATCAGCTTTTCAATCGTTTCGAACCTCTTGTTTACGGTAGGAATATTAATGAACGAGCGTTTTATTTTTATGCCTTCCCTTGGATTTTGCATTGCCCTGGCCTGGCTGTTCACCAGACTTATGCAGAACAAAAAAATCAATACGAATACTGCTACAGGCGTCCTGCTTGCTGTGGCGCTTTTGTTTTCGGTAAAAACATTCAGCCGTAATTTCGCCTGGAAAAGCAATTTCACACTGCTTCAGACGGATGTGAAAACATCAGAAAATTCTTCTAAAGTGCATACTTCCTACGGTGGATCGCTGATTGAAGAAGCCGATAAGGAAGCCGATTCGACCCGAAGAAATGCTATGCTGAAAGAATCTATCGAAAACCTGAACATCGGACTTCACATCTACCCCCGAAACGGAGATGCCTGGTTACTGCTTGGGAATGCAAGCTATAAACTAAACAGGGATTACAAGACCGCCATCAATGCTTATACAAATGCGTTTAACTGCAAAGGAGGGGCCAGCTTTGATGCACTTTACAACATCGCCATTGTGGAGATGGAAAACAATATGCCCGAGCTTGCAAAAACGAATTTACTGAAAGCAAACAACCTTCGTCCGGGCCAGTTCAAGTGCGTATTCAATATCGCCGAGGCCTACGCCAAAGCCAACCTACCCGATTCTGCAATTATCTGGTACAAACAAGCCAACCTCATGCAGCCTGGCGATGCACTGTCTTATCACAAAATAGGCGTTACCTACGGAAAGCAAATGAACCGGATTGACGATGCCCTGCCCTGGCTGAACAAGGCCGTTGAACTCGATCCGAAAAATATTGTTTTTCTTGAAGACCTTGCTGTTGCCAATGGGATCAAGGGAAATTTTGACGGTGCCATTGCCGCTGCACAGGCTATTATCCGGGCCAATCCGAATTACGTTTCTGCTTATTATATTCTTTCTACATCCTACCTGAATAAGGGCGATAAGGCGAATGCAGCCCTGTATATGCAGAAAGCGCAAAGTCTCCAGGGTAAAAAACAATAAGGGTAAAAACAATACGAATGGAAAAGGGAAAACTCTACCTGATACCGGTGCCTTTGGGAGATTCGGGCGAACTGCCCAGCGTGCTGCCAGCCTCAAACAGCCTTATCGTCAATTCAATCCAGATCTTTGTAGTTGAAAATGAAAAAACGGCCCGAAGACACCTGAAACAGATGGGACTTGCAACCCGGATGGACGAACTGATTCTGCATACCCTCAACGAACAAACTCCGCCTGAACAGATTCCGGATTTTCTAAAGGACTGTATGGATGGCAAGGACACGGGTCTTCTTTCTGAAGCCGGCTGCCCTGCTGTTGCTGATCCGGGCTCTGAACTGGTAAAAAGGGCGCATGAGAAAAACATACAGGTAATTCCCCTGGTAGGTCCCAGTTCGATTTTGCTCGCGCTGATGGCATCCGGAATGAACGGACAAAATTTTTGTTTCAACGGCTACCTTCCAAAAGAGCAAAAGGCAAGGATTGCCAAACTAAGAGAACTGGAAAGGCAGGTACGTAAATCGAATCAGACGCAGATTTTTATAGAAACGCCCTACCGCAACAGCCACGTGATTGAAGATGCTATAAACACTCTCTCTGCCGATCTTCTTTTCTGCATCGCCTGCAATCTGACCCAACCCGATGAAGTGATTAAAACCCTGACGGTAAGCGAATGGAAAAAACAAAAGCCGGACGTAAATAAGCGTCCGGCTATTTTTCTTGTTGGAAAATAAACTGATTTTGAGAACTTACTTGACCTCCACCAATTCCACATCAAAAATCAGTCGTGCCATCGGAGGAATGACCGGAGGGTGTCCGCTTTCTCCATAAGCCAGATCGTAGGGAATGATTAACCTGAACTTGTCTCCTACACTCATCAGTGCGATGCCCTCGTCCCAGCCTTTTATTACCCTTCCTGCACCCAGAGGAAATTCTATGGGGTCTCCCCGCTGCACAGAGGAATCAAATATTTTTCCGTTGTCCAGAAAGCCGGTGTAGTGAACCTTCACAGTTTTTCCCGATTCGGCTTTAGCTCCTCCTGCTCCCTTACTGACAACAATATACTTTAAACCACTTGCAGTCTTTACGGTATCTTTTCCTTTCACATCATAAAACTGAACCCTGACCGGAGCTTTTGCATCCGTTAACTCCAGATCAAAAATCAGATCGGCTTTAGGCGGAATCACTCCCTTATACCCTTCATCTCCATAGGCCAGTTTGTAAGGTACGATGAATCGTGTTTTTTCACCCACCCGCATCAGCCGTATGCATTCGTCCCAGCCTTTCATACCCTGGTTTTCTCCGAGCAGGCAGCTGAAGGGTTTGTTTCCCCTGTCAGCAGAGGCATCCAGTATAGAGCCGTCTTTCAGGTAAGCAATATAATTAATCGAAACTTTGCCCGAATCAATAGGCTTCACACCCTTGGGATTCGAAAGCACTTTCAGGTATTGGATACCATTGGCTGCCTTTAAAGTATCGGCATGCTTCTTAATTTCAAAAGACTTGATGCCCTCGCTTACATCCACCAGTTCTACATCAAAGATCAAAGTCGAATTCGGAGGAATCGAACCGGCCTTCTGCTCTCCGTAACCCAAAGCTGCAGGAACAATAAAAGTTGCCTTATCCCCGACATGAAGATAGCTGATGCCTTCGTCCCAGCCTTTAATCACTCTTCCTCTTCCCAGCTGAAAATCAAAAGGCACGCCTTTTTTTACCGAACTGTCAAATATCGTGCTGTCGGTAAGTTTGCCGGTGTAATGAACTTTGACATTGTCCCCTTTATGCGCTTGTATTCCGTTTCCGGCAGAGGTAATCATGTACTGCAGACCTGAAGCGGTGGTAATCATCTGAGGATGATCTACCTTTTTCGATGTAACAGCAGGAGTACCGGGTTTTGAGTTAGCCGCTGTCGGTGCCGGAGTTTGCGCAATTACAAAAGCAGAAAACAATAGCAATGCCAGAGCTGAAATAGTCGGTTTGTTCATTTTTACGATTTTTTTTCTTTATCCGGATTTATCTTCTACCCGGAGCTGAAGGAGCTCCCGGAGCAGCGGGTGGAGTATCTTTTACATCAACTACTTCCATGGTAAACACCAATGTGCTGAAACCAGGAATAGGCCCCTGACCCTGATAGCCATAGGCCAGAGAAGAAGGTATAATAACCGTTGCCTTTCCTCCTTTTTTCATTTTCTGAAGCGCTTCATCCCACCCCGGAATTACCTTTTGCTGTCCAACAGGAACATCAAATGGAAGCTTTCCCTGGTGAAGGTCAGACGCGTCAAAAACACGTCCGTTCAGCAACGAACCTGAATATTTTACAGAGGCGGTTTGCCCCGGTTTTACAAGGGCTCCCTTGCCCGGCTCCTGCTCAATAAAGTACAAACCGGAGGCTGTGGGCTCAACCGTTATGTTGTTTTGTTTCAGATAATCGTTGCGTTGCTGAACCTCCTTCGAACTCAGTTCATTCATTAACTCCTGCTGGGTCTTTACCTTGCCCATTTTAATGTAAAAAGTGAGGTAGCTTCCTTTTTCAATGAATTTCGGAAGCTCTTTCGCCCTGAAGGTTTTCAGAAAAACAGAATCGGCGCTGATTTTAAAACTGGCGCTATCGCCTTCAGACATAGACATCAAAGCTTCTTCGATTCCTCCCTGAAAGGTTGGTTTCATGATCGGCTCTGAAATCAATCCGTTATCCGATTCTTTAATGCTGTGTGAATCAAACATAACCGAATCCTTGGCGGTGGTATACTTTAATAGGATGGAGGCGTACTCCCCTGTTTTTGGCTTGCGCCCGCCTTCATTGTTGACATAAAATTTCGAATACAGGCCCGATGGGGATTTTTCATACCCGGCAAACTGACCGTTTCCTTTGCAAGCCCATAATCCAATGGCTGCCACTCCGGTAATTCCTGCTGCTGCGTAAGTTAATTTCTTAAAATTGCTCATCATAATTTTAGTTTAAGGTTAAAGTTTTACTCATTCATGTTTTACATTTAGTTTGAATTCATGAATGCTGTGCATTTCACCCTTTTGGTTAGTTTTATTTTACTTTTATTAATTCCACTTCGTATATCACTGTTGTGTAAGGCGGGACGATCCCTGTGGATGATCCTTCCTCTCCATAAGCGAGGTACGAAGGTATAATTATTTTGGCTTGCCCGCCTTCTTTCATCAATTTTATCCCAAGTTGCAGACCCCAGATCACCTGGTATTCATCCCCCAGCCTGAATTCAAAAAGGGTGCCGGATGCTCCGGAATCATCGAACTTTTTTCCGTCCATAAACCGGCCGGTATACCTTACCTGAACAACCTTACCCGAATCTGCCTGGGCTCCTCCGCCCTGGATAAGCGGAATATAAAAAATTCCGCTTTGCTGCTCAGCGGTAGGCAACTGATGAACGCGCAGGTAATTTTTGATTCTTCTGTTTTCCTCCACATCCCAGGTGGAAAGAGCTTCTTCGAATTTTTCCAATTCCGCTTCGTATTCATTTTTATCCAGATTGCGGATCAGCCGGGCGTCCACTTTCAACAGGCTGTTTTTCGTTAAAAATAACGGAAGATTCGAATGAAAAAACCTGCTGAACAAATCACTTGCGCCAAGCACAAAACTCATGCTGTCCCCTTCGTTCATTTTCATCAATCCTTCTCCCAACAAACCCTTATTGCAAATACTATCACAGGGCAGCATAACCGTCCCGATGGGATTCTGGTTTTTACTGTCCAGAAAAATGGAATCTTTATCGGTTTTGTAAACCACTGAGAGCTCAAAAAAATGACCCTTCAGGGGCTTAGGCCTGGCATCTGAAAAATCAAGCAGTTTATAATAAAGACCCGAGGAAGTTGAAGAGTAACCGGGGTAGGCCGAATTTTTCGGACGACAGGAAAAAATGGTCAGTAGCAGCAACGGAATCAGAAACCAAAATAAACGATAGCAGAAGATTTTTTTTTCCACGGTTCAGTGAAGCGCTATAAGTTCAAGATCATAAACCACGCTCGCATGCGGCGGTATTTTATCTCCGTCTCCTGCCAGCCCGAAAGCCAGAAAGGAAGGCAGAATAACGATCGCTTTGTCCCCAACCCGAAGATAGGTAATGGCCTCGTGAAGCCCGCTTTCGATATGATCCTCGCCAATGGTGAAGGATTTCGGCCCCGTCTTATCCGAACTGTAGCATACGCGTCCGTCCATCAGGCTTACTTTGTAATTGATTTTCGCCTGTTGCCCGGCCTTCGCTACACTCCCTTCTCCGTGTTTGTAAATCATATATCTCAGCCCCGTACCCGAGACGGTCATGTCCCAACCCTTAAATCGGGCATATTGGTCAATTTCATCCGATTCCTTTTTCACGTAAAATTTATTTGCTTTGATCAGAGGCTCTCGGAGGCTGTCGTAATTTACTTTTTTTACCGCGCCATCAGATTTTCCGCCGCAGGAGGCCAGTTGAACACCAACCAAAACCGAAAAAAAACCGAACAACTTCATTTGTTCAGTTTTTTGCTGTACGAAGGAAGAAGAGAAATAAAGTAGGCTATGGTCTGATCAAGGGTACGTTTGCTCATGCCTCCGGATGCATTGGCATGCCCGCCTCCTTCAAAATGTTTCCGGGCAAATGCATTGACGTCAAAACTCCCCTTGGACCGGAATGAGCATTTGATAATCTCATCCCGCTCTGCGAAAAAAACAGCAAAGCGGATTCCGCTGACGGACAGTGCATAATTTACAAATCCTTCGGTATCCCCTTTCCTGTAATTGAATTGCTGCATTTCATCGCCGGACAGGCTGATTAAGCCGGTCCGGTATTCGGGGAAAATTTTCAATTTTTCGCCCAGGCAAAAGCCCAGCAATTTGACCCGGTCAGCACTGTTCGTGTCAAAAATCCGGTTATAAGCCTCCGAATTATTGGCACCGGCATCGATGAGATCGGCTGCAGTCCGGTGGGTTTTTGAAGTGGCGGATGGAAAACGAAAGGAACCCGTATCTGTCATAATACCGGTATACAGGCAATTGGCAATGTCAGCATTCATCAATTTTTTCAGGCCCATTTCACAGATTAAACTGTAAATCAATTCGGCCGTGGAAGAAGATTTCACGTCGTGGTACAGGTAGTGAGCGAAACCGTCGGGTTGAAGGTGGTGATCCACAATTACCTTAGGCGCCTTGCTTGCAGCCACTTCGTCACCGAGCTTATCGATGCGCTTGAGGGAATTAAAATCCAGGCAAAAAATCAGTTCTGCTTTGGCTGTAATTTTTTTGCAAAGGGCCGGCTCCTGGCTGAAAATCCTGACGTTTTTGTTCCCGGGAAGCCAATTTAAAAAAGGAGGGTAATCATTGGGGGTTATCACAGTCACCTTGTGCTGCAATTTCTTCAGAAAATTATACAATCCCAGAGAGGAACCCATGGCATCTCCATCGGGCGACCAGTGCGTTACAATCAGCAGGTTTCGGGGTTTGCTGAGAAAGGTTTTTAATTTAGTTAACTGTTTTTTCTGCATATAGACTACTCATTTACTGATACTGCTCTTTTTTTATTGAATCCGGTTCACCAAAACGGTATTCCCTCCGCTTAAATCAAATTTCCATTCGTGGGTATTGAAAATTAAAGGCAGGTATCGCTTATAAAGGGCAATGCGCTGGCTAAGCCGGCTGTCCCCTTCCCCCTCTTTGGAGATACCCGTAAATTCATAGGTAATCATTTTGGGATGCTGAGCCATAAAAAGCCAGATGACGCGCACAATGGTTGCCATTACCGCATATAAATCACCCTTGTTGGTCACGATGTATTCTTCGCCTTCAAACTCCTCGTTGATGACTCCAAAAACAATTGTAGCGTGAAGAATATTATCCTGCCTGCGTCCAAAACGCACCTCGTACTGCAACCCTTTATCGGTCGTAAAAAAATAAACACCCGCTGTGGCAATAGCAGGAGCAACAATTTTAAATCCGTCCAACAGAGCTTTTTCCATCAAAAACATGAATTTAGTCAAAAATTCCTACATTGTAGAAGCTGATGATGAACGACTATTACAAGATACTTGGAGTATCCTCCACTGCATCTCAGGAAGAGATCAAGAAAGCTTACCGCCTGAAAGCGAAAACTTTTCATCCCGACGTAAACAATTCAACCAACGCCGGCCAGCATTTTGCGCTGATCAGTGAGGCCTATGATGTTTTAACAGACGAAGAGAAGCGCTTCAGGTTTGATCTGAAACTCAAGTACGGAGGACAAGAGGAAGCTGCCGCACAACCGGGACAACCAACACGTGCCGGACAATCAAAATCCCCGTTTCAGACAAACGGAAGGGTAAAAGACATGAGAGAATCGCACCCTGTTCTTTTTCATTTGCTGTTTCTGTTCGGAATGTTTCTGGGTTTTATACTCACCATACTCAGCCTCGTAGGCACCTATCTGAGACTCTGGCCCGCTGCCTTTGTGGTCACAGCAATCCCGGGAATAATTCTGATCAGAGAAGGTTTTAAGGGAATCAGCACACCTTAACCATCCAGTTGTGACGGTCCGCAATACGTCCCTTACGTATACCTTCGAGTTCCTTTCCGAAACGGGTAGAATAGGACGTACTGTTTAAGGCCGGAAGACCATACTCAACACCTTCGTAACCAATCAGGCAAATGGGTGCGATCGTAGCCGCTGTGCCGGTACCAAATGCTTCCTGAAGCGTATTGTTACGGTGGGCTTCGATGATTTCATCGATGCTGATTTTACGTTCCTCCACTTTAATATCCCAATCCCTTGCAATCGTCAGTACGCTGTCCCTTGTAATTCCGGCCAGAATGGTATCTCCCAATGGCGGCGTTACCAAAACCCCGTCAATGACAAACACAACATTCATGGTTCCTGATTCTTCGAGGTAACGGTGATGCCGGGCATCGGTCCAGATGACCTGGTGGTATCCTTTTTGCTGAGCAAGTTTAGCAGGATAAAGTGAGCGGCCATAATTGCCGGATGCTTTCACAAAGCCTACACCACCCTCTACTGCACGGATATAATTGGTTTCTACCAGAACCTTAACCGGCTCGCTGTAGTATTTTCCAACCGGAGAAGTAATGATCATAAACTTATAGGTGTCGGAAGGCTTTACGCCTATGTACTCATCCGTAGCAATAAGAAAAGGCCGGATATACAGCGAAGCGCCATCGGTGGTGGGAACCCAGTTGCTGTCGGTTTTAACCAGCTGAAGCAAGCCATCCATGAAAAGTTCCTCAGAGATAACCGGCATAGCCATGCGGATGGCCGAGATATTTAACCGCTTCTGATTGGCAATCGGCCTGAAAAGAAACACTTCACCGTTTACGTTGCGATAGGCTTTCATTCCTTCAAAAATGGCCTGACCGTAATGCATCATCGAGCTGGAGGGACTGAAGGGAATTTTTCCGTAAGGAAGAATTTCAGCCTTTTCCCAATGTCCGTTTTTATAATCTGCAACGAACATATGGTCTGAAAATATTTTTCCGAACCCCAGATTGGACTCATCTAACTCGGATATGCGCGAACCAGAAATTTTAGTTACCGTTATCGGCAGCACTGCAGTTGTCATCAAACTCGGTTTTAGTGTTAAGCAAATAAGGAGAATATTTTCGGGAAAAGCAAAAATTACCGCTGAATACGTGAATTAACCTGATGAATAAAGGTTGCACAGGCCAATTCGGGGCGGCTGTGCTTCATAAAAAATTCGCCGATCAAAAAACCCCTGAACCCCTGGGCCTTCAGTTTCAACAGGACATCCGGGTCTGAAATGCCGCTTTCTGATATTTTCACAAACTCCCTGGGTATGCGTTGACCAAGAACGAAACTCTGGTCAACGTTAACCTTAAAGTCTTTCAGGTTACGGTTGTTAATGCCGGCACAGTCTATGTTTTCATTCAGGGAACCGAGTTCCTCTGCCTCACGGATTTCAAGAACGGTTTCCAGTCCCAGAGACCTGGCAAAAACGGCCAGTTCTTTAATGCGGGCCTTATCCAGCACATTGGCCAGTAAAAGGACTGCATCTGCTCCTATGGATTTTGCCTCCACAATCTGATACTCATCAATAATAAAATCCTTGCGCAGAATAGGACAGTAATTGAACTTGCGGGCCAGCGTAAGATCTTCGTTTTTACCCCCGAAAAAACCGGTATCGGTAAGAACAGACAGCGCGCTTGCCCCCGCCTGCATATAGCCTATGGATGTACGCTCGATGTTAACGTAGCTGTTGATCGCGCCTTTTGAAGGAGATTTGCGTTTGATCTCCGCAATAACCCCTGTCAGATCATCTCTGAGCAAATACTTTTTAAGGGATACCGAAGGGGAACTGAAATAAATCGACTTTTCGAGCAGTTTTACCGGATACAGGGATTTGCGCTCCTCTACTTCCTTTCTTTTCTGGCTTATGATCTGATCAAGTATATTCATTTTACAAAGCTATCGTTTAGTTGGCCTTCAGCAGCTAGTTGCCCTTCAGCAGCCGGGACAAAACCTTGCCGGCCTTGCCTGAAAGCAAGGCCTCTCTTGCCATGGCAATGCAATCTTCCGGTGTTTTTTCCGAATGTACGCAAAAAATAGCCATCCCGGCATTGGCCGATACCACGTCATTCTGGGCCGCAGTACCTTCTCCCTTTAGTATCTGAAGAAAAATCCGGGCCGATTCTTCAACGCTTGATCCGCCATACAAATCTTCCTGCGTTCGTTTTTTTAATCCCAGGTCTTCGGGCTCCAGAATTCGCTCCTGATCTCTGGACACACATTTGAACGCAGAGGTAAGGGAAACTTCATCGTATCCGTCCATGCTGTGAACAACGATGTACCTGCGGTCTGTTTTTTGGAGCAGGTAATTGTAAATGCGCAGGAGTTCAAGACTGAAAACTCCGGTCAACTGATAGTTGGGAAAAGAAGGGTTAACCAGAGGGCCCAGCATATTAAAAAATGTTTTCACACCCAGATCCCTCCGGACAGGACCAACTGTTTTCATAGCCGGATGAAACAAAGGAGCATGCATAAAACAAATTCCTGCTTTGTCCAGCTCTTTGACCAGAATCTCCCGGTCTGAGGTAAAAGTGTAGCCCAGGTGCTCCATCAGATTTGAAGAACCGCTTACCGATGAAACTCCGTAATTGCCATGTTTGGCCACTTTAAGTCCTGCTCCTGCAACCACAAAAGAAGAAAGCGTCGAAATATTAAAGGTGTCCTTTGCGTCTCCTCCGGTTCCGCACAAATCGACGGTTTCAAAATCAGAGAAATCGAGCCTAAGACACAATTCCAGCAAAGCTTCCCTGAAACCTTCCAGTTCTTCCACAGTAACCGGGCGCATCAGGAAGACGGTCAGAAAAGAGGCGATCTGACCCGCATTGGCTTCTCCTTTTGCAATTTTCAGCAAAACGGTTCTGCTCTGCTCCTTGCTCAGCGTTTTGTTTTCAAATAAATAAAGTAAGGTCTCTTTCATAGGTTGATCCAGTTGCGGATCATTTCTTCTCCGTATTCCGTTAAAATACTTTCCGGATGAAACTGAACTCCAAGCACATCGAACTTTTTATGTGCAAGTCCCATGATCAGGTTGTTATCGTCCAGTGCTGTAACTTCCAGTGAACCGGGCAAATCATTCTTATTTACCACCCAGGAGTGGTAACGTCCTACATTGAATGTGGCGGGAAGGCCCTTAAATAAAGGGTCTTTTTTAACAATGTGTACCGGAGTGGCAATGCCGTGATAAACCGTATCAAGATTTGTCAGGGAACCTCCGAATGCTTCTGCTATGGCCTGCATGCCCAGACAGACCCCCAATATACTTTTAGTAGTGGCATAGGTTTTTATCAGGTCGATCAGCAAGCCTGCCTCTGAAGGTATTCCCGGTCCGGGAGAAAGCAAAATTTTGTCAAAGCGGTCAATTTCGTCAAGCCCGATTTTATCGTTCCGGTGAACTTCAACCTGAAATTCACATACTTTTTCAATGTAGTGAACCAGGTTGTAGGTAAAGCTGTCGTAATTATCGAGGACCAGAATGTTCATAGCGTCTCTGCCAGTTCAATTGCTTTTTTTAATGCGGCAAGTTTATTGTTGACCTCCTGTAATTCTCCTTCTTCTGAGGAGGATACAACGACCCCTGCTCCTGCCTGATAGTTTAATTCGTTGTTTTTGCTTAAAAAAGTACGGATCATGATGGCCTGGTTGGTATCTCCGTTGAAGGCGATAAGTCCGACGCAGCCTCCGTAATATCCTCTTGCCCTGAGCTCCAGATTGTCAATGATCTGCATGGCTTTGTGCTTAGGGGCTCCCGACAGGGTGCCTGCCGGAAAGGTATCTGCCAGAACATCCAGCGCTTCTGAAGGATTCTTCAGCCGGCCCGTTACCTTTGAAACCAGATGAATCACATGCGAGTAAAACTGTATCTCCCTGAATTTTTCGACCTCAACAGAGGAGCAATGCCGGCTCATGTCATTCCTCGCCAGATCGACCAGCATCGTATGTTCGGCATTCTCTTTACTGTCTTTTTTCAGTTTTTCAGCCAGCCCGGCATCCGCACTGTCATCACCCGTCCGTTTAAAAGTGCCGGCGATCGGGTGTATACTGGCCAGCTGATCTTTTATGATCAGCTGGGCTTCAGGAGAGGAACCGAAAAGTTTAAAGTCTCCCATGTCGAAATAAAAAAGATACGGAGAAGGATTTACCGAACGCAAGGCCCGATACACATTGAACTCATCCCCGGTAAAGGCCTGGGAAAAATTTCTTGAAAGCACGACCTGAAAAACATCTCCCCGCTGACAGTGCTGCTTGCCACTGTGCACCATTCCCCGGTACTGTTCATCTGTATAATCAGAACGTTCCTCCCCCTGGCGGCTGAACTGAAAAGTGCCGGCAACCTTATTGAACAGCAGGTCTTTCAGACTGTCCAGTCCTTTTGAAGCCTGCCCCTCAACCCCTACTTCAACCAGGTGGAGTTCTTCTTTAAAATGATCTACCGCAATAATATAGCGGTAAAGCGAATACATCATATCCGGAATAGTACTGCTCCTACTTGTTCCCGATTGAGATCCGGGATGAATTTTCTTTTGCAGACGAATATCTTCGAAATACCTGACACAATCATAGGACGTATATCCAAAAATGCCAGGATTCAGGAATTTGGGCTTTAGGCCGGTTAGCTCAAAGCGGGAAAGAAAGCTCTCCAGCTTCCTTATCAATCCTGCCTGAGTCCGGTTTTCTTCAACAAAAACAAACTCCTCTTTTTTCTGATCCGGAAAATACAGGCTGAGTCGTCCCGAATTCAGTTGAAGGCCTGCGATCGGATCGCAGCAGATGAAGGAATACGAATTTTCCTGTCCGTGGTAATCCGAACTTTCAAGTAAAAGTGAATTCGGGTAAAAATCCCTCAGCTTCATATAAATACTGACAGGCGTAAGTTTGTCCGAAAGGTATTTTTTGTGTGTAATATTTAATCTGTATTTCATAAAAGCCGTTAAAATTATTAAATTTAACCCTTGATTTTCAGGTTAAACCCATAAATATGCGTTGGATTCAAAATTGTCTGGCAGCGGCTTTGGTTTTTATTCTGCACTCAGCCTGTGTAGCAGGTTCAGATGACGGATATCTTCTAAAGCTAAAAGTAAAAGGATTGCCAAAAGATTCAAGCTGCTTTCTGGCCAATCACTTCGGAGACAAGTTTTACATTCAGGACACGGCAAAGCCGGATGCCCAGGGACAACTGCAATTTTCAGGAAAAACAAAACTCAAGCCTGGAATTTACCTTCTGGTCCTTCCCAAAAAGAAATTCGGATTTGATTTCCTGATCGACAACAACCAGCATTTCAGCCTCGAAACAGATACTGCTGATTTTATAAAACACATGAAAATAAAGGGCTCCGATGAAAACAAATCGTTTTATGAATACCTGAATTACATTGCAGAAAAGCAAAAGGAAATGGAGCCTTTGCTCGCTGAGCTGAAAAAAGTCAAAGACAGTAAAGATTCCTCTGAGCGCATTCGCAGGAAAATGACGGCCATTGACCAGCAGGTAAAGGATTACAAGGCAAGCTATGTAAAACGCAACCCGAAATCACTTCAGGCTCAGATTTTCAAAGCCATGACGGATGTGGAGGTTCCGCCAACGCCAATGCTGCCCAATAAAAACAGACCCGACTCCAGCTTCCCCTACCGGTACCAGCGGGCGCACTATTGGGACAATTACGATTTTTCAGACGAACGCCTGCTTCGCAGCCCGATCCTTTACAACAAAATGAAAAATTTTCTGGACAACATGACCTATCCCATTCCGGATTCGCTGAATGCTGCTGCTGATGTGATCGTTGAAAAAGCCAAGGCCAACAAAGAGGTCTTCCAATATGTGGTTTCCTGGATCACAGTCACCTATGAAAGCTCGCAGATACTGGGCATGGATGCCGTATTTGCCCACATGGGCGAAAAGTATTACATGACAAAGCAGGCCTATTGGGTAGACTCCGCACAGCTTGTAAAGATCAGCAACCGGGTGATGACCATAAAGCCCCTGCTGATAGGCAAATATGCACCTAACCTGACCCTGAAAGATTCGAATCTGAATGAGGTGACACTTTATGATACCAGAGCCAAATTCACGATTCTTTATTTCTGGGACTATGGCTGCAGCCATTGCAAAAAGGTTACTCCAAAACTACTCGAATGGTATGAAAAGAATAAATCAAAAGGAATACAGGTTTTTGCAGTAGGCACCGAAACCAACGCAGAAGAATGGAAAAAATACATCCGGCAAAACAAACTGGACTGGATCAATGTTTACGATCCTCAGTACAGCACCGGATTTAAAAAAACATACGATATTTACAGCACGCCAAAAATGTTTATTCTGGACGAAAACAAAAAAATAATAGCCAACAAACAGCTTGAAGTAGACCAGCTTGACGGTTTTATAGAACACATGATCAATCAGCAGGTAATTGATAAAACAAAATCCCATTAACCCATCCCTTCAGATCCTATGAAGTACTATCCTGTTCAAATGCAAAAGAGTTTTCTTGCACTTTTCTTTATCCTCCTTAGCCTTTTCAGCTTTGCAGCTGATGACGGAGGCTATACAATAAAAGTTAAAATCAAAGGCCTCCACAAGGATTCGGTGTGCTACCTGGCTAACGACTATGGGGATAAACAATTTATAAGAGATACGGCCAGAGCCGATGCATCGGGGCAGCTGGTGTTTTCCAAAAAAGAAAAGCTTCACGGGGGAATCTATTTTCTGGTTTTGTCCAAACACCGGATTTTTGATTTTCTGGTTGACAACCAGCAGAATTTCAGCATGGAGACCGACACCAGCGATTATGTCAAATACATGAAAATAAAAGGCTCAGAAGACAACAAACTTTTTTACGAATACATGAATTATATCTCATCCAGGCAGAAGGAAGTAGAACCCTTGCAGGCCCAGTTCAAAAAGGTGAAGAACAGCAAGGATTCAACCAAAATGATTCGCGATAAAATCAGCAAAATTGACAAAGAAGTAAAAACCTACAAAGCAGATTTTGTCAAAAAACACCCGGGCACCCTGCAGGCCAGGGTTTTCAGCGCAATGACCGAACCTGAAATTCCCGAGGCTCCGAAATTGTCCAACGGAAGAACCGACTCTACCTTCGGATTTAAATACCTGAGAGCCCATTACTGGGATAATTTTGATTTCTCTGATGAACGGCTGCTCTACTCCCCTATTCTCTTCAACAAAATGAAAAACTTCCTGGACAATATGACCTACCCCTTCCCCGACTCCATAAACGCGGCGGTGGATATTATTGCCGAAAAAGCCAAAGCCAACAAGGAGGTCTTCAAGTACGTTGTTTACTGGATCACGTCTACCTATGAAACTTCCCAGATTATGGGCATGGATGCCATTTTTGTACACATGGCTGAAAAATACTACATGACCAACCAGGCCTACTGGGTAGACTCGGCGTCCCTCGCCAAGATCACACAGCGCGCACTTACCTTAAAGCCCATTCTGATCAATAAATACGCCCCTAATCTTACGCTGAAGGACTCTTCCCTTCGCGATGTCACCCTCTACGATGTACGTGCAAAATTCACGATCCTCTACTTCTGGGATTACGACTGCAGCCACTGCAAGAAAGCAACTCCGAAGCTTCTGGAGTGGTACCACAAGAACAAGCCCAAAGGTGTGGAAGTAGTTGCCATTGGTACCGAGACCAATGCGGAGCCCTGGAAGAAATACATCCGGGAAAATAAACTGGACTGGATAAACATCTTCGATCCTACGTACCAGACCGGTTTCAAAAAGACCTACGACATTTACAGCACCCCGGTGATCTATGTTCTGGATGAAAACAAGAAAATCATAGCCAAGAGGCTGGACGTAGATCAGCTGGATGGTTTTTTGGAGCACATGATCAATCAGAAAGTGATTGATAAAACCAGGTAGCGATTAGGTGATCACACCCATATTTTAGCTATCGTCTTTGCGATTATCTTCAGATCAGTCCACATCCCGATGTCTTTTTTGTACTGAAGATTCAGATGGAGCTTGGCGGGCATGACTTCCCCGATGTAAAATTCTTCAGGATCTGCCGCTTTTGCCAGGAGCTCGCTTTCATTTGAATAGACAATA
>JABDFU010000044.1 GCA_013286385.1 Bacteroidota bacterium
CGGTATTGAAAAGACCCGATTCTGCCGGCCAGAAAATCTGAGCATCAAAGTAAGCCGTCCAGGATCCCGAATAATAATACTGAACGGCTGTCACGCTGAGAAATCCGGCTACAAACGGTGCTGCTTTAAGGGCCAGTTCCTTAACGAAATAACGAACGTTCCTGTGCGAAATAAAATAACGCAGGTCGGCAGCAGCAAGTGCCGTCATATAAATCAGCACAGCAGGACGGGTCAACGCAAAGGCGTATGCTCCTATAAAAAACAATCCGTATTTTTTCTGAAAAAGTCCCCTGAGCGCAACAGCAAAAGAGAGTAAAAAAAGCGATTCCGCGTAGGGCAGATAAAAGGAAGTGACTGTTGGCAGCAGAATGCCAACTGTAAAAAGCAGCACATCCGTTGAATTCCCTTCCCCAAAAAGGTTAGACAACAGGATCAGACCGAAAATAAAAATCAGATAACTGAATAAAAAGACAAGCGGAGAATCCAGCGCAACCAGTTTCCAGACAACCGGATAAAGGGGATAATAATCCAGCCGTTCCTTAAACTGTTTATCCGTGCCCGAGTACCCGTTTTCCTTTACGACTTTGAATAAAACCGCATCCCACCTGTAGCAATTCGACGCTGTAATTTTTTCAAAAGGCTTTTTAACCGAAATGATTTCGAATTTTTTCTCGTTTCCGACATGTACATAATTATCCGAAATCCTTCCCAGGGTTGAATAATAAATGAAGGGATTCTGCAACAGAAAAAAAATCAGCAGGAATAAACAGGCAAGCCCCGCAGAAATTCTGATTTTCAAACCCGTTTGTTTCACCACTTCTTCTTACGTTTAATCCTCACCTCTTTATACTCGCCAGCTCCACCTTCATACTTCTGAGCATATTCATAATGCTTCCCATATTCAATTCTTCCGGCTTGCGGTCTGATAAATTCAGACAACAGGTGAATTCCCAGATTTCCAGCACGTCATGCAACTGCACACTGTAAGGTTGATACGCAGGATTGTCAGAATGCAGAAGTAAGGTGCCGTCCTGTTTAATGTTGTTGTATACCCGTTTGTATACAATGCCGTCCTGTTTGGTTAAAAGCACGTAGGTTCGTTCGCTTTTAATATCCTTCAGGGATTCAACGTATTTGCCAACGACATACGAACCGTCCTTTAAGGGAGGCATCGAATCTCCCTTTATGGAAAAGGCCCGGTGCTTGCCCACAGGGATGAACGGCAGGTTCATTTTGGGCAGGCTGTCAAAATACTCCGGATCGGCATAGCCGTTCAGATAACCGGCTGCCGCTTTGGCGGGAACGACCTCGATCAAGTCATTGTCCGCTGCATCCAGATAAATGGGAAAAAGGGTTCTGTTATTTTCAATATCCATCAGGGTATTGAGTTTTGTTCTGCTCAGGTCAACCTTTACCATGGCATCAATGGCCACATGAAAATAGTTGGACAGCTTAATGAGCATGTCAATGCTCGGTTCACTCCTCCCCTCTTCATACGATCCCAATCGGGACCGGGTTATTTTCAGTTCATCGGCAAGTTGTTCCTGTGAAAGGCTCTCCAATGCTCTCAGGTGCCTGATGTTTTTGGCTATTTTTGACATTGCTACAATTTTAAGCACCAAATTACTACATATATTGGTAATTTCAAAATCTTAATCCGATACTTCATTCAATGGACCGCCAGATCGTACACCTTGATTTAGACAGCTTCTTCATCAGCGTGGAACGTCTGAAAGATTCCAGTCTGGTCGGGAAGCCGGTGATTGTGGGAGGAACATCCGACAGAGGAGTGGTGGCAAGTTGCTCCTACGAATCCAGGACCTTCGGGGTTCATTCGGCAATGCCCATCCGCTTAGCCAGGCAACTTTGTCCCCACGCTGTTTACATCAAAGGGGATATGGAATCCTATTCCGGTTATTCGCGCCTGGTGACCGATATTATCGAAAAAGAATCTCCGGCGGTAGAAAAGACTTCCATTGACGAACATTACATTGACATAACAGGTATGGATAAATTTTACGGGTGCCTGAAATGGACGCAGGAGCTTCGTAAAAAAATAATCAGGGAAAGCGGATTGCCGATCTCCTTCGGACTATCCCTGAATAAAACGGTCTCCAAGATCGCCACAGGGGAATCAAAGCCCAATGGCGAGCTCCATATACAGAACGGGACAGAGAAACCCTTTCTGGCCCCCCTCTCCATAAAAAAAATACCGATGATCGGCGATAAAACCTATACACTTTTACGCAACATGGGTATTGAACAGGTACGAACCATTCAGCAAATGCCCGTTGAAATGATGCAAAGCGTACTGGGAGAAAACGGACTTTCCATCTGGAAGAAAGCAAACGGTATCGACAATTCTCCCGTTGTTCCCTATACCGAACAAAAATCAATGAGCACCGAAACCACCTTTGATAAAGACACAACCGATATTGAAGAACTCAAACGCGTGCTTATTTCAATGGTCGACCGGCTTGCGTTTGATTTACGCAGGCAAAAACGATTGACCTCCTGCATCACGCTTAAAATAAGATACAGCGATTTTCAGACCCATACTTTTCAGTCAAAAATAGCCTACACCGCTTCCGACCATCTGATCACCGAAAAAATACTTGAACTGTTCTCCAGGAATTATTCAAGGCGGATACTGGTGCGGCTGATCGGCGTACGTTTCAGCAATATGGTCAACGGCCATCAGCAAATCAATCTTTTTGAAGATACCCCCTCCCTGATCAGTTTGTATACTGCCATTGACAAGATGCGCATGCGTTACGGGTATTCGGCCATCGTAAAAGCGATAAATGGCTCGCCATGATTTTAAACGCACATTCGTATTACAGTCTCCGCTACGGCACGATCCCTGTTGAACAGCTGGCAGACCTCGCCCTTGAAGGCAAACATCCTGCAATTGTGCTCACAGACATTAACAACACATCGGGTGCGCTGGACTATGTAAAAGCCTGTCAGGAAATAAATTGCAAACCAGTTGTAGGAGTTGAATTTAAAAAGGAAGACCAGACCCTCTTCATTGGTATCGCACGAAACAAAGAAGGTTTCCGGGAATTGAATGAACTCTTGACAGATTGCCATTTGAACAAAAAGGATTATCCGCCGGAGGCGGATTTCAGACAGTGCTATGTGATCTACCCCTTCGGCAGAAAACAACCCCAATCCGTAAAGGAAAACGAATACATCGGAATCAAACCAACACAGCTCAGCAAAATCCTTTTTGATAAACAGAACCACCGCAGGTATGTCATTCTCCAATCCCTTGTATTCAAAGACGAACAAGGATTTGAGATGCATAAAAAACTCAGGGCCATTGACAACAACCTGCTGGGTTCAAAATTGCAACCCCATCAGCATGCCGCCCCGGGCGACTATTTTGTCGCCTGCAGGCACGTGTTAAAAACCTACGAAGAATTTCCACAGCTGATTGAAAACACCAGGCGAATACTCGAAGACTGTCATTTTGAATTTGATGTCAAAGCTCCGAAGAATAAAAAGACCTTCACCGGCAGCCGCTACGAAGATTTACTGCTGCTTGAAAAACTGACCCTCAAAGGACTGCAGTGCCGCTACGGCGATAATCCGGTAGCTGCGGCAAGGGTACAGAAAGAACTTGTCATCATCGATAGGCTGGGGTTCTCCGCTTACTTTTTAATAACCTGGGATATAATCGCCCACAGTCTGTCCAGAGGATTTTACCACGTCGGCAGAGGTTCAGGGGCAAACAGCGTGGTTGCGTATTGTTTAAAGATAACCGATGTCTGTCCCATTGAGCTTGACTTGTATTTTGAGCGCTTTTTAAACCCCAAACGCAAGTCGCCTCCTGACTTTGATATTGATTACAGCTGGAAAGACCGGGACGAAGTTTTCAGGTACATCTTTGCCAGATACGGACAACGGCACACGGCACTTCTGGGAGCCATGTCAACATTCAGGGACAAATCCATCATCCGCGAACTCGGAAAGATTCACGGGCTCCCCAAAAACGAACTAGATGCCCTGATCGGCAATCCCAATGAGCTGCTGTATCAGAACGCCATCACAAAAGAAATTTTGTCAGACTATAAATCAATAGCCGATTTTCCCAACGTCAGAAGCATTCATGCCGGCGGGATACTGATCTCCGAAGAACCCATGACAAGCTATGGGGCTCTCGACTTGCCGCCCAAAGGTTTTCCGGTTGTCCAGTTTGATATGTACACGGCCGAAGACATACACTTTGACAAGCTCGATATACTCAGCCAGCGGGGAATAGGACATATCAAAGAAGCGGTTGAAATCATTCAGAAGAACAGGGGCATAACTGTTGACATACACGAAGTCGAAAAATTTAAAACAGATGAAAAACTGAAACAACAGATTAAACGAAGCGACACCATCGGTTGTTTTTATATTGAATCTCCCGCCATGAGGGGCTTGCTTAAAAAGCTTCGTTGCGATAATTACGTAAGCCTCGTGGCGGCCAGTTCCATCATCCGTCCGGGCGTAGCCCAATCGGGGATGATGCGGCAATACATTTACCGCTTCCACAATCCCGGCAAATTCGAATACCTCCACCCTGTCCTCGAAGAGCAACTCAAAGAAACGTACGGGGTCATGGTCTATCAGGAAGATGTGCTGAAGGTCTGCCACCACTACGCAGACCTCGATTTAGGGGACGCCGATATTTTACGGAGAATGATGTCCGGCAAAAACCGTACAAAAAAATACCTGGACGAAATTACCGGTAAATTCTTTTCCAATGCCAGACAGAAAGGCTACCCCGAAGAAACGACCAAAGAAGTCTGGCGGCAGATCGAGAACTTCGCAGGCTATTCCTTTTCCAAAGCCCATTCAGCGAGTTATGCCGTAGAAAGCTACCAAAGCCTCTTTCTGAAAACCTATTATCCGCTTGAATTTATGACGGCCGTGATCAACAACTTCGGGGGATTCTATCAGACTCGTGTATATGTAACCGAAGCGGGCAAGGCGGGAGCGACCATACACCTCCCCTGTATCAACAAAAGCAACTACTTAACTTCCATTTATGACAAGGACATTTACCTGGGATTTGTTCACCTCTCCAATCTTGAAGAAGCGATTGTAAAAAAAATCGAAGCTGAGCGCGGACAAAACGGTGCTTACCTGAATTTGAGTGACTTTAGCAGTCGCATTCCGATAACCCTGGAGCAATTGGCTGTCCTGATCCGGATAAACGCCTTTCGCTTTACGGGTAAAGGCAAGAAACAACTTCTGTGGGAAGCCCATCTCAGCCTTGGCAAATCACGTTCAAAACCAGAAGACAAAGCCCTGTTCGATCAGCCCCTGCAGCAGTATACCCTTCCCGAACTCGCTCATATTCCGATTGAGGATGCTTACGATGAACTCGAATTATTGGGATTCCCGGTATCCCTGAGTCCCTTTGACATGCTGAAAACCGGCTTCAGAGGAGAAACCGCTGCCAAAGACTTAATCGGCAATGTCGGCAAACAAATCCGCATACTGGGATACTTTGTCGCAACCAAATACGTCCGTACAAAACGTGGCGATTACATGAACTTTGCAACTTTTCTCGATACGAACCGTGATTTCTTCGACACAACCCATTTCCCTGAACAGCTCCGAAACTATCCCTTCAGGGGCACGGGGGTTTACCTGATACTGGGAAAAGTGGTTGAAGAATTCGGATTTCCCTCTATTGAAGTTGAAAAGATGGCAAAACTTCCGATCCAACCAGACCCGCGATCATGCGAATAAAGCAGGCTACTTCTTTATGAATTTAACGGTTTTCATGCCGTTCGCTTCTGCTATTTTCAGAAAGTACATTTCATTGCCAAGCGAACTTATATCCAGTGAAATTATTTTGTCGTTTTCAATGTAGGAATTGAACTCCAGCACTTCGTTACCGAATACGTCCACCAATTTAATCGCAACAGGGAGCGGCTGCTGAACCGATTCGAATTTTAAATTTAAAGATCTGTCGCGGGGTCAGGGAATACAATCAGATTAAAAGCTGCTTTTTCGTTTACCGTTCCAAGCGGAATGCTGATTGTCACGGCAAAACTGCTGGTGTCCATGCAGCCGTTAGCGTCCGATGCGACTACCGTATAGCTCGTAGTTAGTGAAGGATGTATAACCGGAGAAGCCCCGGTTAAATTCCCAGGCATCCAGTTATAGGATACAGAACCTATTCCGCCGCTTGCTGCTGCTGCCAGATTGACAGAAACTCCATTGCAAACCAGGGTGTCATTCCCCGTATTGATAGTCAGAAAAGACAAGGCATTGCTGTCATTCGCACAAGGATAATACCTGAACGCGACAGAATCAGAAGGATTTCCATTGACTACAACCACCAGTGAATAAATACCAGGAGGAAATCCGGATGGCAGGCAGAATTGCACCGTGTCAGGGAAATTTCCGGTCTGAACCCCGGTATTGTTCCAATTAAAACTACGCGCATAATATACTTTTGCACCTGATGTAAGCCTGACCAGAGGATAGTTACTTGACATCTGCCAGTCATCACCATACCCTGTACCCTCTGAAATACCATTGAACTGGGTTCCGGTGATCGTATACGTTTTCCCATTTTGGGCAACAGTACCTATTGTCGGTTTTCCAGCGGCAAGAGCAGGTCCGACAGGTGTATAAACAAAAAATTGAGAGGATTCCTGGGTAGAGACCAAAACGTTTCCATCCGGCAGGTCAAGCATATTGCTGGTAAAAACAGGCCATACTATTGAATCCGTTCCTCCGGGAGCCCCGACATTGAGAAAGCTATTGGACAGGTAATCGTATTCGTAAAAAAAGGTCGGCGGATTGTAGGTTCCCGAAGGTCTGAGCGGTATAAGAATTTTTCCATTTGCCATCATTGCACCCGGAGCATCGGTCTGTCCCAGATTATCAGGAATCGGCGGGCCGGCGGTCCAGGTTCCCGGACAGCTATCGAAAAAATAAGTAGGTGTATTTTCAAAGAATAGGTTTCTACCAAAAAAGAATAAATTTCCACCAAAGATAATCAATTATGAAATTAATTGTTAATTCCTACCACCGGGTGTGAAATATGCAACTATTTTATTCCATCGTAAAACATAAACCGGTAAAAAATATCCAAGTTTTGCAGGAAAAACAGTTGTTGATCTTAATCCTGATTAAACCATGTTTGTAAGCCGATTCAAATGTGGTTTGTTTTATTCCATTTTGGGTTTTTTTGCATTTCAAACTTATGTTGGATACGGACAAGAAACAAACAGTCCCATTGTAAACTACTTGTTAAAAAGCGGGTACGTATTTCCCACTTCAGAAACCGAATTAAAAACTCGCGACTGTCTGAGCCAATGGCCGGACACGCTCTATTACAATACCAAATATAAGTCAAGGCTGATGGGATCTGCCACCGTTCCGATTTCATTCAGCAGTCTGGAGTTCACCAGTGGGAACTATATTGTAAGCCCAACTATAGGTTTGGGGGTTGGTTACACGTGGTTTCTGGGAGACTTTATCTTCAATGATGATGATAAAATGACGATAGATCCGACCTTTTTCTTCGGTGTAATAGGCATTGCAGGGCTCGAAAATAATTTCAGCTTTAACAAACTGGCAAGTTTCGCTACAGGCGGATTTGTAGGCTTTGGGGCATTTACTTTATTCGGAGGCTATGACATCATCAATAAAACACCATCTGTAGGACTGGGAGGAAGAATCGATTTTTTTACAATTTCCCAGAAATACCTCCGGGTCTTCGGGAAAGTCCACGAAGTGAGAAGACATAAAAGATTTGCCCAGGCAATAACTCCTGAATAATATTTTGCAAACAGGCTGTTTGTTTTTTACTCCAATATCAGCTTCCCGGTTGAAATGATTTCACCAAGACACATTTTTTTCATATAAAAACGAATAAGGGTATGTGCACCTGCCAAAAAATACCGTTTACCCCAGGTTAGCTGTTATTCATCGAAATTAAATGATGGATGGATATTTTACACGTATAATTAAAAAGCAGTTAGATTTACGTTCTAAAAGTGATTCGTATGTATGACATGAAGCCTTTGCAGCTAATTCAAATCCTGCTAATTGAGGACAATCCTGGCGATATCAGGCTTACAAAAGAAGTCCTTAAGGAGGGGAAAATAACAAATCAATTAAATGTTGTTACAGACGGAGAGGAGGCGTTATTTTTTTTGAAAAAAGAAGGCAAACACAAAGAGGCCATTACTCCTGATCTCATTTTATTGGATCTTAATTTGCCTAAAAAAGACGGACGTCAGGTTCTTGCCGAAATTAAATCAGATCCAAAGCTTATGCTGATACCGGTTATTGTACTTACCACTTCTGATGCCGAACTGGATGTATTAAATATGTACGCTCATCATGCGAATTGTTACATTACAAAGCCGGTTGACTTCGATCAGTTCATCAAAGTAATACAATCCATCGAAAACTTCTGGCTTACCATAGTTAAATTGCCCTACCGATGATTTTACGATACCGTTGTTTTGCTCATGGATTAGCGATTCTTAGTCTGACCGTACTGTCTGATTTGATTTTTGCGCAGGCAGCAGACAGTCTGCTGCCTTCTTCCAAATTGAAAAAACTAAGCCTGGAAGAGCTGATGAATATCGAAGTAACTTCCGTTTCGATGGAACCTGAGAAACTGACAGAGGTGGCATCAGCCATACAGGTCATTACAAATGAAGATGTACAGCATTCGGCTGCACTGAACCTCCCCGAAGCTTTGGAATTAGCACCCAATCTCCAGATCGCACAGGCCAATTCACGTGACTTTTCCATAACCGCAAGGGGATTCGGAGGTTTGCCTTCAGCAGGTGGCTTACTCGCCAATAAGCTATTGGTGATGATTGATGGACGATCGGTTTACTCGCCTCTTTTTGGCGGAGTATTTTGGAATGTGCAAAATCTGATGCTGGAGGATTTAGATCGTATCGAAGTGGTGAGCGGTCCGGGCGGGACACTCTGGGGAGCAAATGCCGTGAATGGGGTGATCAACATCCAAACCAAAAGTGCAATGGAAACCCAGGGGTTGTACGTTTCCCAGGAAACCGGCATGACCTCCGCCCTGCAGGATATTACTGAAATACGTTACGGCGGCATGATTGGTGACAATCTCTATTATCGCGTATACGGACAATACTTTGACCAGCAGCGGTCGGGTCCGAGCGATACCGTAAACCGGTATAACATGGCACAAGGCGGTTTTCGCATGGATTATTATCCGTCCAAAGCCAATACATTTAATTTACAGGGAGACATATACTCCGGCAGTCAAAGCGACCTGAGTAACCTCACGCTTTCTACCGGCCAAAATCTAATGGGACACTTCACTCATGATTTTTCTGAAAAGTCAAACCTGACCGTTAAGCTATATGCTGATTTCACCACCTATCAGGTCGGCAATTCTTCCACACCCCAAATTTATGATGAAAGCACCTATGATATAGATATTAAATATCGTCTTCCCCTTGGACAACGACAAAGTATTCTTATGGGCGCAGGATACAGTTACATACAGGACATGACCAATATTCAGTCTTTAAATCCCGAAAACCTTCCCATGCCGGTAGCAAGCGGCTTCCTGCAGGATGAAATAACATGTATTCCCGACCTTCTGAAACTGACAATCGGAAGCAAACTCCTTCATGATGTATTCACCGGCTATGAAGTTCAACCAAGTGCCCGCCTGGCTCTGACACTCAAAAAAAATCACACCATTTGGGCTTCCGTTTCCCGCGCTGTACGTACACCCAGCCGTTTTGATGTAGACGTTACCGAACCCTCAGGACAAAGTTTATCGCCCAATGGATTTGTTTCAGAAATAGTGGAAGCTTATGAACTGGGGTATCGGGTCAGACCAAGAGAAAATCTATCACTTTCATTCGCAACATTTTTCAATCAGTATACCGATCTTGAAAGCATTAATTCCGACACAAGTAAAACAACTCCTGTAATACTAGGAAATGGTCTGGATGCAGAATCCTGGGGATTTGAATTTTCAGGCAATTATCAGGCAACCGGATGGTGGCGTTTGCACGGTGGTTATACCTTATTTGAAAAGAAGGCCTGGGCCACCAATTCGTCCGTTTTACAGGCACTAAGCGTTGTTGATTTCGAAGGTATCGCACCCGAAAATCAATTCATGTTTCAATCCATCATGGATTTACCCGGGAATTACGCATTCGATTTAATGGGCCGTTATGTCAGTGAACTTAGTTCAATGGCGCCCATTACTTCCACTCCGGCTTACTTTACGCTCGATTTACGTCTGGCAAAGCGTATAAAACATTTCGAATTTTCTGTTATCGGGCAAAATCTTCTTGCTGCCCAACATATTGAAACCGGCGAATATCCTATTCCACGAAGCGTTTTCGGGAAAATTACGTATCGGTTTTAAAAGGAGTGCATATGCCTAATTTTAAACGCATACGAAGACACTGCCAACCGGTTATACTGACACTACTGTTCAGCATAACTATTTTTTCAGCACAGGCACAGGCGCCCCGTGAATATCAGATCAAAGCAGCTTTTCTTTTCAACTTCACCCAGTTTGTAGAATGGCCGGCAAGTTGTTTTTCAACGGATAAAGATCCGTTTATTATTGGAATCATAGGGGAAAACCCGTTCGGTTCTTATCTCGAAGAAATTGTGGTCGGCGAAAAAGTGAACGGACATCCGTTGGTCATCCGGTATTTTAAAACCCTCGAAGAAATCAAAAGCTGTCATATTCTGTATATCAATTTGTCTCAAACAAGCAAGCTCGAACAGGTTGTTGCAGGTTTAAAAGGAAAAACTATTCTTACCGTAAGTGACAGGACCGATTTTATACAGGAAGGCGGTACCCTCCGGTTCTTCACGAAGAACAACAAAATACAATTTCAGATCAATCCGGAGGCCGGTAAAAAAGCCAATCTTATCATCAGCTCAAAACTGCTCAGGCTGGCTGATGTATTCGCTCCTGTCAAAAAATAAATACAATGCAGATAAAAGACATGCCGATACAAAGGAAGCTAATGAGAGTTATCGTTCTCATCAGTGTGATCGTATTGCTTGTAACCTGTGCAATTTTTTTTGTGTATGAGTTCTTTTCGTTCAAACAGAGGACCATAGAGAAACTTTCTACCATCGGAAAAATTATTTCTGCCAATAGCACGGCTGCCCTTGCCTTCGACAATCCGAAAGATGCAAATGAGATTCTGGCTGCACTTAAGACCGAACCACACATCGTTGCTGCCTGCCTGTATGACAAACAGGGAAAACTTTTTTCTCAGTATATCAACAGCTCTTCAGTGAATGTTTTTCCGCCCAAATCAGAATCAGAAGGGTATCATTTTGAAGATTCGCACATAGAAGGATTTCAGTTTGTGGTGCAGGGAAACAACAGACTGGGCACCTTGTATATTAAATGTGACTTGGGGGCCATGTATGAACAGTTCCGGCTTTACGGAATGGTAACAGCCCTGGTCATCATTTTCTCCTTTCTGCTGGCCTATTTTCTTTCCAGAATTCTCCAAAAAAGCATTTCAAAACCCATTCTTGATTTAGCTCAGACAGCTCAGATAATCTCCAATAAAGGCGACTATTCAGTACGTGCCACTAAGGTAGGCAAAGATGAGATGGGATCGCTTACAGATGCTTTTAATCAGATGCTCATGCAAATTCAGAAGCAAAATCAGGCATTGAGCGAATTCAATAAAAAACTCGAACAAAAGGTCAAAGAGCGCACCAGTGAGTTGGAGCTCAGCAATAAGAACCTGGATTCATACGCCAAACAATTAAAAGAAAGTGAAGAACAGTTCAAAGGATTGCTTGAATCTGCTCCTGATGCAATGGTAATAGTGAACGAAGATGGGGTGATAAAATTAATTAACCGGCAGACAGAAAAACTTTTCGCCTACAATAAAGAAGAACTGATTGGTCAAAAAGTGGAGCTGTTGATTCCTCAGCGATTTGCAGGCAATCACCCGCATCACCTCGAAAATTACTTTACAAATCCGAAGGCCAGAGAAATGGGTGCAGGACTGGAGCTATTTGGAAAGAAAAAAAATGCAGATGAGTTTCCCATCGAAATCAGTTTAAGTCCGTTGAGAACAAAAGAGGGGACAATTGTATCGGCTGCCATTCGTGACATTTCTGAACGCAAAAAAGTAGAATTGGAACTTAAAGAAAAGAGCCTCGAACTTACACGCTCCAATTCTGAATTAGAACAATTTGCTTACGTGGCCTCACATGATTTACAGGAACCGCTGCGTATGGTAACAAGTTATGTGCAGCTTTTATCGAACCGCTACAAAGACAAATTAGATCAGGATGCCAATGATTTTATCGCTTTTGCCGTCGACGGAAGCAACAGAATGAGAATTCTGATTACCGATCTTTTACAATATTCCCGGGTGAACAGAACCAAACCATTTGAATGGATTGATTTAAACAACGAACTGACAGTTATTCTAAAAAACCTCGAAAGTTCAATTAAAGAGAACAATGCGCTTATTAAGTCAGACCCATTGCCCAAAATATACGGAGACAATGTATTAATAGGGCAATTGTTTCAAAACTTAATTGCGAATGCTATAAAATTCAAAGGAGAAAAAAATCCCGAAATCTACATAACCGGAAAAAAGGTCAACAACGCCTACCAGTTTTCAGTGAAAGACAATGGCATAGGAATACAGAAAGAATATTCAGATAAGATATTTGTTATATTCCAGCGTTTACATACCAAGGAAAAATACCCCGGCACTGGCATCGGTTTGGCAATTTGTAAAAAAATTGTGGAGCGTCACGGAGGAAAAATATGGGTTGAATCAGAATTCGGAAAGGGAAGCACGTTCTACTTTACGATAGCGACCGGAGTATAAAAAAATTAATCAACCGGATTTTTTGCGGATTTAGAACTCGCTTTTCCCCTTTTCTCGGTTTTGTTACCCGATTTTGATCGCTTCCTGAAGAGCGATTTATGTTCGGTGAGAAGGGGGTTTTGCCCGTTCTGTTAAACATTTTAAGCGGTCAGAAATCCGAGACAGCAATCGCCTGTAACGAAACTATTTAAAGAAGCGAAGCATAATTCAACGAAACAAATCGCAAACTAAACGCATGAGTGACATTTTTTATATTAATTAAGGGTTAAATTCAACAACCCGAAGGCCCTCCTGTTTGTTGCCATTGGGAAAAGACCGGAAAGATCAGAGAAACAGTTACAAAAAAGAGGAAAACTGATTTTTTCAACTACGGATAATTAAACGGCTGACGAGTAGTCATTGCAGATGCTCCTTTACCAGTTTTGTGAGCGTTTTGAAATTTAAAGGTTTAAGCAGATAGTCTACGGCTCCCAGTTGTTTAGCAGACCATACGACTTCTGCTTTTTTTAGTGAGGAAATAACAATTACAGGAATACTGTTTAAGTAGAAATTCTTTAACAAGCCTAGTAACTCCAGTCCCGAGAACCCCGGCATCAGAATATCACACAGAATTAAGTCAGGTTTCTCCACTTCAATGGCTTCAAGAGCCTCCATGCTATTGGGTACCAAAACAACATCAAAATGGATGATCTTTAAACAATGTCCGATTGCTTTAAGAAGCATTACATCGTCATCAATTACAAGGATTTTCATAGCCCGTTGGTTTTAAAATTAAAATCAGCACGCATTCAATACTCCTTCAGCTACCCCATTCAATACTCAATGGCTCCATCAAACAGGGCATCCACCGTTTTTTTAATGGAGGGGAGCGCGTTTTCGTTTTTTATTATATAATCAGCGGCCCCCTCTTTCATACAATTAAGAGCAATTTCCATTTCATGCTGGCATGAAACAATGATAACCTTTAACCAGGGTTGTGTGGTAAGGATCTTCTTTAACATCTGGAGACCATTCCATGCGAATTCAAATTCTGAATTTAAATAGTAATCCAGAATGATCACAGACGGATTCAAATGCAAAGCATGCAAACACGCTTCGCCGGTAGAAAATGCTTTTATTTGAAGGTCCGGGATTTCTTTACGCAAATATTCACTCACCCCTTTCGTATACAAGCTATCGTCATCTACCACAAACACGAGTTTCTTTTCTGAAGTTTCCATTTGCTTTCGGTTTAATGAAATGCGCAATCAGTTTTTAACCATGGAAAACAACTACATATTAAATAGTGACTTGTGAAATAGACCTAAATAGACAAGAAATCCCATCAGCAAGACGATAAATCCCGTCAATAAAAATAACTTGGTTCGATAGGTTCTCATATCCTGTTTAAGCGAAAAATTATGCGCAACATTTTTTATCACATTTTGAACGCGTAAAAACATTCTGTCATTCTTCACGATATAATCAAATGCTCCGTGTTTCATAGTGTCTACTGCAACATCAATATGATCCTGGGCCGAAAACATAATGGTATAAGTATCCGGACTGGTTTTCTTAATCTGGTCAAGGACCTTCATTCCATCGATCGCCTTTGGAGAAAGGCCATTGAGAAAATAATCCAAAAAAACAATGCCCGGTTTTTTATAAAGAAATTTCAGGCACTCCTCCCCAGTTGCAAATGTGGTAATGGTATAATTGCCGAAAAATTGACTGATATACTGTTTCATAGTGGAAAGAAACATTTTATCATCATCTACCAGAAATATCTGGTTGTTTCCTATAGTAGTTTTCATAGCGACAGGCTTTAGGTTTATGAACACTTCTGTTAGTTAAAACGAACACCTTGTAAAATAGTTGTAGCATTTCGATAGTATGGGTTCTTTTAAAGGTCAACATTGCAAAACCAAGGGTGAAAAAAAATCACCTCTTAAAAGAGACGAATGAACAGTTTTCAGCTTAATTTAGAGTCCGGATTCATTTTCCACCCGTTACAGGGGTGTTCTTCAATTCTGGTAGTTTTCTATGGCTTTTTGTTCGGCAATTCTCCATTTTATTTCAATATACCCTTTCCTGTTGACAGGGTTAATAGCCCCGCTTATCATTGCAATCAGTCTGTTATACCTGAAAACCAGGAATAAGTGGACCTTCGTTGTAGGTTTGTACATTCCGACTGACGTTTCGGCAATAAACTTTACCGGCTTCAGATTCATCAGTTAGCTTACCATGACAAAAGAAAACGCCGTGACGTGCTCCGGTCAGCACCTGAATCAAAAAATAGAGCGCCTGCAAAGCCAGTGGAACGAGCTGGCCCAGGGAATGCAGAACGATTCCAAAAGTACAGCCGGCGACAAGCACGAAACAGCCCAGGCCATGGCTCAGATGGAACAGGAAAAACTAAACCATCAGCTCAAAGAATTGAAAGATCAAAAACAAACCCTGGAATCCGTTGAAAGCAACTTTTCTACGCGACACATTACAAACGGGAGCCTGATTAAAACAGACAAAGGCTATTTTTTCCTTTGCATACCCCTGGGTAAAATTCAGATCGGGAATGAAAGTTTCATTGGCCTGTCCTCCAAATCACCCCTTGGAATGCAATTATTGGGACTTGCAGCGGGCCATTCGGCCTGGGTAAACAACACGACTTATAAAATACTGGAAATTCTTTAACGCAGAAAAAAATGATCGACTTACGAAGTGATACCGTTACAAAACCTGGCCCAGGAATGCTGGAGGCCATGTTCAGCGCAAAGGTGGGCGATGACGTTTTCAGGGAAGATCCCACCGTAATTGAACTGGAAGAAAAAACGGCGCAAAAATTCGGAATGGAAGACGGCCTGTTTTGTCCTTCAGGAACCATGGCCAACCAGATTGCCATTAAAGCCCACACCCAGCCGGGAGATGAACTTCTTTGTGATGCCCTGGCACATATCTATAACTACGAGGGTGGTGGCATCAGCTTTAATTCAGGTGTTCAGGCAAAACTACTCCAGGGGAATCTGGGAAGATTTACCGCAAGACAAGTTGAAGAAAACATAAATCCATTGCAGGACTGGCTCTGTCGAACCGCACTGGTTGCAGTTGAAAATACAGTAAACAGAGCCGGAGGAAGCTACTACAACCTGGCCCAGCTGAAAGAAATAGCGGAAGTCTGCAAAAAAAATAAAATCAGGTTCCATATGGACGGAGCCCGGATTTTCAATGCCCTTACAGAAACAAAGGAAAACCCTGCAGCGTATTCCCTGCTGTTTGATTCCATTTCTGTCTGTTTTTCGAAAGGGCTTGGCACTCCTGCCGGATCTGTTTTAATCGGCAAAAAAGAATTTATCAGACAGGCCCGTAGAATCCGAAAAGTATTGGGCGGCGGAATGCGGCAGGCCGGCTTTCTTGCGGCAGCCGCCGTGTATGCTCTGGAAAACAACATTCTCCGGCTGAAGGAAGATCATCAAAGAGCCAAACGACTCGCTGAGGTCGTTCGATCTTTGCCGTTTGTTGAAAGCACGTTCCCTGTTGACACCAATATTATTATTTTTTCGCTGTCAGATAGAATAAAACCCGAAGATTTTACAGACCGGCTTGCCCAAAATAAGATCCGTGTTTCCGGCTTTGGTAAACAAAGTATTCGTATGGTCACCCATATTGATTTTAACGACGACATGCTCGGAAAAACAATTGAAGTTTTGAAGAATTTGCCGATGTAATTTCGAAATTGTGACCAGACGCGTACATTTCTTTTTTTTATCCATTTTTGCCATCAGTAGTCATGCGCAGAATTTTACAGATATTTTTAACCTGAGTTCATCTTACCTGCCCACTACTTACAAATCCAATACGGCCGACCTCAACACAACCCGTAACACCATTGCGAATCTGGTCATACCCATAAAAATAGATTCCGCTAATTTAATTTACTCCAGGCTCTACGGGGAACAACTGAGTTCCACCATTGAAAACAACCAACAGTCAACTACCTCTGACTTGTATTCGGTTTTCCTTGCCCTTGGCCTTCAGCACGAAACAAAAAATAAAAAATGGAAATTCTGCGGGTTGATTATTCCCAAACTAAGTTCTGATTTCAAAAACAGAATTTCAGGTCATGATGAACAATTGGGCGCATACGCTTTGCTAACCTATACTGTAAACAGCAACCTTAAATTCAAAGCCGGACTCTATTACAACAGCGAGTTTTTCGGAAATTTCTTTGTCCCCCTGCTGGGTATGGACTGGAATGTAAGTGACCGTTTTCGGCTTTACGGCACATTGCCTACCAATTACCGTATCGAATATTCACTTGTAAAACGTAAAGTAGCCACCGGTCTGGGATTTAAATCCTTCACCCGCTCCTACCGGTTAAACAGCGCCCTGAACTATGACTACGTCCGTAACGACGAAGTACTGTTAAAACTTTTTGTTGATTTCTACCTGACAAGTAAAATTGTATGTTTTGGGGAATTCGGAAGAACTTTAGGTTACAGCCCATTAACCTACCTCAACAATACACAGACGCCTTCAACAGCCGAACCCGTTTACACCCCTGTAAATGACAATTTCTTTTTTGATTTAGGCCTGGCATATCGGGTGAGGAACTACTAAAGCCTATTTTTTTAACAATGCTCGATAGAGAATTCAGACAATTATTGTAAAAAAGGTTAACGGAATGTATTATATTTGAATGTATATCGTACTAAATCCATCCCATGCAAACCGTCCATTTATCAAAACTCGTTCTCGCATCTCTGATTTTTTCTTTTACATCCTGTTCAGAGTCTGGCACTAAAACAGAAGCCGCCAAGGAAACAAAAAATCAATCGGCCTCCGGACCATTTGAAATTTCAGACAAAAGCGGAAAAGTTGGAATAAAAGTAACCGATGATAAATCTATCTTTATGGAAGATAAAAAGATAGGCTCTTTGGACTACAAAGAAAATGCTATACTGGATACCGCCGGAAAGGTTGTTGTCAGACTGGATAAGAACAATTTACTGCTTGACGTCAACAATAAAACCCTCGCCCATGTAGATTCTGCCGGACGTATCTCCAACGGTTCAGGAACAGATATCTTTTGGTCAGACAAAGGAGAACTGATGAAAGGCGCTGAAAATTCGGGCTATGTTATAAAGCCTGCTGACCCAGGTTTATATAAATTCGCCTCCATACTGGTTTTTTCAGCTATGATGTTTCAAACCCCCGCCGAAAACATCCCACCTGCGCAATAGTAGCCCCGTCTAAATCAACCGTTTCGACTTGATCTCCAAATACGTGTTGATCGTATTGACAGTAAGATTACCCGGAGTGGTCAGAATACTGTGAATTCCTGCAGAATGCAGTTCCTTAACCATTTGCTTCTTTTCGTATACAAATTGTTCCGCAATGGTCTTAGTGAATATGGTTTCGATCGTATTGGGGTGACCGGTCAAAATTTCCGTCAGCTCGGTATTTTCAAAAAAGATAACAACCAGTAAATGTTTCCGGGCTATCTTTTTTAAATAAAAAAGCCATCTTTTCAAAGCGCTGAGGGATCCGAAATTGGTAAATAACAGGAGCAAGGCCCGCTGGGGCAGCCGGGTATGTATCTGGGAATAAAGCATTTCAAAATCAGACTCCTCGTATCTGGTTTTTTGATTATACAAAACCTCAAGAATAAGTTTCAGCTGCGATTTACGCTTCTCCGCCTTAACCAGCGTTCCGAATTTATTTGAAAAGGTAAGCAGCCCTGCTCTGTCATCCTTTTTTAGCGCCACATTCGAAATCGCCAGACTTGCATTAATCGAATAGTCCAGCAAACTTAAACCCTCAAACGGCATTTGCATAGTACGGCCCTTGTCAATCAGACAATACACCTGCTGAGATTTTTCATCCTGAAACTGATTCAGCATAATGGTCCCCCTGCGTGCCGTCGCCTTCCAATTGATCGCTCTGTAATCATCTCCATCCACATATTCCCGTATCTTTTCAAATTCCATCGAATGACCTATTTTCCGTATTTGCTTAATGCCGGTTTCCTTTATACGACTTGAAATAGCTATCAAATCATATTTCTGCATCTGGATAAAGGAGGGATATACCGGAACCGTTTTACCCCGGTCGAAAACATATCGTCGCATAACCAAACCTATAGAACCTGAAATAAAAACGTTCAGAGCTCCGAATTGATATTCCCCCCGTTTAACCGGACGTAAAAAATAAGTTACCGTATGTGAACCCATCGGGGGAATCCTGAAAACAAATTTGAAATTCCGCAGCTGAAACT
>JABDFU010000045.1 GCA_013286385.1 Bacteroidota bacterium
TGATTAAACGGCAGGTTTTGGCGTCTGAAAGGCGGATGGTTAGATTTAAGTGAACGGAAAGCAGGATTGCATTATCGCAAAAGGGTTACGTTGCCTTTTTTATTGATTTGCGTGCCCGAATAGAGGGTGGCGCTGATGGTATAGGCAAAAACAGCTTCGTTTAGTTTCTGGCCTCTGAAGGTTCCGTCCCAGGCCGTGTTGACAGAGGTTGTTTCAAATACTTTTTCGCCCCAGCGGTCGTAAATGATGAAGGTGAGGTCTTTGATGCAGATTCCTCTGACATAGAGCAGATCGTTTTCTCCGTCTCCGTTGGGGGAAAATGCGGAAGGGATGTATACGGCATTTCCGCTGCAGAGGTCGTTTTCGATGGTAACGGTAACAGTGTCAATTGCGCGGCATCCGTTGGAGTCGGTTATCAGGACTCTGTAGGTAGTGGTTACGGATGGAGTTGCAGTAGGATCGGGACTGTTGGCTGAGCTCAGGCTGGCAGCCGGAGTCCAGTAATACGAACTGCCTCCGGAGGCTGAAATTGTCAGGCTTGCTCCTGAAACTATGACTGTGTCTTTACTGACCGTGCCTTTTGCCGCAGGGTAAACGGTTACCAGAACGCTGTCGCTGCCGATGCAGGTGCCCGCCGTGCCGGTGACTTTGTATTTCGTAGTTGTAACTGGGAAAGCTTTGGGGTTGCTCACGAGGGAATTGCTTAATCCTGCAGCGGGGGTCCAGGTATAGGAAAGGGCGCCAGAGGCCTTCAGTTGGGCTGTATCATTGGGACAAATAAAGGGGTTGGCGGAGACCAGCAGACCAAATGGGGGCGGGGTAAGAAGCCTTATGGAGTCGATTACCGAACAGGAGGAGGCATCCTCGACGGTAACAGTATAGGAGCCGGGGCTTAATCCTGTAATCTGAAAAGGGCTGGACGAGGATGTAACTCCTGAAATTCCGGTACTCCAGGAATAGGTAAACGGGGCGGTGCCGCCAAGCGCTGTAACGCTTGCGGAACCGCTATTTACGCTGGCGCACAGAACCGGAACGCTGTCCGTTTTTACCGGTAATCCCAAAGGAATAACTATTGTTTTTGTTATTGAGTCAAAGGGACAGCCAGCCTTGAATTTTACGGAGTAGGTTCCGGAAGCTTTGTATAAATGGTTTACTACCTGGCCTGAATCAATTGTGCCGTCGCCGAAGTTCCAGCTGAATACGGTCAGTGTATCAAAGAGCCCGCAAAGACCGGCCTGACTGGCGGTGAAGGTGACGGGTGTGCTGCAGGAGGGAACCGTGCTGGTAAAGTTTACTTTAAGTTTGGATTGGAATTTGCAAACATAAGGGTGATCGTTGTCGCGAAGGGTAGTCGTTATAGCGGTTTTATAGGATCCGGGAGTTGTCGGTACATCCAGCGAATGGGTTGTGAAACCATACGCTACATCTTCGTTGCAGCCATTGCTTATCAATTCGATACTTGGGTCGCTGTAATCATTATTGCTTCCGCCGAAATAGGTGGAGTACATCAGGGATTTTCCGTTGGCGCTTAGTTTGGTCAGGAAAACGTCGTAGTAGTTTCCATCCAATGCGCTATCGTAGGCGCAGGTTGTGTAAGGGAAATTTTGGGACAAGGTAGTTCCTGCAACGTAGGCTTCGTTTTTTGAATTGACTTTGATGTCAAATCCGGCGTCCAGGCGACTTCCACCCAAATAGGTTGAATAGATAAGCCCCGTGCCTGTGGAATTAAAGCAGGTAACAAATGCGTTCTCATTGCTTTTCCTGGCTGTCTGATACGCGCCGGCTGTAACTGGAAAGTCAAAGGATTCAGTGGCTCCGGTAACAAACGCTTCATCACTTGAGTTGACGGCTATGCCGAAACCATACGACCAGTAGGAGGCTCCCTGGGTGAATCCTATTTCTTCGCCAATCGAGCCGCCCAGGTAGGTGGAATAATTGAGGGATGAACCGTTGGGTGCCAGACTGAATACGAAAGCGGTGTTTTCAAAAGAGCCTTTCATGGCCGATTGAAAACAGCCGGCAGTTACCGGAAAATTGTTGCTCTGTGTATTGCCAACTACAAATACATTGTCGTTTGCATCGATATCCATTGCAAGCCCCATGTCATTGCCTTCTCCACCGACAAAAGTAGAGTAGACAAGGGCACTGCCCGTGGTATTTATCCGGCTGACAATTGCATTGGAGCTTCCTCCGAAAGCCGACAAAGCGGTCTGAAAGGCTCCTGTGCTTGTCGGATAATCGGGGGAACTGGACCAGCCCGTAACGATTGCCTCTGAAGAGGCTGTTAATGCCAGATCGAGGAGCCATTCGTCACCCTCAGTACCTCCGAGATAAGTCGAATACATAAGCGCCGATCCCGTGGAATTTAATTTAAAAATAAATCCATACGAAGATTGGCCGGTTGTCTTCGCGTAGGTTTTGTTGAATGCCGCAGCTGAAACCGGAAAATCTGTTGAATTGGTTATGCCGGCCACATAGACATTGCCGGAGGCATCGACTTTTAGTCCCCTGCCCATGTCTATGTTATTGCCGCCAACATAAGTTGCCCAAAGTAAGGTAGTGCCATCGCTTTTTAATTTGTAAACAAAAACATCGCAGCCGTGGGTTGAATCACCATTGAATGCACTGCTGCCACCGGCATAGGTTGTGCTATAGGCTCCTGCGGTCACTGCATAACCTGCATTTTCAAAACCTGTTCCATAAATATTTCCCTGGAGATCGGTGGCGATGTCGTATTGGTATCCGAATGTTGTATTTGTTTTTCCGTCCATATAGGTTCCCCAGCCCAGGTATACCGGATCGATGATAAGATCCTGTTCTTTGTCGTACCGACCATTAATTTTAAATCCATAGGTAGTGGAATTGCCGTGGGTCGTGGAAGTGTAAATCTGAAAGCGGATGTCGACTTCTTTTTTTTGGCCATTAATAATCTGGTAGGAATAGGGGGCAGATTCTGACATCAGGCCCCAGGCGCTTTCGAGCTGGAGTTCGCCTTTTGGATTGAGGGAAATTTTTTTCAGCCCCTCGCATTTCATTTGAATGGATGAAAGACTAGCGCCGGGATGCAGGATGTAATCGTATTCGATTCCATTTTTCGCCGCGTAGTACTTCAGGTCAATGCCGGGGTATATCGAATTGTACCTGAGCTGACTGTAATCGGGCACGTTCAATGCTGTCATGGTGCCGGTAAAATAACTAGTATGGCTTTCCTGTTTTCCGTCGGCAGAAATTTCTACGTCTTTGTTTGCGCCGTCAAAGCTGATGTTAAAGACCAGCGCTTCGCGGTTTGGGCTGAGGGAAGGTTTGCGATGAGGGGTATTGGTGTTGGAACCGGGGTTTGTGTTGTCAGCGCTTTGGGGTTTGAGCTCTCTGCTGAAGGCAAAGCTAAGGCCTTGCCGAAGGAAACTTACGTTGGCGCCCCTGGCAGAGGAACCTTTGAAGACAATGCGCGGGTCCCACTGGCCTTTGTTCTCACGTATAATCAGGTTGTCCTGCGCTATCAGGGGCCATCCGAAAAAAAGGAGTGCGATCAGAAAAACGACTGACTTTTTCATCTTGCGAAGCTAAATATAAGTAGGTGAGAAGCTACCGTAAAGGACGAAATTTTTATTTTTTTACGTTTCAATAGGGATAGGTTGACCTTGAACCTCAGCGCAAAAGGGTTACGTTGCCTTTTTTGCTGATTGTTGCGCCGTTGTAAAGGGTGGCGCTGAGGGACCAGGCGAAGACGGCCTGGTTGAGTTTCTGGCCCCTGAAGGTGCCGTCCCAGGGGGTGTTGAGAGAAGTGGTTTCGAAAACTTTTTCTCCCCAGCGGTCGAAAACAATAAAGGTGAGGTCCTGAATGCAGATTCCTCTGACGTAGAGCAGATCGTTTTCTCCGTCTCCGTTTGGGGAAAATGCAGACGGTAGATATACGGCATTGGCGCTGCAAAGGTCGTTGTCGACAAAAACCGTTACCGAATCGAGGGCCTTGCATCCGTTGGAATCTGTAACCACAACGATATAGGTTGTGGTTACTGTCGGGGAGGCTACGGGGCCGGAGGTATTGGAAGAAGAAAGGGAAGATGAAGCCTGTGAAGATGAAGTTGTCCAAAGATAGCCGGAACCTCCGGAAGCGGACAGGGTCACACTTGTACCCGAAACGATTACGGTGTCTTTGCCGGTTATGGCTTTCGGCGGATTGTAAACGGTTACCAGAATGCTGTCGGTTCCTGTGCAGGAGCCGGCCGTGCCGGTGACTTGGTATCTGGTCGTTGCTGCGGGGAAGGCCAGGGGGGTGCTTACAATGGGACTGCTCAATCCCAAAGCCGGTGTCCAGTTGTATCCGATAGCTCCGGAGGCCAGCAGGCGGGCCGTGTCCCCGGGACAAATGGAGGCATTGGGGCCTACACTGAAAATGAGTACCGGAGAATTTTTAACCGTTACAATGGCCGTATCAACGCAGCCGTTGTTTTCGGTGACGGTTACATAATAAGTGCCGGGTATTAAACCGGAAATCCGGGAGGTGGAATCTGAAACAGTGCTGCTGAGCGGAGCAGAGCCGTTGGTCCAGGAGTAGGTGTAATTGCTTCCTGTACCTCCGGAAGCGGTAGCAAGGATGCTTCCGTCGGAGGCTCCGCAGAGTGCATTTACCGTTGAGCTTTTAATTTTTATGGGTGTTGGAATGTTCAGGAGTTCGGTGACGGTGTCCTGCGGGCAGTTTGCAATTAATTTTACGGTATAGCTGCCTCCCACAGCATAGCTGTGTGTGACACTTGTACCGCTGTCAAGGGTCCCGTCTCCGAAATTCCAGCGGTAGAACAAGGTGTCCCATCGTCCGCAGGTGCTGCTGCCTGCCGTAAACGTGAGCGGGGCATTGCACTGAGGACTTGTGTTGCTTACCATTGGCGGGGAATAGACCGGACTGAACTTAACAATTACCGGGTGGTCATCTGAATATTGTGTCTGGGTGACCTTTGGTTTGTAGGATCCGGCCACCATCGGAATGTCCCAGGAATGGGTTGTAAGGCCCATGATAACTTCATTTGAACAACCGAGCGCGGGTATTTCTATGCGCGGATCACTGTAGTCCCAGTCGCTACCTCCATAGAAAGTGGAAAAACGGAGCTGGGTTCCGCTGGGGTTTAATTTGGCCAGATACGTATCGGATCCTCCTCCTATGTATCCGTTTCCCGGAATGAAGACTCCGAAGAGTGAATCGTAGGTGCAGAGTGTAGTCGGGAAATGATCTTTGTTGTTGGAATTTGTCGCGCCTGCAAAAAAAGCTTCGTCGCCGGCATTCACGGCAATGCCGAACCCTGCTTCCTGTCCGGCCCCGCCGTATAATGTGGAGTAAATTAATTTTGACCCTGCAGCATTGATCCTGCAAACATAGGCGTCAGCTGTTCCGTTGAGGGCCGTCTGAAAAGCTCCTGCTGTCACCGGAAAATCAGAAGACTCGGTGGATCCTGTGACAAAGGCTTCTCCTTTGGAATTGACGCTGATTCCCATTCCGTAGGAAGAGTAGGATACCGGAGTCGTGTACATGCCTACCAGGTCATTTTTGCTTCCTCCGAGAAAAGAGGAATAGACCAGTGAGGATCCGTCATTTTTGAGCTCGAGGACAAAGGCATCGATCATCCCAGCCAACAGAGGCTGGAAGACTCCTGCTGTAGTCGGAAATAGTCCTGTTCCTGAACCTCCATCTGTGGTGCCCGTGAGGTAAACGTTATTGGAGGGATCGATGTCCATTGCATAGGCGTAGTCGTATCCATTTCCTCCGATGAAGGTTGAATAGACCAGGGCGCTGCCTGTTGAATTCAGGCAGCTGACAATCGCATCGGTGGAAGCTCCCCCGCCAGCTGCTGCGGTCTGAAAGGCTCCGGGGGTAACCGGATAATCGTACGCGTCGGTGCTTCCGGATGCAATGGCCTCGCCTGTGGAGGTGAGTGACAGGCCATAAAAAAAGTTGTCGCCCCAGTCTCCTCCCAAATATGTTGAGTACAGCAGGCTTGTTGCATTGGCATCCAGTTCGAAGACAAAACCTTCGAACTGGTGATTGGCGTTGTTGAATACTTTTTTACAGGCATTTGCTGTCACAGGGAAATTGGTGGAGGAGGAAAAGCCGGTAACGTATACATTGCCGGCAGCGCTGACTTTTATTCCCCTGCCGACTTCATCCATGCTGCCTCCAACGTAGGTGGCCCAGATCAGGGTTTTGCCATCGGAACTGAGTTTGTAAACAAAAACATCTCCTGAACCTGCGGGGGCTGTGGGGACTCCGCCATCACCGGCAAAGGTTGTATTGAAAGCGCCCGGCGTTACCGGAAAGCTGTTGTCTTCGTAGCCTGTTCCGTAGGCGTTTCCAGCGGCGTCAATGGCGATGTCGAACTGATAGCCGTTGGTTTCGTAGGTGTAACCTTTTTTGAGCTGACTGGCGGCTCCGTCTACATAGGTGGCCCATTTTAAAATGATGGGGTCGATGATGAGGTCGCTTTCTTTATTGTAGGGGCCGTTTATTTTAAAACCATAGGTGGTTTCGTTGTACCTGCAATAGCTTACCTGCACGGGAATTTTTTCTCCTTCGACCAGCTGGTAGGCGTAAGGCGCTGGCTGGGGAAAGAGACCCCATTCTGTTTTTATTTCGAGTTCTCCTGCAGGATTTATGTCGAAGCCTTTGGTTCCTTCAAACTGCATACGGATGTCTGAATTATTTCCTCCGGCATGAATTACATAATCATATTCTAACGCTGTACTTTTTCCGTAATACCTGAGATCGATATTTTTGTAAATGTTCTGGTAGAACAATTGATTGTAATCGGCGGCATTCAAAACAACATTGTTGCCTTTAAAATAGTTGGCTCTGCTTATTTCCTTGCCGGTGGCGACGACCCTCATGCTGCTGTCCTGACCCAGAAAGGTTACATTCCAGACCAGGTACTCTCTGTTATTGAAATACCCAACGGAAGCATTTGTTTTTTCCCGGCCGAATCCGAAACTGAGGCCGTTTTTTAAAAAACTTACGGAGGCTCCGTGAAACGAAAAGCACTTGTACAGAATCTGCTGATCCCATTGACCTTTGTTCTCCCGCACAATCAAAGGACGATCGGGTTGGTTGCCTGTCAGATCCTGGGCGGAAATCCGGGAGATCAGATTGATGGCAAGGAAGAATAGCGAATAGCGAACCTGCCTGCCGGCAGGCAGGTAGCCCATTAGCCAATAGGGTAAAAATAGAGTTAAAACGAATAAAAGATGGAAAGTCACTGCTTAAATTTACGAAAAAATCATGTAGGTTTGCGCACTGTATGGTTTTGGATCAGGTCTACACATTTGCCGATAAATTTCATTTTCAAAACAGGGAATTCTGGATCCCGGCTGTACTTCTGATTTCGATTTTACTCGTGATATGGGCCCGGAATTCGTATCACAATCAATTTACTAGGATTTCCAATGCTTTTTTTAATATCCGTGAATTTTACCAGGTGGTGCGGGAAGAATATGCTATGACCAATAGTCTTTCGGTAGGTCTGGCGATTTTATTTGTGCTTATTTCTTCGGTTTTTATCTGGCAGTTAAACGGCTATTTTCATTATTTTCCGGTGCACCCGACAGCCTTTTTATTTTACCTGAAAATAGTGGTTGTGGTGCTTTGTTTTTTCCTGGCCAAATTACTGATAGTAAGGGCTTTGGGAGCTTTGTTTTTCGGTAAAGCCGAACTGGTTACTGATTTTATGTATAATATTTTTCTGATGAATGTAATCAGCGGTCTGGTTTTGATACCAATTGTGCTTTTTTTGGAATATTTCAGGCTGATTTCTGTGCAACTGTTAATTTATCTGAGCTGCTGGCTGCTTGTTTTTGTGTACGCATACCGGCTGTGGAGGTCTTTCAGGATTACCTCGGGGGCGGTATCTGTTTCAAAGTTGTATTTTTTTGCATATCTTTGCAGCCTTGAAATTGTGCCATTTGTCGTTATTTTTAAAGTGATTATCCGTAAATGAACAGAGTTAAAAGTATTTTGGTTTCACAACCAAAGCCTGAAACGGAGAAATCTCCCTATTTTGACCTGGCTCATAAATATGGCATTAAAGTCGATTTCAGGCCTTTTATTCATATTGAGGGTATCGACGCCAAGGATTTTCGCAAGGATCGCATCAGTATTTTAAATCATACAGCCGTTATTTTTACCAGCCGCAGTGCTGCCGATCATTTTTTCAGAATCTGTTCTGAAATGCGGGTCCCTGTGCCTGAAAGCATGAAGTATTTCTGCGTATCAGAATCTATTGCCTATTACCTTCAGAAATATGTACAGTACCGCAAGCGTAAAATTTTTCACGGCAAACAGACTTTTCTTGATCTGGCTGAAATGATTAAGAAGCACAGGGAGGAATATTTTATGCTTCCCTGCTCGGATATACACAAAGATGAAATATCGGATTACCTGGATCAGCAGCATATCCGCTATACAAAGGCGGTGATGTTTAAGACGGTTACCAGTAACCTGAAAGATCTGAAGAATATCAATTACGATGTGCTTACTTTTTTCAGTCCGACAGGTGTTAAATCGCTGCTGAAAAATTTTCCGAAATTCAAACAGGGGCAGACCCGTATCGCAGCGTTCGGTCCGGCGACAGCCAGAGCAGTTGAAGAGGCCAAACTGGCCCTTACTATTTATGCTCCTACCCCCGCCGCTCCTTCGATGACTATGGCGCTTGAGCAGTATATCAAGGCGCCCGATAAGGCGCCTGCAGTTGTGAGCTACCCGAAGCCCCATGTGGCGGTAAAGGCACCCGTTAAAGCGGTCGCCAAGGCTGTTGTGAAAAAGGCGAAAAAAGCCAAGGCGGCTAAAGCCGTCGTGAAAATGCCCGCCAAGGGCAAAAAAAGGAAATAACCCGGTATTTTATTGGAACCCAGGCAGACGTTTAAAAAAGGGGAACGCCTAAGCAGCAGATTAACCCTCGAGCAGCTTATGGAAAAGGGCCGCTCGTTTGCTTATTTCCCATTCAGGGTTATCTGGATGGAGACGAAAACTGAAAGTGTTTTTCCTGCACAGATCGCTATTTCGGTTCCCAAGCGGAATTTCAAACGGGCTGTCGACCGCAATCTGCTGAAAAGACGTATACGGGAGGCTTACCGTAAAAGCAAACCTGTTTTGTATGATTTTTTGAATGAAGGCAATAAAAAAATTGCCGTCCTTGTGGTTTATACTGCGAAAGAAAAGTTGGATTATGAAGCGGTAAGCGGCAAAATAAACGCTGTAATCGAACGTTTACTTAAAGAAGTTTAAAATGAAATTGCTTAATCGGTTTTTAAGCACGATTTTTGTTGGATTGATCAAAGTATATCAGGGAGCAATTTCCCCTTATCTTATGCCCTCGTGCAGGTACACGCCTACCTGCTCTCAATATGGACTTGAGGCGATTCGTAAGCATGGGCCGTTCAAGGGAGGGTATCTGGCAATGAAGCGTTTTTTATCCTGTCATCCCTGGGGAGGATTTGGGGAGGATCAGGTACCTTAGGTATATGCCTAGTCTGACTAAGCTGAGATAAAGAAAGTATGAAAATTAGTGTGGATTAAAATCATAAAGAAGATGAAAAAACTGGAGAACATTTCGAGGAGGATGAAGATCCTGATGCTGGTACTGGCGTTGGCCGGAACGGCGGTAATCACTTACAGTTTTACAGACAACTATTTTGAGGTGTCGAAAAACCTGGACATTTTCGCTACCCTTTTTAAGGAGCTTAATTCGCATTATGTGGACGATACCAATCCGGGTGAGCTGATGAAAAAAGGGATTGATGAAATGCTGGAGTCGCTGGATCCCTATACCAATTATATTCCCGAATCGGATATCGAGGATTACAAATACATGATGACCGGTCAGTACGGAGGAATAGGAGCGCTGATACGTCAGCATGGAGAAAAGATTATGATTGCCGAGCCTTATGAAGGGAAGCCTGCACAGATGGCGGATCTCAGAGCCGGAGATGTGATTCTGGAGGTTAACGGGGTCAGTGTAAAAGGAAAGAAAACAGATGAGGTCAGCAAAATGCTGAAAGGATCCCCGAAAACAGAAGTGAAGGTGATGATTGAACGGGAAGGAGAAAAGAAAGCGCTTGAAAAAACAATTATCCGGGAGGAGATCAAAATCCCCAGCGTGAGTTATTCAGGTATGCTGAATGAGCATGTGGGCTATATCAAGCTTACCGGTTTTACCGAAAATGCAGGCTTGGAAGTAAAGGCGGCGCTGCTGGAGTTGAAAAAAAATCCGCAGTTTAATTACCTTGTTTTTGACCTCAGAAACAATCCGGGCGGATTGCTGAAGGAGGCCATTGACATCGTGAACCTTTTTGTCAGCAAAGGTCAGGATATCGTCAGTACAAAAGGAAAAATTAAGGATTGGGACAAAACTCATACTGCAACGAATGCTCCGGTTGATACGCTAACACCTGTTGTTGTTTTGGTTAACCGGGGTTCTGCTTCTGCATCTGAAATTGTATCAGGGGCTTTGCAGGATCTGGATCGTGCTGTGATCATCGGACAGCGCAGCTTTGGAAAGGGTCTGGTTCAGCAAACGCTCCCCTTGAGCTATAATGCTCAATTGAAAGTGACTGTTGCCAAATATTATATTCCCAGCGGACGCTGCATTCAGGCGCTCAACTATTCTCACCGGAATGAAGACGGAAGCGTGGATAAGGTTCCGGACTCACTGATAACCGCTTTCAGGACCGTTAAAAACGGACGAATTGTTTATGACGGAGCCGGTATTGCTCCGGATGTTGCACTTGATCCGCAGAAATACGCAAATATTTCTGTGAGCCTGATGAACAAGAGTTATGTTTTTGATTTTGCCACTCAGTACCGTTGTTCACATCCTTCGATCCCGGCTGCAAAGGATTTCAGGCTGAGCGACGCAGAATACCGGGATTTTGTGGCTTTTATCAAGGACAAAGAATACGACTATACTACCAAGACCGAAAAGCTGATGGAGGATCTGAAGAAAAGCGCAGAAGAGGAGAAGAAATACGATGCGGCCAAAGCTGAGTTCGAAGCCCTGAACGCTAAAATCGCACACAATAAAAATGATGACCTGAACAGCAACAAGGATGAAATTAAAAATCTGCTGGAGGAGGAAATTGCGTCCCGTTATTATTTTCAAAAGGGAAGACTGGAGTCGTATACAAAAACCGATACCGAAGTGGCGGAAGCGCTGAAGGTTTTGACAGATGCGCCCCGGTACAAATCGATTCTGACCACTATTGAAAAGCCCACCCATCCCTTTCATGCCGATAAATTCAAGGTAAAGGATAAAATGAACGGCAGCCAAAACTAAATCCTTGGCCAGGAAATTCTATTTTGCAGGTCTTGCCCTGGTAGCGATCGGGTTGCCTGTTTCGGTTTTCCTGATGAGTTTCGGACAACTTGTTCTGCTGGCCACTTTCCTTTTCGACGGTGAACTGAAGGTAAAACTGAAGCGTTTTTACGCTAATAAACCAGCGGTTATCGCTGCATCGGTTTTGGTCCTGCATATGCTGGGTATGATTTATACGCATGATCTGGGCAGCGGTTTCAGTGATATACGGATAAAGGTTCCCTTGCTGATCTTGCCGGTTTTTATTGCCGGTTCACAGCCAATTTCTTCCTGGTTTTTCCACAGGCTGATGGGGATTTTCATTGCTGCCGTTACATTGGGAACGCTCATCTGCATTGGCGTTTACGCCGGTCTGGTTCCCACGCGTCACGTGGTCAATGATATAAGGGACATTTCGATTTTCATTTCTCATATACGGTTCAGTATGATGATTGCGCTGGCTGTTTTGCTGACCGGGTATTATTTTTATTCTCAATCCGCTGTACTTATGCGGTTGGGATTCCTGTTATTGATTTGCTGGCTGTTGTATTTTCTTTTTGTGCTGAATTCTCTTACAGGCATTGTGCTACTTCTTTGTACTGTCGTTTTTCTTCTGGTTTATGGTATTTTTTCAATCCGCAGGAAGCCCCTGAAAGCTATTCTGATCAGTGGATTGCTGCTCCTGCTGGCGGGACTTGGTGTTTATGGCAGGTCACTTTTTAGCGAAGTTGTGCTGTCTCCCTTGCACGGCGGAGTTTTGAATGTCGGAACAAAAACTGCAATGGGCAACGAATATACCAATGACAGCGTGAGCACTTCGTCTGAAAACGGTTATGCAGTCTGGATGTATGTCTGTGACAAAGAACTGGAGTCTGCCTGGAACAAGCGTTCGCATCTGGCTTATTACGGATACAATAAAAAAGGAGATCTTCTTCGGTTTACTGTGATTCGCTATCTCAGCTCAAAAGGTTTGCCCAAGGATGCAGCCGCTGTTAATTCGCTGAGTGATCCTGAAATCAAATGGATTGAAGACGGAATTGCAAATGTAAATTATGAGGGGCGTTTGCGTCTGAGCGTTCGCATCCTGGAAACGGTCTGGGAGTTCAGAAATTACCTGAAAGGAAATGACCCCAACGGACATTCGGTTATTATGCGAATTGAGTTCTGGAGGGCTGCTATGGGCATCGTAAGAAGTCACCCGCTGCTGGGAGTGGGGACGGGAGATATGAAGACGGCCTTTCAAAATCAATATGTATCCATGCATTCTCCGTTGGATGCCAATCACCGGCTGCGTTCACACAATCAGTTTCTGGCTATAGCCGTAGGTTTCGGTTCTGTAGGACTGCTTTGGTTTTTGTTCGCACTCTTTTATCCGCCGATCAGGATACTGAAGGGATTTGATTATTTCTATACGGTGTTTTTTATTATTGCGTTCTTTTCTTTTTTTACCGAAGACACACTTGAATCTCAGGCAGGAGTAACCTTTTTCGCCTTCTTTAATGCTTTGTTTCTGTTTGGGAGGTCCCGGCAGGAGTCTTTGAAGGGAGATGTGCCTTCAGCATCTCAGGAGTAATTTCGTTTATGCAATGACAGCCTGCCGGATTTTTTTTGCAATCGGTGCAGGAGCTGCCTGTGCACAAAGAAACGGCGTGTTTGCCGATGGGCTGCCACCTGCCCGGGTGCATGGGACGGATATTTGGAAACAGGCCGATGGCCGTAATCCCTGTTGCAGCAGCAATGTGCAAGGGACCTGTGCTTGCAGCCACCAGGCAATCTGCCTTTGAGATAAAAGCGATGAAGTCTTTCAGGGAAAACCGGCCGGTTATGTCGTTGACGGCAGAGGGCAGGGTTTTTATCCAATCGCTGAGCAGGAGTTTTTCGTTTTCTGATCCGCTGATGAAAATTTTGTACTGATCGGAAGGAAGCGTCTGAATCAGCGCTGAATAGTTGGCCAGGCTCCATTCGCGGGCGCTTGCATTGGATTTGGGATGCAGGATCACATTAATTTTCAGGGGATCAAGCAAATTTTCAGCTGCCGGGGGCAGTGCAGGGAGTCTGGTAAACCCGGTATAGGCAGCGAGCTCTTCGAGACGGAGTTGCTCTGCTATACCAAGGGGTTCGAGCAGTTTGCAATTGAGCTGGGATTCGTGAAGTCCCGAATTTTTACGGCTGAGCCTGACAAGTTTATTTACGGTGCTCCAATGGATGATGCGATTGGTGGTTCCGATTCTGTATTTGATACTGATCTGTTTGGAGAGTCTGGCCAATTCGCGATTCGGAAAAACATGTATAATCGCATCCGCATGAAAGGATGCGAGGCGGATGAGCGCATCCCGTTTGCTGAGTTTCAGCAATTCGTCTGCATCGAGAAAATCGTCAATGTGAATGCAGCATCCGGCTACGGGCCGCGTATAGGCGCGGCCAATAAAGACGAGCCGTACAGAAGGGTAGTGTTTTTTGATCAGTCCGCAGAGCGGAAAACTGAGCAGTACATCACCGATCGCATCGGTTCGGCTGACCAGAATGGTTTTCAGGCCGGGTATCGGGTTTATGCCTGGGATGGATTTTATGCCGGGTTTTTCCAAAGGGATCTGAGTTTTTTATATTTCAGGTAACTTGCCCATGCTGAAATACGGCACACGTTGAATCCTGCTACTGCGTCGAGAAATCCCAGTTGCAGAAAATAGCTTTGAATGAATTTCGCAAGGGGGCTCAGCAGCATCCTGACCATTGACGCTTTTTTTCGGAGTCTGTACAATTCTTTTGCGGCCATGTCGGTAAAATTTTCGGCCTGACGCAGGTGCTGCTGGCGGGTATAATAACTGTAATGCAGGCAATCGCCTTTCAGATGAAGTACGGGTAAGCGGTCTGTAAACTGAAGTGTTTCGTGAATAAAGCCCGTCCAGTTTGCACTGCTGCGGTTGAAAATGCGGATTTTGGTATCGGGATACCAGCCGCAGTGACGGATCCACTGTCCGCAGTAACTGGTCAGGCGGTTGAATTTTGCGACAGATGGTTGTTCGGCTTTTTTCAATTCAAGAACTGATCTGCTGAGTTCTTCTGAAAGGGCTTCGTCTGCATCGAGGGATAAAATCCAGTCATAGGTTGCCAGTGCATTTGCATAGTTTTTGGTTGCCGAATAACCTTCCCACTGGTGTTCGATAAAACGAACACCTTTGTCCAGACAGATTTCTCTTGTCTTGTCACTGGAAAATGAATCGACCACCAGAATTTCATCGGCTATCGGCTTTGCTGAATCCAGGCAACGTCCGATGTTGCGTTCTTCGTTCTTCGTTATAATGACCACTGACAAGAGCATGCCGATTCCTCAGGTATTTAATTTAAAAGTACACTAATTTAAAACGATCTAATTTAATATGCATACGTATCTTTGCCCGGATGGATCAAAAATTCCTGGCACGCACAATCAGTCTTGTTGAAAATGAACAGGAGGGGTATGAGAACTTGCTGCTTTCTCTCAAGCCGTCTTCGGCTATTCCCGTTATAGGTATTACAGGGCCTCCTGGAGCCGGAAAGAGTACGCTGATTAATTCCCTGATCAAGGTCCTTACGGGCCGGGGCAAGCGAGTCGGAATTGTTGCAGTTGACCCCAGTTCGCCGTTTAATTTCGGCTCACTTCTTGGGGACCGCCTGCGTATGGCCGAACATTTTGTAAATGCGAAGGTGTTTATCAGGTCGCTGGCTACACGGGGATCATTGGGAGGATTGTCGGCCAAGATCATTGAGGTTCTGGATGTAATGAAAAGCGCTGATTTTGATTTTATTTTTGTGGAGACAGTGGGTGTGGGACAAAGTGAGGTGGAGGTAGCGGGTCTGGCTGATGTGACGGTTCTGGTTTTGGTCCCCGAAGCAGGGGATGAGGTGCAGACCTTAAAGGCGGGAATCATGGAAATCGCGGATATATTTGTAGTTAACAAAGCTGACAGGGAAGGAGCGAATGTGTTTGCTAAAAATCTTTTGAACTTAGTTCATTCGCGGCTGGGTGCAGGGACAGAACATCAGCTTGAGACGGCGGTCATTGAGACAGAAGCCATTAACAATATAGGAACAGAGGAGCTGATTTCGGCAATCGAAAAAATGGTTCTGCATAAAGTCAATAGCAAGCGGCCCTATCTGCTTGCTGAGAAGGCTTACCGTTTAATACAGAATAAACGAATGAAGGATATTCATAAAGCTGATTTGCTCAAAAAAATAGAAGTTGAGGCCGGGCGGCCGGGGTTTAATCTGTATGAGTTTGCAAGGCGCTATTCCTGAAAATAGACCCGCTTTACTCTTCCTGACATAGAGGTCAGCACTTCGTAGGGGATGGTTTCGCAATCCACGGCAAAAAGTGTAATGGGATAGGCTGCTCCGAAGACCAGCACTTCATCGCCTTCTGAGGCATCGGTGCCGCTGATATCGATCATGCACATGTCCATGCAGACGTTTCCCAGTATGGGAGCGGGTTTTCCTTTGATGTGCAACTTTCCTCTGCCGTTGCTTAACCTTCGGCTCAGGCCGTCGGCGTAACCTATCGGTACGGTTGCAATTTTCATTTCCTTGTTTGAAATGAAGCGTCGGTTATAACCGACGCTTGCACCGGGAGGCAGGATCTTTATCTGAGAGATGACTGTTTTCAGGCTGTTGGCGAATTCGAGTTTTTTCTGTTCTTCAGCGTTGCAGCCTATGCCGTAGAGTCCTATTCCCAAACGTACCATGTCCATCTGGGCTTCAGGGAAACGGCTGATACCGGCAGAGTTAAGGATATGACGTTGCATGTTGTAACCGAGGGCTGTTTGGAGCTGGTCGCAAATGGTACCGAACAAAGCGATCTGGCCGCGGGTAAAATCGTCCTGGGCCGGATCTTCGGCGCAGGACAAGTGGGAAAACAAGGACGCTACATGAATGTTTTGGTTTTCACGGAGGGAGGATATGAGCCCGGTGATTTGTTCGGGATCAAATCCCAGGCGGTGCATGCCGGTATCTATTTTCAGGTGGATCTGAACAGGTTTATTGCGGATGCCGGCCACTTCGCTGAATTTACGGAGCACACGCATGGAAAAAATTTCGGGTTCAAGGTCGTATTCAATCATTGCTTCGTATCCTTGTTCCTGAGGATTCATAACCATGACAGGCAGGGTGATGCCGGCTTTGCGCAATTCAACGCCTTCGTCTGCATAGGCCACGGCCAGGTAATCTACGCGGTGGTATTGAAGGATGTTGGCAATTTCATAACTGCCGCTGCCGTAGGAGGAGGCCTTTACCATAGCCATCAACCTGGTTGAGGCTTTAAGCTTAGAACGGAAATAGTTGAGATTATGGACCACTGCATTAAGGTCGATTTCCATTACCGTTTCATGAGCTTTTTGCTGAAGCTGACGGGAAATTTTTTCAAATTCGAAGGGCCGGGCTCCTTTGATCAGTATGGCCTCGTTTTTAAATTCTGATCCTGAAGAAGCCATCAGGAACGATTCGGTGCTTTCAAAAAAATGTTTGTCTATGCCAAAGTGTTTTGCCTGGCGCATGAGTGCAGGGCCGATTGCGATCAGGCGATGAATGCCTTTGTTTTCGAGCAGATGGGCAACTTCTTTGTAGAGCGTAGCTTCCTCTTTAGCGCTTTGGAGGATGTCAGAGAGGATGAGGGTTTTTTTCAGGTGTTGCTTTTGCTGATTTAAAAAATCGAGGGCTATGCTGAGGGATCCCAGATCTGAATTGTAGCTGTCGTTGATGATCAGGCAATTGTTGATTCCCTGTTTCATTTCAAGACGCATGGCCACTGTGCTTAAGGAGAGCATGCGTTTTTGAATAAGGCCCTGACTGTATCCCAGCTCCATCAGCAGGATCCAGCAGTGGATAGCATTTTCGACGGAGGCCTCGTCAGTAAAAGGAATGAGCAGAGAATTTCGGTTTCCTTTGGAATCGGTACATTCAAGGGCGCTGTCTTTTTCATTGATCTGGTCAGAAATGAAGTACGTGGCCTTTTTGTTTTTCCTGCTCCAGGAAATTTTTTTCCTGCAGGTCAGGGTATTGACGGCGTTTGCAATTGCGGGGTAGTCATCGCAAAAGAGGAGGGTATCGGCACGTGCAAAGAGTTTTATTTTTTCGGCTGCCTTTTCGGCAGCGTCGGTAAAATTCTGGCTGTGTGCTTCTCCAATATTTGTAAGTATACCGATGGTCGGACGGATAATTTCTTCGAGCTTTTGCATTTCTCCTTTTTGAGAAATGCCGGCTTCAAACAGCGCCAATTCGTTTTCTTCGTTTAATTGCCATACCGAAAGCGGAACTCCTACCTGAGAATTGTAGCTCTTGGGGCTGCGAACAATGTTTTTATCTTCTCGAAGGAGTTGAAAGAGCCATTCTTTCACTATTGTCTTTCCGTTGCTTCCGGTAATGCCGATGACCGGAATGGAAAATTGGCTGCGGTGATAAGCGGCCAGTTTCTGCAAGGCGGCCAGGGAACCGGTCACCTGAATAAAACAGGCGTTGGTATAGTTTTCGGTATTTTCAGGCAGGCGTTCAACTACAAAATTGAGTAGTCCATTTTTATACAATTCGGGGATAAAGCGGTGTCCGTCCTGGTGCAGACCGGTTATTGCAAAGAAGATCCCATCGGGGGCCGAAGAGAGTTTGCGGCTGTCGATGATCAGGTGTTTTACCGGGCGATTTAATTTCCCGATGAATTTTCCATTGAGTAGTTCGGAGAGTTGCCTGGTGGAATACATTTGTTTTTTTAACAATTTAAAGTTAGTAAAAGAAACGGATAGCCTTCAGGGCAAACCTGCAGCGGCGTATTTTTGAAGAGATTTGCGGGCCATGGAAAAATTAGTGATTGACGACAGCCTTTATCTTTCACCTCCTACCGATTCTGATATTGAACTTTTTGTGCGCTGCCTGAATGATGAAGAAATCAGGAGGTCTACTTTTCGCATTCCTCATCCTTTTACTCCGGGGGATGCTCTGGCCTTTCTTGATTTTTGCAGAACTACCCGCAAGCAATGCGGACGTAACGCCCACTGGCTGATCAGAAGAAGCAACGGGGAAGCCATCGGCGGCATTGGATTTTACCTGAATTACGGCAGCGAATCGCACAGGGATGAACTGGTTTATTACCTGGCCAGGTCTTACCGCGGCCACGGTTTAATGACAAAAGTGATCAAACGATTTTGCG
>JABDFU010000046.1 GCA_013286385.1 Bacteroidota bacterium
ACGGGAAACTATCAGAAATCGGAAAGAAAATTACTTTAAAGAAAAGCAGATTATTAAAACACAAAAAATTGAACTAACTTTAAATTAAGTGCTCAATGACCACATAACATCATGCCCGAAAACTCCACACTTTATCCTGGCAACGTACACTAATGAAGATAAGCAAAAATGCTACAAATGGGGCAAAATAGTAAAACGATTTTACCGAAGTAATTTAACTATGTGGTGCACCTCAAATCGGAAAATACGTAATAGGGCTAAGACATTTCGTTAGAAAAAATAATTCAATAAAACTGATCCAATGAAATTAAAACAAAAATTATCAAATAAGAAATGGGCCCTTAAATACGAATATGCGCGCTACCGTTACAACAATGCCGTTCCATTTCGTTATTATCTTGATGAAAATGATTTCAAAAAAATTGCAAATAAATATAAACACATAGAGGCGAAAAATGCAGTTGATTACTCTAATGATGGTCAGAAGTTAATTGCTGAGCAAAGGTGTAATTTCTTACAGCAAATAACTAAACGCAATAAATTTGAATCTGTATGCGAAATAGGTATTGGTTCAGGCAATGTACTGAAAGGATTTCTTGAACTTGGAGTTCCTAATGTTTATGGGGTTGATATTGAAAACAGAACCAAAGAATTAGACTCACGCATTAATTTTTCATTGAAAGGTGTCCATAATATGAGCCATTTGGCAGACAATAGTATTGATCTATTGTACAGCTTTGATGCATTTGAACACATTCCCAATATTGAAACTGCCTTTGATGAATGTTTTCGAATTTTAAAACCAGGATCAATCATGTATATTAAACCTTGTTCCCCTTACTTATCACCATGGGCTGCTCATTTTTATCACATACTAAGAATTCCATATGCAGAAGTCCTTTTCAGCGACGAAACGCTAACTGAATATGCGAAATCGGTCAATAAAGAAATTCCTTTTATTAATCGAGTACCGGCCACAAGATATTTTGACTATTTAAAGAAACTTCCTTCGAATGCTAAACTGATGTCGCTGAACTACGATTTTGACTGGTATGGTACTGATTTAATAATTAAATATCCAGAGGTATTTAAAGCCAAACAAGAATCTTTTTTCGATTTTTTTGTCTCCAATATTTATATTATAATTAAGAAGATAGGATGATTATTTTTTATTACGTGTGCTTGGAATGGTTAGAAATGTAAAGGGGAAACACTTTTTACAGATCTTCTTTCTTTTGATGCCTTTTCGTATCTTATTTAATTGGAGATTAGGGACCAATCATTATTTTGGCTATAGCCTTAACACGTTTACCGTATGTATTTTATCTAAGATTAAAAGTCGGTGTCGCAAAAATGAAAGATACAAAGGCAGTACTAAGAATACAATTAAAGACAGACAATTGCCCCAAAAATTTACCCCACCCAATTATAAAATAATATTATTGGGTCAAAATCATCCTCTTAGTATCGATGATCTGGTTATCCACCATCATTGAATAAACGAACATTCCAGGGTTCAACTCGTTACCGTTTATAATCGCTGATCCTGAACCATAATTAACAATCGGAATTGTCTTTACTAGTTTACCATTCAAATCAAATACCATAATACATGCGCTTTGAGCACCGGTTGGTATGTTTTTCAGACACTTTAAAGAATATAAATAGTGTTACAATTCACAAAAAGAAACCTCTTTGTTCTCTATTTTAGCTCTGAAAATCATTTTCAGGCCCGGAACGCCATGAAATGTTCCCTTTTTGACAGGATTAAAAATAAATCAGCAATTCCTGAGGGTTAAGGGAGATTTGTCGAAAGAAATTGAGATCGTATTCAATAAATACATGTCAAATCTCCAGCGATGCAATTCTTATAAAGAGAAGATGCCTCTGTTCATTAAAATGAAGAATGAGATTTTGACATTGCAGAATAATGCGAATGAAAAATACCCAGATTATTTTAACGAAATAGTTTACTGGATTGACAGTAAAATTGAAAAAAGGGATTTTGCAAGCATTGTCCGTGAGCGGCAGGCAAAATCATTTCGAATTTAAATCATTTTCCAACACTCAGGCGTATTCCTTCTGAATGGCTGCTGAATTCAGGCGCATACATGCACTGAATGCTTGCAATCCCGTTCGAAAAATCGCCATTGTGTGTAACGCGCAAAGGGTATTCAAAGACGTACGTTCCTTTGGGCAGCCAGCCGATAAAAAAGTTGGTGGCCGCGTCCCTTGTGCTTTCATAATAACCCAATCCGTCCTGCCACTTGTAACGTGAAATAACGTTTATCGGTTCCAGGCCGGAGGCCCGCATGTCCTTCAGGTGAACGTATTGCATATCTCTGTCTACACGGAGTTCTATTCTCACTTTTACCCTGTCTCCGATTTTAAGCGGACTGTGTTCGTCTATAGGATCCAACACCGGACCCGAAGGGGTGTTGCGTTCGACGAAAAGTTTACGGATCAGCTGAAGCGGTGTCTTAGCCGGGGTAATTTTGTCCAGTTGCTCAAAATACTGCCAGTACAGGGCTCCCCAACTCACTCCTTCGTCTTTTTTGCTGACTGTAACATTTCCCATTTCGGGTTTGATAGCAGAGCCGTTCCAGGATGTTTTAAAATACCCGGTTCCGGCTTCCTGAGTACCATCCGGAAGTTTTTTAGGATCCACAATTACATTTCCAAGCGTTATCTCCACCTGGGATTCAGTTGTCAGCCAGTCTGTTCCCCTGAGCAGCAAGGCATAGCAGGCTTCGCTGGTAGCTTTGGTACTTTGCCAGTTCTGGGTTTGTTTGCTCTTGAGCAACCAGACTTTCAGATCGTCCACCGCTTTTTTGTCAGCACTCACTTCGTCAAATGCCTCTATCATCAGGGCCTGGGATTCAACCGGGGCCTCCCACCAGTAGAAGCCTTCGTAATTTTCTTTCCAGTACATGCCCATTTCTTCATTGGATATTGAATTCTCTTTCAGGGATTTCATAATGTCGCCTGCAGTGCTTTTTTCATCGTAACGGTTCAGGGCCAGGGCGATCATGCCCTGCATATACCTGCCCTTGTCTAGCCAGTATTTTTTGGCCTGTCCTTTGAAATAATCAAAAGCTTTTTGGTCTCTGGATGAGATCGCAATTACGTTGGCTTCCGCTGAACCCCTGGTAAAATAGCTGCGGGCGTATAAATACTGAATGTCCTCATAATCCAGGTGATCGAGTTCGGGGTGGGCATCGTGTTTTATTATCCGGTCGTAATCTTCCCGCATGCGATCATCAAGGTAGAGGACCCCGCGTTTTACCATTGACCAGGTCTTTCCTTCTTCCCGGATGGAGGTTACTCCCAGGTGGTCGAGGTGGCCCATGCCGGTAATGATGTATTGAGTAATGTAGCGGTCATCGGGCATGTTCTCGAACCAGGGCCAGCCACCATTGGATAACTGCATCTTTTCAAGTTTGCTGAGGGCACGGGACAATTCGTTGCTCATACGATTGAGGTCGAACAACAGGGCCACTCTTTTTTTACGTTCGCTTTCGTCTTTAGCCTCCAGTACCCAGGGTGTTTCTTCGAGCATCAGGGCTTTCAGTTCCTGGTTTTTTTCCAGATTTGAAAGAAGGGCATCCGGACTCTGAGATTTCCAGGAATCGAATACGGCTTTTATTTTAGGGGAAGAATTGGCAATGTGGGAAGCGATGCTGTTGGCATAGAACCGGGCAAAGGTTTGCTCTGCACATTCGTAGGGGTACTCCATCAGGTAGGGCAGGGATTGGACTGCATACCAGGCCGGATTAGCTGTGAATTCAAGCGTGAGCTTGTGGTTGCGCAAAGTTTTCGATCCTCCGTTCTGGCTGATGAGTTTTTCAAAGCGGAAAGTTTTGGTTTGCTTGCTGCGTATGGGAAGCGGCATGGATTCGGTAACCAACATACGGTTGGTCAGCACCGGTACAGCCATTTCTTCACCATCGGAAAAGTTTCCTGCCCTCGCCATCACTTTATAGGTGATGGCTCCCAGTCCTTCAGGGACAACCAGATTCCATTTTACCAGTGTGCTCAGCCCTTTTTTAACACTGAAATTCTGATCTGCCTGCACGCTCAAATCAGCAGTTCCTGTTTGGTTAAGAATAAGCGAGGTAACATCCTTCATTGTTAAGGCATCATACAGAACCAATTGAGCAGTGCCACTGAGATTACCGGAACTGAGATTTGAAATCTTGGATGTGAATTCAATTTTATCATTTTCTCTGAAAAACCTCGGGGCGTTGGGTACCACCATCAGCTGCTTTTGGGTTACCAGCTCTTTGCTGATCTGTCCGGCTTTAAGATCCTTAGTATGTGCAAGGCCCATCATTTTCCAGCGGGTAAGGGCTTCGGGTACAGTAAAATTGATGATAACGCTTCCCTGTTCATCGGTCTGCAACTGGGGAAAGAAAAAGGCGGTTTCGTTGAAATTGGTGCGAACCGAAATTTCAGATTTTTCAGGGTTTTCGGGGCGGGGTTCAGCAGGTGGCCTTGCAACCGGGGCAGCTGATTTATCGAAATTTGGTTTTTCTTCGAGGTTATCTGATTTCCTTAAAGCCTCACTAAAAGCTTTTTTATATCCGGATCTTGATTTAGGGCTGGCACCTCCCATGGGTACAGAAGCAATTGTAGCTTCATCCGCCGCATAATCGTCTCCGTAATTGTAGTAATACCCGTAATACTGATAAAGCCCGAACCAGTTAAGGGAAGGATAGGTTCTTGAAGGGGCGCCCGAATAGCTGTTCCAGCCCTGGAAATAAAGCTGCGAATTTCCTGTTTCGAAGGTCAGGTTCGTTGACCAGGGCAGGCTTAAATTCGATGTGTTGTAAATCGAAAAGTCCCAGTTGTTTACTCTGAACGCATCCAGGGATGCATCGTACAGTGTGGCCATCAGCTCGGCCAGTTGTTTGTCTCCTGATTTGTTTTTAATCCTGATTTTCCATTCTTCCTTTTGTCCGGGGAGCAATTTGTCCCTGAAGGTTTCAAACTGCAGGTCGAGTTCTTTGTTGGTCCAGGGGACCGTGATCACCTTACTGTGCTGATAGGCCCTGCCGTTTTTTACGAACGTAAAATGCACGCCGAAGTTTCCGCGGTTTTTTTCTCCGATGGGTATTTCTATCAGTTTCTGTTCTTTGCTGATTTTGATCAACTGTTTCCCGGTAATTTTATTCTGTTCTTCGGTTTCGAAAAGGATATTCACGTCTGTATCAGCAGAGCCGACCAGAAAGGCCGCTTTTTCGCCTGGCTCTCCCTGGTTTTTGACTACTGTAAACCAGTCGGGAGTATTCAGGGGCACTGTACTTTCTTTCTCTGAATAAACGGTAAAATACTTTATGTCCTTTACGTCTTCTCCGAACTTGTCCCGGGCATGAGCTTCCAATACATAGACTCCCGGCTTCCAGGAGGACAGATTCTTTATCACGAGATTGCCGGGGGGGGCTTGCTTCCGGTCGACTCTGTTAGAGTCGGTATCAAAAGGCGTTTCCAGCATTTTTTCTCCCCGTTCCCATTTGAATTGATTGTTTTCATCTGCGTAAATATCCAGGGGGAATGCTTTCGAGTACTCTTCCCTGCTCATGATAAAGCGGTCTGGCCTCTCCCATTCCCGGCTGCGGTATGTTTTTTCAGGTTGCTGAAGTCTGTAGATTTCAAGTTTACCTTTGGCCGGTTCGTAAACTCCATTGGTGTTGGTAGTGTGAATTGCGAATGTTGCATCCTTTCTTTTAGTTACTTCCGCAGGGACCTCTACGCTCAGGTTGATCGCATTATAGGAAAGTGAAACAACGGTCTGTGAACTGTGGGTTTCTCCGTTTATATCGGTTACATCGGCATAAACAGTATAGTGATAGACAGGAGACGAGGATTTATTTACACTCCTGTCGGGAATGGCTTTGAATCGGATGACATATCCGCCGGTATCATTTGTCAGGGCGGTGCCGTTGCAAATTTCAGTCTGGGGAGAGTTGGGATAATACCCCCACCAGCACCACCACCACCAGGGGAATGAAGCTTCACGCACGACCCGGTATTTTACCTGTGCTCCGTCAATGCATGATCCCGAATAGGCTTTGGCTGTCCCCTGAACTTTTACCGAGTCCTCCAGCCTGTAACTCCCTTTCAACGGGGAAAAAGTCACTTCAAATTTAGGTCGCTTGTAATCTTCGACCGAAAAATTCACTGATCCATACCCGTCATTGATGCTCATTTGCCCGTTCAGTACCCCGTTGGGCGCCGTGAAGGTGCCGCTGTAAGAGCCGTATTCATTGGTGACAAGATTAAGCGAAGCGATCACCTGCGAATTCACATCATAAAAATTAACATTGGCGGGATGATTGGCCAGAATTTCGTTTCGCTTGCCATCGGTATTTATCATGATGCCTTTGAAGTAAACGATTTGACCTGGTCTGTATATCGCCCGGTCTGTAAAGAGTTTGGTCATGGGATACATAATGGCTTCAGAAGGAGTCTCTGGATATATGTAAAGTTCTGATTCTGTCCTGTACTGATCTTTTCCGCTGGTCAGTTCAAGTTCGTAGTTCCCATACGGTTTATCCGCCTTTGCAATAAAATAACCCTGCTCATCGCTTGTGTACGAGCCCGATTTTACGTATTCGTATTTTCGCAGCTTTTCATTGTATCTGTTGGCCCAAAGATCGGCCAGAACAGACTTTACGGGCATTCCCGTTTCACGGTTGAGCACATGAAATTCACAATCCCCGTCAGGCAGTTTACGGTTTACAAAACTTAAGTTTGATACCCAGGAAAAACCGTAAGCGATTCCGTTATCCGTTACATCAAAGTCAGCCTTATCACTGAGTACGATCATGTAGTATCCAAAGGGGAGTTCGGGTACTTTAAACTCAAGGTAATGGGTTTGAAAATCCTGGTCATCGGGGACTTCAAAGTTCCATTCTTTTGCGGGTTTGTTTTTAATGTACTGCTTCATCATTTCCTCTGAGTTATACCCCTGGTAATTGTTATACCTGCGTGCATGCTTGTCAAAATCAACCGGAATCGCCCGTGCATAAAGCTTCGTCATGTTTTTGTAAGATAAATACCCCCTGAAAGGCCTGTCCGGAAGGTTTACTTTTTCAAGTGTGAAGGACATGTTTTTGGCTTTAATGACGGATTCGAGGCTCACGCAATGCTGCGCGCCGAAAGATTCTGAAAATCGTGCGGCGGCAGTTGAGCATACTTCCACTGCTTTTTTATTGAATCCCTTGTACTGCTCTGATTTACGCGGATCGTATTTTCCGGCCTGCCCATTGTAAAAACTTGCAATACTGAAACTTACTTCTGTCGATGCCGGAAAGCTGAGGTAATTCTTTTCAAGGCTGAGCAAAGCTTCGAGGTAAAGGCTGTCATTGATGCCGGTTGTCGCGTGATTTCTTACGAAGTGAAGTCGTTTAAGATCCACATCAAGCAGGGCAGAAGGATCCTTATCCTTTAAATGGAATGCGATCAGATCCTGTAGGATACGGGCCGCGTAATACTTGGTGCTCAGGCTGTCCTTCGTGCTGATGTTTAATTGAGCGAACTCATTTGCCTGACCGAAATAGTTTTCATCGCTGAGTTCAAATTTATAGGCCGGACGAATTACATCCGGCTCATCGTTCATCAAAAAGTCAATGGCCCTGTGGGCAATAAAATCATAAAGTGTAGGACGCAGTTTACGTCCATCGTCGGTAGAGTAGTTTAGCACCTGATCGTACATATTCAAGGGGGTACGTTTTAAGCTGTCTGCACTCGTAAGGGCGAGTAAGTGATTTTTGATGATCTGATCGAACAGCGTTTTCAGGTCCCAGGTAGAGATGTCATCCATTTTCAGGTTTACGACCTGTGTACGCTGTTGAAATTTCCAGCGGTTCTGGTTGTAATAGCCCTGGTAAATTTCAGCCAGGACCGAATGTAAAATAGGTGTGAGGGGATAGGAAGATGATTTCAGTTCATCCCTGAGGCTGCCTATGGCATTAAAGGTTGATTCCTCCTGCATTTGCTGCTGCAACCTGAGCCGGTGCATGATTGATTTTACGAGTTGAGGGGCATTTTTTTCGGACTTGGCCCTTTTATAGATGGCTTCCACCAGTTCAAGGGCAGATTTATTCAAGCCTTTGTCCATCAGGGAGTCTGTCTTTTTCCATTCTTTTTCATAGGTGCTTCCTGCAGGGAAGACGAGCATTGCCGGCTGGTCGCCGACTTGCATGCTTTTCTTTTTATGGACCAATTTTGAAACCATTGCGGAAAGGACAATGCTGGAAATCAGCAGTACCGGAAGTGCAAGCAGAAAGGCTTTTTTGGTAGTCATGGCTGTGGGCTTTTACTAGATGATGCAAGGTAAACGAAAATTCCATAAATAGATTAATTTTGAGGCCTTGAAGAAGATTCTGATCATACGTTTCAGTTCAATCGGGGATATTGTACTGACAAGTCCGGTAATACGCTGCCTGAAAAAACAGGTCAAGGATGCGGAGGTTCATTTTCTGACCAAAAAGGTTTTTGGCGGTATTGTACAAAGCAACCCATATGTGGATAAGGTGCATATGATTGATAAAAAGGCAGGCGAAGTTTTGCCTGAACTGAAGAAGGAAAAATTCGACTGTATTATTGATCTACACCATAATCTCAGGACCCTGCAGGTAAAGCAGGCCCTGAAGAGGCCTGCATTTACTTTTCGCAAGCTGAATGTCAAAAAGTGGATATTGGTTCGGTTTAAACAGAACCTGATGCCGGAGGTCCATATTGTTGACCGCTTTCTGGATACGGTTAAAGAGCTGGGTGTGGAAAACGACGGAATGGGCCTTGATTATTTTATCCCACCCGGGGATGAAGTAAGGTTAAGCGAACTGCCTTTGTCTTTTCGTTCAGGGTACCTGGGTTTTGTTATCGGGGCTGCCCATGCCACCAAAAGGCTGGAGGTCGGGAAAATTATTTCGGTTTTGAAAAAACTAAACCGGCCGGTCGTATTGCTGGGAGGGAAGGAAGACTCTGACCGTGCCTGTGTGATCGAATCGGCACTAGGCGCTATGGTTTATAATGCTTGCGGAAAATACAACCTGAACCAATCGGCTTCTCTGGTCCGGCAGGCGGGTGAAATTGTCACGCACGACACAGGCCTTATGCATATTGCCGCTGCGTTTGGGAAACCTATTGTCTCGGTTTGGGGGAATACGGTGCCAGGGTTTGGGATGTATCCTTATTCTGCGATCAGCGATTTAAAGTCAGCGATCAGCGATTTGCCATTAGCCATCAGGGGGAAAAATGAGATTGTACAGGTGGAAGGGCTTTCGTGCAGGCCGTGTTCGAAGATCGGATTTAAAAAATGTCCCAAAGGGCATTTCAAGTGTATGCGGAATATTTCAGAGGATGAGCTTATTTCAAAAATAAAGCTTTTAGCTCCGTAGCTTCTTCGGGTTTCATTTTTCCGGCCAGAATCAGGCTAAGCTGCCTTCTGCGAAGCGCACCTTCGTAACGATCTTTTTCTTCGTCAGTTTCGGGAACCAATTCAGGAACGGGAAGAGGAGAGCCGTTCTGATCAACAGCAACGAAGGTGTAGATGGCTTCGTTTGATTTTTTTCGTTCCCCGGTGACCGGGTCCTCTACCCAGACATCAATAAAAACTTCCATGCTTGAAGTGAAGGATCTTGAAACTTTGGACTCAAGCGTGACAATGCTTCCGTCCAATATGGCGTTTTTAAATGCCACACTGTTGACGGAGGCCGTTACCACAACCCGTTTGCAATGTCTGTGGGCGGTGATGGAGGCGATAATGTCCATCCATTCCAGCAGCCTTCCGCCAAACAGATTTCCGAGGTTGTTGGTGTCGTAGGGCAATACGTGATGGGTGGTAATTGCCAGGGATTCTTTTGCTGTTTTTGATTTTGCCATATGGTAAATGTATTACTTTTATAGGAAAAACTATGCTAACGCACAACTGGTTCCCTTATTTGCTTGCCTGCCACATTATTTTTGTAGTGACCTGGTTTGCCGGGCTGTTTTACATTCCCCGGTTGTTCATTTATCATACAGAAGCTCAGAAAAAACCCGAGCCCGAGAAAACCATACTTTCTGATCAGTTTAAAATCATGTCCAGGCGATTGTGGTTTGGCATCACCTGGCCTTCAGCTGTGCTTACCTATATTTTTGGGTTCAGTCTGGCTTTTTATAAATTCGGGTTGTCCTTTCCCGGTTGGCTATTACTGAAACTGATCTTTGTTCTGGGGTTAACGATTTATCATTTGCAATGTGGTGTTATTTATAAGCGTTTGCAAAACAATATTTTTAAATGGTCTTCTCTTAAGCTTCGGTTCTGGAATGAGGTGGCGACAGTACTGCTGTTTGCCATCGTATTTATCGTTGTTTTTCAGGGAAATGGAAACCGCTGGTGGGGAATTGCGGGGTTGGTTCTTTTTGCGGCGCTACTGTTCGCCGCAATACTTATTTACAGAAAAAAAAGAAAGGCTGAATAATCTTCGGGCTACGGGCTGTGGTTTGAATCACTGGGCCAGCATCCAGGCATCCGTATTCTGAGCGCGAACCCGATCCATTTCTGCGTAGGCATCTTCTTTGCGTTTGTAATCTCCGCAACTGACTATGTACAGTCCGTCCTTGTTTTGTCCTATGATCTCTGCATTCAGATTTTTGCTTTTCAGTTTTTCAAGAAAATGCAGGGCGTTTGATTTGATTTTGAAGCATCCGCAAACAACGTGAAAGCCGGCGCCTGATTCGTGTCTGGTCTGAGTTACACTAACAGAGGTTTTGTCGGTTTCTGAGGTATTATTGACTTCTGACGTTTTATGGATTTCGGAGGCAACTACAGGAGTTGGGGGGGTAGCAGAAGCGGGCGCCTTGGAAGCAGCAGCAGGACTGACAGCTAGGGGCACTGCTGTTGGAGCAGGCGGGGTAACAGCTGTCGTTTTTTTTGCGAATGGATTCAGACTTGAATAGTTGAGCTGATTAAAAATATTCGTTTTGACTGAAAGCAGTATAATTCCTAAAGCGAGCAGGACAACAACTGTACTCATTATAGCCGGAATTTTTGAGATTTTCCTGATTTTGTTTTTTTCCTGAGGCAAGGGTTTGCGGTCGACAAATTCTTTTTCTACGCGAAATTCTTTTTCTATCCGCTGAGGAACGCTTTCACGTTTAACAGGCAGGAATGAAATGCGTGTCATGCCGAAGGCTCCTGTCAGATAGTTGACAGAATTGTCGGGTTCAAACTGAATGTTTTTTTCAATATCAAGCTGCAGAATTCCGATTTTCTCAATAGCGGCTTTTTCGCCGCGCTGAAGACGGCCATTCAATTCTGAAACATAACTCCGGATGATGTCACTGGCCTGGGAAAAGGTCTTTTGTTCTGCTGTGGCAATCTCATTGGTAAGCAAACCGTCATTGCTTCTGAGGTGTTTGTTGAAGCTGAGGTTTTTATGAGGCGGAAGAATAAGATGCCGGGCCGGCTCCATCCGGGCCGGGGCATAGCCGGCAATGAATCCTCCAAACTCTGGAATAATCACGCAATCGTGCTCGTACAGGAGCGAACTGATGTGTTGGTCTATTCTCATTGCTCTGTTATTCTCATTGCTGTGTTAAAATTAACAAAAATGCCTGTGTTCTAGGTATATAAACGGACATTTTTAGTTGAAAATACCGCCACTTTTGAGTCATGGAAAGAAGGGATTCTGCATTGCCGATTAAGGTCTGGGCCGAGGAGGACCGTCCCAGGGAAAAACTGATACAATTCGGGCGAAAGGCCCTGACTGAAGCTGAACTTATGGCCATATTGATCGGGACGGGAAGCCAAAACGAATCAGCAGTGGAATTGGCCAAGCGTTTGCTTTGCAGCGTAGGAAACAATCTTCATGAATTGAGTAAGTTGGGACTGAGTGAATTAAACAGGTTCAAAGGTATTGCAGATGCAAAAGCAATTCGCATAATGGCGGCTTTTGAATTGGGCAGAAGACGCAATGAATCGGGAATAGTGAAACGGGAGCGTATCGTTACAAGCATGGACGCAAATGCCTTAATACGGCATTTGCTTATTGATCTTCCGCATGAAGAGTTCTGGGTTATTTACCTGAACCGTTCAAATGCGGTAATCAAAAAGGAGATGATCAGCCGGGGAGGAATCAGCGGGACCGTTGTCGATTCGAGGCTCATTTTTAAAGCGGCGATCGAGAGTCTGGCCAGCTCAATTATTTTGTGCCACAATCATCCGTCGGGAAACCGAAGGCCCAGCGAGCAGGATATTCAGATCACAAAAAAAATAAAAGCAGCGGGACAGTTGCTGGAGATTCCTGTACTGGATCATGTGATTATCTGTGAGGAGAGCTATTATAGTTTTGCGGATGAGGGGATCCTTTAAATCAGTCCGGAAGTCTGAAGTTTACGGTTAGCCGGTCAGGGTAAAGCGCAGGCTAAAGCCGACATTGGTGTTGGACGTGGGGAAGGTGGAGGAGATGACCGGGTTGTTCATGATTCGGTCGAAAAATACGCGTACGGTAAGACGGTCATTTAATTTGTAATCGGCGGAGTTTTTCAGGGTGATGATGTTTTGTCCCGAAGTGGCCTGGGAAATGTCAGGGTCCGACTGCCGCATAATAGTGATATTGTTCGTGAAGGATACATCGACCTTGATGTTGAGATCGCTCTTGAATTTTTGCTTGAAGACCGTCATTTTTATCTGTTTAAACTTATAGCCACTGCCAAATACAATGGACTGGGATCTCAGTTCCTGCAGGGTGATGTCAGACATGGCGAGCGAGAGATTGCGTTCCTGTTTGATTTCAATACTGCAAATGAGACTGTTGTTCAGCACTGCTTCTACCTTGACCAATGGGCTGAACTGTTCAGATATGGACGCAGAAGCAATAGCCAGTTTTGGGATAAAATTTTCTTCGGCATCTCTTACCGTAGTCAATCCGTCGTCTTTTCCATCTCCTACGAAATCCAGATTTTGGCTGAAGGAAGAAATGTTGTAAGAGGAGCGGTAGCCATGGCTGATGGTCATGGATTTGAAATATTTTTTAATCGCCGGAAATTTAGCTAACCCGTCGTAGGTAATTCTCCAGTTGGGCATTGGAATGGAGGGAAACAGGTTGAGGTCGCCTGGTCGGGGAGAGTGACCCGAATAAGCGGCAAGGAAAGCCGGAAGGACAACAGATTGCGAAGCGGGTCCGTAACCATCAACGTAGCCGGTGGACAACATGCCGACTTTCGGCAGATTTGAAGTATTGTAAATCTGTCCCAGGTATTGCGACATGTTATAGCGATCCTGCAGAAAGTTTTCCCAATTCTGGGATGTATGACTGGGGTTGTCCTTTTCAAATGCCGTTTTGATGCTCAAAAAGGAAATGCTGAACGTACCTGTTTGCAGAGGCGTTAGTGTATCGAATTTATGTTGTATGGAATTCCAGGAAAGGTATTCGCTGTTGGCTTCGGTATACGTTCGGTTGGCGTTGAGTTCAATTTTTAAATCGGGAATGGGTTCTATATTCATGCGCCCGGATAAATTCTGGCTTGAACTGGTCATATACGGAGTTGTCAGCGTGGAAGTGTGTTCAAGCCAGTTATCATCCATTGCCCTTTGCAAAATATCTGCCTGACTTCCGAAAACGAATCCTGCCGTTGGACCCTGGAAACGGGGGTCCATCCCCAGAATCTGCGTGGATTCGGCATATCCGGGCAAGGTGGTTCCCCGGTTGTCTGTGTAGCTCACCGTAATGTTCTTGACACTGATCAGCAGACGGGCAATGTAGTCGAGAATTTCATACTGATTCTCGGTTTTTAGTTTGGGTTTTATCTTTAGGAGGGAATCCTTTGCCGTTATAGTCGAAGCATTGCTGTATTTTTTATTCCAGTCAGCGAGATCCTTTGCAAATTTTGCTGCTGCTTTCTTTTTTTCATCCTCTTCTTTTTTCTTTTGTTCGGGGGTTGTAAACAGCGGCTTCTGCGCCAGTTTTTTCAGGTAGGGAAATTTATTGTAAAAAGTAGTCATGTTTAACTGTCCGTTGAATTTCCAGGATTGGGAATTACTTATTGTTGCACCGAGGGAGTCAGCTGCAAAGGGAGCATGCATCCAGCTGTAGTTGCTGGAATAGCCTACAGAAGTAGTCACAAAATCCATAAACGGAAGTTTGTTGATGGGGACTGTGTAATTTACATTCAGGGTTTGTTTGTAATCTGTGGTTGTTCCAAGGCCTTCGATATTGTGTATCACCGAATCGCGTTTGTCTGATGTATTGATGGGCCCAAAGGGTTCAAAAATCCGGGAATTGTTGGTGGCCGAAAAGTCGAGCTTCAGTCCTTTTGTAAAGTCCCATTTGAGGTTGTAGATACGGTTCATGTTGAACGTTTTGTTGTACAGGACCGGAATAATAAGTTCTCCGCCGGTATTTTCCCGAATAAGGCTTTCGTTGTAATACCTGTCCAGATTGGATGTGAAGCCAAGTGAGCTGGGCTGCGGGGAAAAATTAAAATCCTTGATGAGTGCGAAATACTTGGGATTCAGTTTTGTTTTGCCAAATGGCTTAATGCTCACCGGTTTTGGTGCATACGCATAAATAAGTCCGGCATGATACGTCCGGGTATTGTTGAAGACCGTATTGATGTCGTTGTGATTGGTTTCTGTATAGGAATAGGAAAAGGCAAAGTTTTCAATATCGTAAATGTGTATGTTCTTTTTGTTTTTGGGCCTTTCCTTTTTAACGTTTGTAAAATTCAAACTTCGCCGCTCGGTATAATTGACGGTTTCTTTCGCCAGCGAATCTCTCGCACTCTGTCGTATCGAAGGGTCATTCAGCGCCTGTTTCAGGTTGATGTCAGGGTCCAGGGGATTGTATTCAGGAATAATAAACCCTTGTGAAAGGCCGACGTACATCGGAATTTTCAGTCCCAGTTTAGCAGGTGTTAATTTGTCGAGCGCAAGTGATGAAGACAAATCGTATCCGTAATTGGTGGACAGCTGACGTTGCGCCATGGTTTGTTCGACCCCTCCCCAGCCCGGAGTGCTGTAATTTCCTGACAGGGAAATGTTTCCAAGATCTGCCAGATCTAATTTAGCCCTCGCAAGTGAAGCCCCTCCGCCACTTTCGTCAAATCCGTTTAAGCGCAGCTCGTCCACCCAGAAATTTCCGCATTTGGGCAATCCATCATCGGTCTTGCTTCCGGGTTGGCGCTTGGGGTTGCGAATGCCGATCATAATAGTAGTCACTCCGCCGAGGTTGGGACTTCCCAGAATGTAAATGGTATTGTTTCCGTCCGAAACAGGATAGCGCAGCGTTGTTTGAGCCGTATTGTTGGATACTGCCAGATCACGGGCCTGTTTCGCACCTGTCAGTTTTGAAAGGGCAACATTGAGCGCATTGGAACTTGGCCAGACAATGTATTGGTCGGTTTCATTGCCTCCGTTGTAACTTCCGGGGGCAGTGACTTCCAGCGGAATTTCGTATTCGTAATAGTTTTCGGTAAAGTCAGAACCCAGGCGGATGAACAGCCTGGTATCTCCGTTTCTCAATGCGGTTCCGCCCGGAAGGGCTTCTGCGTGAGCAAACATCTGAATGGTTTTGTACATGCGAAAATCAAAGTTCATATTCCGGTAACAGGCCCTGGCATCTCCATCCTGCAGTCCGCAGATCTGCATATCAAGGGATTGTTCATTTTGCTGTGCCAGGTTGGACGATTGAACGTTGACCGTACGCTGTATACCGGGGGGCAATACATAGTTCACCGGGGATTGGGATCCGTTTTCTACTATGCTGACTGCAGAAAGTGTGAAGGAAGTTCCTGCGCCGTCTACCGATAAGTACTCTCCGTCAGACAACAGCGAGTTGGGGTATATGATCCATGAACTGCGGACAAACTGCATGCGTGCAAAGCGTGTAACAATGGGCTGATCGAGGCCTTTCATGAACACACGCATAAAACGTATCGATCTGAAATCTGAAATGCTCCCTACCAGGGTGTTGTAACTGTGTATGGGTATCTTGAACTGATACCATTTGATGGGTTTGGTTGCGCCGTCTTTGATGTTCTGGCCGGTAGTGGAGAGAATATCGGTGATAAAATTGTTTCCCACGGTGCTGAAATCAGAGGGTTTTAAACTCACCTTGTACTGAAAGTAACCTTCATCCTGGCTCAGTGTATTGTCGTTGTTGATGTCCTCGGTATTGGGCAATGTGGTGGCGGATGTTGTATACGGTTCTGCGATGCCGGCATGGTTGGCCTGTCCTGAACCGGCTGAGTTTCCATCGTAGTTGTTGTACTGCATGTAACGCCCGAGTATCGAGGTCTGGGCTGCATCGTAATCGTCTCCTCTGTAAAAGTGGTAATCGTCACCTGAAGGATCCCCGTCTATTGAATAACCGTAAAAGGAATGCGGGGTTGCATTGATGTAGGCCTGAGATGTAGTTCCGAAAGCTGCAGCCAGGCGTGCCAGGTAATTGTGCGTTATTGCAAAGGTGTCTTCCTGTGCATCACTCAGTCCGTCCAACCCGACATCCTGAAAGGGTATTGCATTCGGAGAGAAGGCGTTCACCAGGGATTGAATATCTGAAACCCTTGCGAGATTGGTATTACTGCATTCAACTGCGGTTGAATTAACTGCATCGATGGGCAATCCGTTTTCAAAGGATTTCTGGGAATCCTTGATGACATCCTCTGAAACATCTCCCAGGTCGATGTATAAATCTCCGGTTGTATTCGGAGTCGTATTGTCGCTGTTGAAGGGATCCATCATCCAGAATTCGAGGTATTCAATATTGGTGGCCTCAAAGTCATTGGTTTGTATGGCCCGCATCATCCCTCCCCATCGGCTGACCGGATTAAGCAGGTTGCCTGTGGTGCCATTCAGACCACTCGAAATTCCCGACACTCCTTTGACATCATAATTGTAGGGGCCCCTCACGTTGGGGTAGTAGGCCAGGTCAAACATGGGTGTATTGGTGGGAAGCCCGCTGGCCAGCTGCTCGTTGGGGAAGATTTCGGTTTCCAGAACTTCACGGGTCTGGTTATTCGACATGGTAGCAGTGGTGAAATAGGCCGGAGTGAGACCATTGGTCTGACGGATAAACAAGGGATCCAGTATGTACCAGTTGAATAACGCGCGGTTGTAACCTGAAATGGCACTGTCGTTAACTGCAGCCTCGGGAAACATACTGGGCTGGCCCTGGGGAATACTTGCGAGAAACCAGGACTGGGGCTGCTTTAAATCGATGTTCGAAATGCTTCCTTCGAAATCATCAATATAGGCATTACCACCAATGGCTTTGTTAGCTCCCGGAAAAAGCCGGGCAACCTCAGCGGATGTAACCAGATTGGAGGGGGCTTTGCTGTGCATGAAGGGCAGGTAATTAATCAGTTGAGTGACAATAGGCAGTGTCGTTTTGTAGTTGCCGTTCAGACCAATTACTGTATTATCAAGGGGTTCGTCACCTATGTTGACTTTTTGAGTCAGGGGATGTTCGTTCAGGTTTTCTATTGTTCCGCCAAAAACCAGATCGCGGTTGACTTTGTAATCAAAGGTGGTGCCGATCAGGGTCTTGGTCTGCAACGCAAATAAAGCGTTGCTTTCGAGGGAAATTTTAATGGGAGTGCCTGAACTCAAAATCCCCTGGTTGATGATGGTTACCCTTCCCAGGGTGTAGTCTACCGTGTAATCGACATTTTCGGTAAGTTTTATTCCACCTGCGGTAACCGAAACGGCTCCCTGCGGTATATTCACCGTATTCAGATTAATACTCGAACTGGTGGAGGATTTAAAACTTCCCGATAAAGAATAGCGGTCAAGTTGCGGAAATTGCTGGGCAACGATAAGCGTAGAGTCATACAATTCGGGAAATGCATATTTCTTTGCATAGCTGGAGTCATTGGGGATTTTATGAACAACCAGTTTGTTGATCAGGGCGTTTCCGAAAGGCTCGACGTTCGGAAAAATCACTCTTCCGCTCGCGGCACTTATATCTGTTCCATCCAAAAAGTCAAATACCCCATCCGGAATAGGGTCTCCGTTTGAATTGAGCCGGTCGAGGCCCATCACCTGAATCAATGGCTTTCCGGCCTGCGGACCATCCGGGAAATAATTGATGTTTACGCCGGTGGCGACGTTGTTGTAGAGTACATTCAGAATAAAATTCTGTGGATTGATCTGGTAACCGCCAAGGGAATAAATGTTTTTCATCATCAGTTTCCAATCCGGCAGCAGTGGATTGGTAACGGTACCTTTAAGCAATTTTACAACCAGAACTTTAGGACTTACAAATCCGTCTGTTGAAAATTCACCTACCTGATAAACGACACCATTCAGG
>JABDFU010000047.1:0-18090 GCA_013286385.1 Bacteroidota bacterium
AACCAACACAGGGCTGTTTTGCTGCAGACCAGAGAGTGTAAGAGAACCTGTTGAAAGGGAGGCAGCACTTACAGGATTGGGGTAAATGGTAAAAGTCCGGGAAGATAACAAATCAGACGCATTTACATTTACCGAAACAATGTTAAAACTCTGTTCGTGCCCATCATAATCCTGTTGAATCAGCTGGTAATAATCTTTCCCGGCAGGAGGGTGTAAATCACACAGGAAATAGTCCTTTTTCTGATCACTGGTACCTGCTCCGGCAACAGTATCAATCGTTTTCCAGCTCAATGCATCCGCACTTCGCTGCACAAAGAAATAACGGTTATTTTCCTGCGTGGCGGTTGCCCAGTATAAATCAGAACATTCAGTGCCGGCATTGTATGCTCCTGTAAAAGAAAGAAGGGCAATGGGTAAAGGAACAGTACAGGGTGGGCCTGCGGTAAATTTTCCTATAAAAAAATTTTCCATTGAACCCGCAACAGAACCTTGGTAATACGCCCCGCCCCCCGGATTAACTGCAGGATAGTTTCCTTCCGGATTTTGGCTGTCTTCAGCTATAAAAACATTCGTCCCATCGCTGGAAATAGAAATTCCATCTTCCAGTTCAGTATCATCTCCGTAATAAGTTGCCCATTGAAGTACGCCGTTGGGGCAAAACTGCAGAACAAATGCAGCCCGTGTTCCGGCTCCAAGCGAACTATTATAAAAAGCGCTGCCCCCGGGATTGTACGTTGGAAAATTTGTAGACGTCGTAATTCCTGCCACCCATACGCTGTTTCCGTCACTCTGTATCGAATTACCCACATCAGACATATCATAAGTCCCGTCCCCGCTTCCTCCATAATAAGTAGCCCATTTTCGGACTCCGGAAGTACTGAATTCCATGATAAAGGCCGTCCCTCCGCCACCGGCTGCACTGGTATTTGCATTGACTGCCTGAAAATAAGCACCACCGCCCGGATTCATCGTAGGAAAAGCCGTTCCGCCTGTTTCTCCCGTTACCCATACATTGCTTCCGTCACTTTGGATACAATTTCCGTTAACGGGCGAGGCCGCAGCACCGTAATAGGTTGACCACTGTTGCACACCCGTGGTTGAAAACTTGGATACAAAAGCACTTGTGCCAGGGTTGGTTCCCTGATAATAGGCACTTCCGTTGGCCCGTACGGGAAAATCAGTGGAATTCGCAGTCCCGGTCACCCATACACTCGTACGGTCACTGTTAATTGAAGCACTGACATCACCTGACCCTGCGTTTCCGCTTCCACCGTAATAAGTTGCCCATCTGCGGACTCCGCTTGTACTAAACTGCAAAATATAAGGACTTGTAACAGCACTTGTTGTATTGGGGATTACTCCCTGATAAAAGGCCCCGCCGCCCGGATTGTAAGTCGGGAAATCGGTTGAAACGGTCTGTCCTGTTACCCATACATTTGTTCCGTCGCTTTGTATCGATCTTCCCACATCTCCACCAAAACTACCATTGCCGCTTCCTCCGTAAAAGGTTGCCCATTGGCGAACCCCTGAAGTGCTGAACTGCAGAATAAAGGCGTTGGTAGTGTTACCATTACTTGATGCATAGGTACCCTGAAAATAAGTACCACCGCCCGGATTCATCGTAGGAAAATCAGATGAAGCCGTTTGCCCGGTTACCCATACGTTGCTCCCATCACTTTGTATGGAGAAACTATCGTCCAGGCCTCCATTACCAATACCACCATAATAGGTGGTCCACACAGGCACCCCCGAAACACTAAACTGCGCAATAATTATAGCCCAATTACCCGGATAAGAACCCTGAAAATAAGCTCCGCCCGGGTTTACAGTGGGGAAATTATTGCAACTCGTTGAGCCTGTCAGCCACACATTTGTACCATCATTGTAAATGCCGTCATATTCCTCATAAGAGCTGCTCCCACCAAAAAAAGTGGCCCATACAAGCGTTGGGTCTATGGTTAAGGTCTTGCTTTTATCGTATTTCCCCTGATCAAAACCTATTGATCCGTTTCTTTTGGTGTACCGGGAAGAAATTCTTTTCCCTTCCTGATAACTTACCGGAGTGCCTTCTGCTATACTGCCCATAGGTGTATGTATTACCAAAGAACCGTCTGACTGTAATTTCGGTTGGTCGGTCCATTTGTACTTAAGCTTGATCAGGGATGGATCGGCTCCCGGATGAACAATGAAATCATATTCAAATCCTGAAGCATGTCCGGTACCTGACGCGCCGGGCTGCGCATCCCCGTTAGTGAAACCTGAACCGTTCGCATATAGAATCCAGTCGATACCCGGATAAATGTTCTTTACGGTAATTTTTTGGTAACTGCGTACATTCAGTATCCCATCCGGACAAATACCACCCCAATAATAATCACTGCGATCTGCACTTTCGCCCTCCTTTAGTATGTTTTCCTTACGTATCACCGCCCCTGCCAATTCAACATCAGCACGACAATAACTTATTGTTATATTTTTCTTTGAAGCAGGTAATTCTCCCTTTCGCAATTTTGCCGCGTCTTTATGTGGCGCAATAGACCTTTCCGCTTTTGTAAATACATAACTCAGACCCCAGCTCGTTACATACAAATCAACTCCATTCATACTCGCCCTGTACAACAAGTCCTTCGCAGCACATTTATGATCATCCAGCATTTGCCCACGGTTCTCCAAGAAACAAAGCCCGGTAGACTGTTGTACTGGGCTTACAGCTTCAACTTTCGATGGAAGATTATCCTTGTTTTGCAGGGTCTGTGAAAATAAAACGACAGTAAAGGATAAAAAAACAAGCAAAACAGCAAAAACATATTTCATGTGTGCGTATTACTGTATTGTAAGTTAATACTTAATTGACAAAGTTGAAATACCTGGTCTGTCGAATTCCGCTGAAGCTTAAAACTTGAAAGTACAAAATAACAGTAAGGCAGCACACAAACACAGCCTTGCTTCACAGATTTGATCAGGGCACCCCGAAGCGCCGGACTTGTTAAATCAATCCCATTCAGTATGTGAAGCCAAGAATTTATTCCGGAATGCTTAAATCTCGGAATGGCGATTTGAGCAACCGCTACGCTTACCGGGTCACCACCTTTACCGTCTCCTGCCTGCCCTGAAGCCCCTTAATCGTAAGACTCTTCCACTCCCTGGGCAAACAACTTCCCGGTTTACCGCTCAGGGAAATAACCTGAACGAGGCCGTTATCGCAGATTTCAAGGCCTGCGAATCCGTAAAGAACCGCCTGAAGCATCCCTCCTGCTCCTGTATTAAAATAAGGATTGTTACTGTATTTTGATTCAGACATCAGCCCGAAAGGTCCCCGCTGATTAGGCAAATAACTTTGTCCGAACAATTGATATGCTTTCTCACATTCTCCCAGGCGGGAATAAATCACGCTCAGCACCGAATGGCTCATGGCAGGTCCGTCAGAATCCATCCGGGGCTCATAGTATTCCAGATCTTTTCGCATCTGATCTTTATCCGTATAATATTCCAGCGGATACGACAGCAAATTAACATCTGCCTGTTTAACCGTATCTCCGTTATACGTTGTATTCTCCCGGGTAACTCCATTTGCAAAATGAAGGATTGAAATTTTTGATGCCACCGTGTTCCACAGGCTGTCAGGCGATTTATTTATCGCCTGCGCAGCCTGTGTGGCATAACGTAAAACAGTAATAGCCGACGCATTGGTAAAAGCATTGTCATCAATATTTTCAAAAAACTCATTTGCACCAACAACATTATTGATGTGGTACATTCCGTCGTTTCCTTTTTTAACCCGGCTTACCCAAAAATCGGCGATCTCCTTCAGCATGGGATAGCCCGTAGACTGCAGCCATTCCTTATCCTTGGTCACCCGGTAATAATTCCAGCAGGCGATACCGATATCTGCAGTAATATGGTGCTCAAGTGTTCCCGTAAGGGCCCAGGCAGGTGTTGCTTCTTCTCCCGTATCATCACTTTCCCAGGGAAACATCGCACCCTTATAACCGAAATTTCTCGCCTTTTGCTTGGCCTTTTGCAAACGGTCAAATCGGTAATCCAGAATTGTTTTTGCAAGATCCTTGTCGAAAGCCAGTATCACCGGAAACATCCACAGCTCCATATCCCAGAAAACGTGTCCGCAATAACCCTGAGAAGTAAGACCCATCGGGGGCACACTCAGGCGGCTATCCTTTCTCACCGATGAAAACAAATTAAACAGACCAAGACGCACTGCCTGCTGTGCTTTCAAATCACCCTCAATAATGATATCGTGTTTCCAGATGTCGTCCCAGGCTGCAAAATGATCGTCCAGCACTTCGCTCTTTTTCCTGAGCAGCAAAGCCGTCACCATACGCTCCGATTCAGTCTTAGGGTCGGACATATCCTCTCCGTTGCACTCACTTCCGGCAAGCGCAAAAGAAAAACGCTGACCTTTTGAGATTTTGACGCTGAATCCCACCGATTCATCATCCAGCGTTTTGTGTTCTTTCAACTCAGGAGCCCTCGCCTCAAACAAAAAAGCCGCAGTGGAGGCAATCACGTAATGTTTAAATTCAGTTTTACCCATGAGTTGCTGCATCGGTAAAACAACCCCTATATCCTTTTGAATTCTGAACGAACCCGAAGCATCCTTTATTCCCTTGGGAGCATCCATGCGATTCTGAACCTCCAGTTCACAATCCGACAAAGCGGTAACGGCAACATCCAGCATGCCGCAATACGGCATGGAATATAGCGCATAGAGCTGAACCGAAATCTTCACCTTACCTGCATATTCAAAATTGGTTTCCAGCCGGGCCCTTTTCATATCAAAAGCCTGGGTTATGTGATCCATATTTCCGGGAGTAATCATCTGCCCGTTCAGCTTTATTTCAAGATTTGCAAAGACGATCCCTTTTACAATACGGCTCACGCCCGTTTCGCTTTCTTTATCGTACACTCCGCTTAAAATAATTTTGCTGAAGGTGAGGGGATTCGGGGAGGTTACAATTCCAATCCGTCCATTGGCCATAGTGGCCGGAAACTCGTTTACTGTCCCGCTTGAATGCAAAACCCAGCCTTCATCGTTCTGGGAAAAAGCAACCGGAGAAAAGATCAAAAATCGAAACAGAAAAAATCCGATAATTTGGCTGGTGTTCCTCATAGTTCATCTAGTTGTTTTTATTGACCTTCAAATTGTTTTAGCTACCCTCAAAATTCACCTTTTTACTCACAAATTTAAACCGCAAAATCAGCAGCAAAGCTGCACAAAATAATCCGATTGACAAACCCCACCAGACCCCTTGAATACCCATGCCAAGCTTAAAGGCAAGCAAATAGCCAACAGGAAGACCAACAACCCAATATGCAATAAGTGTAAAAAAAGTAGGCAACAACGTATCCTGCACTCCTCTTAGAGCACCCAGCACAACTACTTGTGTTCCGTCCCAGAACTGAAAAAGAGCAGCGATGACCAAAAGCGAAGAAGCTATTTTCAAAACTTCCGTTTCCTTTGTAAAAAATCCGGGAAGTATATTCTTAAGCAGCAACAACGTTAAGGCACTGCAAAACGTAAAACAAAGCACCATTCCCACTGCAGAAAAACCAGCAGCACGCATTCCCTCCCTGTCCCTGAGTCCGAAATAAGTACCCACCCGTACGGCAACGGCAGCGCTCAGACCGCTGGCTATCATATATGGAAACGCAGCCAGACTCAGAGCCACCAGATGTGCAGCCTGCTGCCGCGGACCGATCCATCCGATCATGATCACCGCAAAACTAAAGGCCCCAACCTCAAATACCCATTGCAAGCCCGATGGCACCCCTATTGAAAGTATTTTCCTGGAGAGCAGCCATGAAATCGGGGCCGAACGAAACCGTACAAAATAAACTCTGAAATCCCTGTTGTAAAACACAAACAAAAACATCGCCAGGGCCATCAGTACTCTTGAAATACAACTGGCCCAGCAAGAGCCCATCATTCCCATCCGGGGAAATCCGCAGTGGCCAAATACCAGCAGGTAATTCAGGAAAACATTTATCGCATTGGCCGATACGCTGATCACCATGGCCGCTTTGGTAAAAGACAAACCTTCTGCAAATTGCTTGAACGAGGAAAAAACAGCCAGAGGTACCATTGACAAAATCATCACATTCAAAAAAGGAATCGCCAGGTCTACCACCCCTTTGTCCTGATCAAAATGATACAATACAGGAGAACAAAAAAACAGGAACAAAAACAACACAAGACTGATCAGACAATTAATAAACAAGGCGCTTTTCAGCAGACTCGTATTCCGGTCCGAATCCTTTTCAGCCGCTGCTTCTGCAACCAGCGGGCTTAGCCCCATTGAAATACCCAAACCGAAAACAAGCACCAGTACGTAAAAACTGCCCGAAAGCGAAACTGCGGCCTGCTCGCGGGTTCCGATCTGCCCGACGAAAGCTGCATCGGTGATCCCAACAAAAATATGCCCCATCTGGCTCAGGCAAACGGGGAACGCAAGCTTTGCTGTTTTTTGAATGTGATTCCTGTAATTTACTGAAAGCATAAGCTATCTTAAGGAGATTAATCCCTACTTTTACTCTAAATATACTATTATGCTTTCAATGACCGGTTACGGAAAAGCCTCAGGCGAACTTCCGGGTAAAAAAATAACCGTTGAACTTCGCTCCCTCAACAGCCGCCAGTTTGACCTCAGCCTGAGAGTTCCGGGGCTTTACCGCGAAAAAGAATCAGAACTCCGCACCGAACTTTCCAGGCAAAGCGAACGTGGCAAAATCGATTTTTCTATTTATTCAGAACTTACAGCAGGAGCCAGTGCCGCCACGATTAATAAAACCCTGGCCAAAAGCTACTACAACGAATTAAAAGCCCTGAGCGAGGAATTAAACGAACCCCATTCAGACTTCGTTTCACTGGTGCTGAAAATGCCTGATGTATTAAAATCTGAGCGCCAGGAGCTCGATGAATCTGAATGGAAAACAGTTCGTCAGATGGTGGACAGAGCCATCGAGGATTTCAAAAAGTTCAGGACCGACGAAGGCAAAGTCCTGGCAAATGAATTTACCCGAAGAATTAAAGGCATTGCAGATCTGCTTGAAGAAGTGGTTCGTCTGGATACCGGACGCATTCCACAGATAAGGGAAAAACTGAGCAAAGCAGTGGCTGAACTTAGCGGAAAGGTCGATCAGAACCGGTTCGAACAGGAACTCATTTACTACATCGAAAAATTAGACATCAGCGAAGAAAAACTGAGACTCAAAACGCACCTCGATTATTTTTTAAAAACAATGTCAGAGCCCTCCAGCGGCCGTAAACTTGGTTTTATCACCCAGGAAATCGGCCGTGAAATAAATACCATAGGCTCCAAAGCAAACGATGCCGGGGTGCAGAAACTGGTAGTTCAGATGAAGGACGAACTGGAAAAAGTAAAAGAACAATTGCTTAATGTTTTGTGAACCGTTGAACGTACTGTGAATAGCGGAAAACTCATCATCTTCTCAGCTCCCTCCGGTGCAGGAAAAACGACCATTGTCCGGCACCTGCTCAACGTCATTCCTGCACTCGAATTTTCTATTTCAGCCTGCAGCCGTGAAATGCGTAAAGGCGAACGAAACGGAGTCGATTATTATTTTCTAAGCGCCGGCGAATTCCGTAAAAAAATTGAAAACAACGAATTTATTGAATGGGAAGAAGTTTACAAAGACCACTATTACGGTACACTGCGGTCCGAAGTCTTCCGAATCTGGAATAACGGCCACCACGTCATATTTGATGTCGATGTAGAAGGAGGACTGAATTTAAAATCCCAATACGCTGACCGGGCTCTTGCTGTATTTGTAATGCCCCCCTCCATACAAAGTCTCGAAAGCCGGCTTAAACAAAGGGAAACCGAAACAACCGAAAGCATTGCCCGCAGAATCGGAAAGGCTGAAAAGGAATTAAAAACGGCTGACCGGTTTGACAAAACCATTCTCAACGACACCCTTGCCCACGCGCTTGCAGATGCCGAAAAGGTCGTTAAAGAATTTCTGCAACGTTGAATCCGGTTTTACATAAAAATCCGTGTTTACATAAAAACAGGGCCTGCCGTCACGCTTGCATCCTGTTTCAAATGCTTCTTTTTCTAATTTCCTGCCTGAAATCCGGTACGGCTTCATCTCAGCTAAAAGCTCAACGTAGCTTTATAAAAGAAAATCCCCTTGCTCAGGCCATAGATACCATTCAATCGAATCTTCATCAGAAACCCAGCCTTGTTGCCGGATTCGACTCGCGATACTCCTTTATCGGCTCGGGAATAGCAGACATCATGGGAGTCAAACTGGGGATAGAGTTCGGCAACAAATTTTACCTGGGGATCAGCGGACACGAACTTGACGAAGAAGACTCCCCTTTCTATAAAGCCTACACAATACCGGGCTCTGGCTACAGTCCGGAAACAGTTATGGCCCAACTCCAGATCTTCTACCTGGCCCCCTACGCCCAGTATGTTTTTTACAACAGCAAACACTGGAGATTAAGTATTCCGGTACAATTGGGCTTTGGCGAATCCAATTACCTCTATACGCTCAACAGCATAGAAAAAACAAACAACATGCATGCCCTCATTTTACTCGAACCCTTTCTTTCCTGCGAATACAAAATCAACAACTGGTTCTCCATCAGCTCAGAATTTGGTCTGCGACTGATGCTGCTCAACAATCCCGCAGTAGCCGAAAACATGAATTCACCCACTTTTTCTCTGGGCATCAGCCTCGATTACTCCAACATGATTAGTGCCCTCTTCCCAAAGTCTCAGATCGCGGGGTGGCTGGGTAAACTTTAGGCTAAATTCACTAACTTTAGTCTTTACTCATTCGTTTTTAGATTTTAATTGTATTCATGATTGCTTCGCAATTCAAACTTTAAACTTTTTAACTTTAGACTCATTTTGAACCCTCTCATTAATCCAGACCCCGACAACCTCAGTTCTGATGAAAAGGAAATCGAAAAAGTCCTGCGACCTGCAGAATTCGAAGACTTTACCGGACAACAGGAGGTAGTCGAAAATCTCAAAGTTTTTGTGCAAGCCGCGAAACAACGCGGCGAGGCCCTGGACCACGTTCTCCTTCACGGCCCTCCCGGATTAGGCAAAACAACCTTATCAAACATTATCGCCACCGAACTTGGCGTAGGCATAAAAACCACCTCCGGCCCGGTTCTCGAAAAACCCGGAGACCTGGCCGGGCTTCTGACCAATCTCGAAAAATTTGATGTACTCTTCATTGATGAAATTCACCGTTTGAGCCCGGTCGTTGAAGAATACCTCTACTCTGCAATGGAAGATTACAAAATCGACATCATGATCGATTCGGGACCCAATGCAAGAGCCGTTCAGATCAAGCTAAACCCGTTTACCCTTGTCGGCGCCACAACCCGTTCAGGCCTGCTCACCGCACCGTTGAGGGCGCGCTTTGGCATCACCTCCAGACTGAACTACTACGATTCCAAACTCATTCAGAAAATCATTGTGCGCTCCTCCGGAATTCTTAATGTACCGATTAACGAAGATGCTTCTTTCGAAATCAGCCGTCGTAGTCGTGGCACTCCACGTATTGCCAATGCCCTCCTGAGAAGAGTCAGAGACTTTGCCCAGATAAAAGGCAAGGGCATAATCGACATGGCCATTGCAGACTATGGGCTTGCAGCGCTCAACGTCGACAAAAACGGCCTGGACGAAATGGACACCCGCATCCTCACCACCCTTATTGATAAATTCAAAGGCGGTCCGGTCGGCATCAACACCATCTCCACCGCTGTTGCCGAAGAAGCCGGAACAATAGAAGAAGTCTACGAACCCTTCCTCATCCAGGAAGGCTATTTGGTTCGGACGCCAAGAGGGCGTGAAGCCACCGAACTCGCCTACAAACACCTGGGCCGGGTACCCCGCACAACCAAAGGAACACTTTTTGATACCTGATCCTGCGCATCTGATCAAAACCGAGGCAAAGCGCCTCGGCTTTTCCTACTGCGGCATTTCCAAAGCCACCTTCCTCGAGGAAGAAGCGCCCCGTCTTGAAAAATGGCTCAAAGCAGGTATGCAGGGCAGGATGTCCTACATGGAAAATCACTTCGACAAGCGACTCGACCCCCGTCTTTTAGTAGACGGGGGGAAATCCGTCCTCTCCCTGCTGCTCAATTATTTTCCTTCCCAATCTCAGCAGGACAACACAGCGCCTAAAATTTCAAAATACGCCTACGGTACCGACTACCACCTGGTCATCAAAGAAAAGCTGAAAGAACTCCTTCATTTTATAAGAGAAAAAATCGGAAATGTTAACGGACGGGCCTTCGTAGATTCTGCACCTGTCCTTGACAAAGCCTGGGCACAGCGATCCGGTCTTGGCTGGATAGGCAAAAACAGCAACCTGATCAACAAAAAAAGCGGCTCCTTTTTTTTCGTAGCCGAACTCATACTCGATCTCGAACTGCAACCCGACCGCCCCGCAATGGACCATTGCGGAACCTGTACCGCCTGCATCGATGCCTGTCCCACCGATGCCATTAGCGACCCCTACATTGTCGACGGCAGCAAATGCATTTCTTATTTTACAATCGAGCTGAAAGAAAACATTCCCGTAGAATTCAGGGGGAAACTAGAAAACTGGGCATTCGGATGCGACATCTGCCAGGACGTATGCCCCTGGAATCGCTTTTCAACCCCAACAAGCGAAACACTTTTTCAGCCCAAAAAAGAAATGCTCGCAATGAGTAAGAAAGACTGGCACGAAATCACCGAAGAACTTTTTGATACACTGTTTAAAGATTCACCCTTGCAACGCACGAAGTTTAGCGGATTAACCCGAAACCTCAAATTCCTGGCTGATTCAACCCATTCCACCTGAAGCTCTTCAGTTCAAAACCTGCCAGATCCAGCGCCCTGTCCACAACAGTAGCCGCAAGCTCCTCAAAATTCTTCGGAAGACTGTAAAACGAAGGACTTGCCGGACATATAATTCCGCCGGCTTCGGTAACAAGCTTCATATTGTTAATATGAATCAGACTCAGGGGAGTATCCCTGGTAATCAAAATCAGTTTGCGTCTTTCTTTCAACATAACGTCCGCAGCCCTTGTAGTCAGATCATTTGAAAGGCCGGTTGCAATCCGGCCGAGTGTACCCATCGAACAGGGACAAACAAACATCACATCGTATTGGGCCGAACCCGAGGCAAAAGGCGCCCTGAAATCCATTTTATCATATTGTCTGAACGGCAAAGCTTCGTAATCCCGGTTACCCAATTCGCATTTCCACACCTCTTTGGCATTCTCGCTCATCAACAATCCCAGCTCCTCCACCTGCGCCGCCAGCGCATTCAGTTTATCCAGCAGCACTTTGGCATAAACAGCACCCGAAGCTCCGGTCAGGGCAACAACAACTTTATGTTTGATCACAGTTCTAAATTAGCAAATATACCAAGCCAAACCTGATTTTCGAAAAACGAAAACCCCAATCGCCTGTCGAAGCGATTGCTTATCTTTACCCCTTATATGAATTTAGTCCTTCTATGAAAAAGGTAGTCCACGTGCGCAACTTCTTACTCCTTCTACTCTTCGCCCCGCTGTTGTTCAGCAACAGCGTTTCCGCCCAGATCATCAACACCGTTGCCGGATGCGACACCACCTTTTATGCGGGAGACAACGGCCCAGCCCTCTTTGCCCAGTTCAATGATCCTGTTTCTGTCGCCGTCGACGATTCTCTGAACATATACATTGCCGACCAAAACAACAACCGCATACGTAAAGTTTATTCCCGAAACGACACGGTAGTAACGATTGCAGGCGACAGTTTGCAGGGTAATGGGGTCGATACCGCAGACTTTATTATCTATGGCGGCAGTTTTTACAAGGCCGAATACGCCTACATCTATGCCCCCAGTTCAATTGTACTGGATGCCCAGGCCAACCTCTACTTTGCAGATCAGGACAACAACATCATCCGTAAGATTATACACGCAAACGATTCCATGTCTACAATTACCGGCAACTATAAACTCGGCGCCGGTTTTAACGGCGATAAGCCCATGCCAGCTGACAGCGTTCAGCTCTTTTACCCATCCGGCCTGACGCTCGACAGCTCAGGCAACGTTTACATTGCCGATTTTTACAACAACCGGCTTAGAAAACTAACAGTCGCAACGGGCATTGTAACAACACTTGCAGGAAATACAAATCTGGGTGACACCGTATGGGGATACAACGGAGACGGAGGGCTTGCCACTGCAGCCCAGTTCAACGGCATATACGGAGTTGCGATTGATCACCAGCAAAATATATATCTGGTCGACCAGGGAAACAATTGCATACGAAAAATAAACACTTCAACCGGTATCGTTACAACAGTTGCAGGAAATGGCATTTCGGGCTACTCCGGCGATGGTGATTCTGCTATACATGCCACGCTTTCCTCTCCCAATGCAATCATCCTTGACCCCTTTGGAAACCTCTACATCGCAGACGGAGGAAACAATGTCATCCGCGCAGTCAGTGTATCAACAGGTCTGATCAGCACTTTTGCCGGAAACGGAACAGCAGGTTTTTCAGGTGACGGAGGGGCTGCAACCTCAGCCCAGCTCTACAACCCGTCAGGAATGGCATTTGACAAGAACGGCAACCTCTACATTGCAGACGAGTTCAATTCCCGTATACGTGAAATCACCAACATCACCGGCATCAAAGAATCCAAATTGCCCTCCAATTCAGTAAACGTATTTCCGGTACCCGGCAACGGCAATCTTCATATCCAGCTCGGAGGATCCGGATTCACTTCGCTCATCGTTATCGACGCACTTGGTCGTCAGGTTTACGAACAATCCCTCTCCTCCACTCAGTTCGGTCTCAACCTGAACATTAACCTCAGCGCTGCTTCTGCAGGCCTTTATTACCTGCAGGCCGTTTCACAAACAGGGATGATATGCAAGCCCATCGTGATACAAAAATAAAAAAGCGATTTGCGATTTGCGATTTGCGATTAGGCTGCTCTCCCTATTGGCTAATGGCTATTCGCTATTACTCACGTCGTTTTATTGATTCTATTGGTGTTCATGAATGCCTCGCTTTGCTCAGCATTTCGCTAATAGGGTTATGTTCCATCGATGCACTGGGACAGGACATTCACTTCAGCCAATTCGATCAGGCTCCTTTGTTTCTGAATCCGGCCCTCTGCAGTCTTACTGCAGACAGCAGGGCAACCATCAATTACAAAGACCAATGGGGCAGCCTGGGAACACCCTACCAGACCTTTGGTTTCAACGGAGAGAAAGCCTTCTTCAAAGATCCATCCAATCCCGGTGCCTGGATGGGAGTAGGATTGTCTGCATTCTCCGACAAATCAGGCGACATCGAACTGGGCAATCAGCAGATCGCACTGACCATTTCGGGAATCGTCCCTCTGGATACCCGTAACTTTATTTCAGCGGGAATACAGGGTGGATACGATCAGCTCTCCTTCAATCCAGCCAAACTAAAATGGGAAAGCCAATACAACGGTTTTGCGTTCGATCCCAGCCTTCCCGGAGAAGTTCCGAATTCTTCTCAATCCAGATACGCCGACTTTTCTGCCGGCATAAACTGGGCGTACGGACGAGACCAGCAATTTATCACACTCAGCGAGCCGGTCAAATTCGATCTGGGATTTGCCATGTATCACCTCAATGCACCTGAAGTTTCTTTTTACACCCCAACCAACGATCAGCTCTATACCAAATATGTATTTCACGGATCTTTTATACTGACTATGCCCGACAGCAGATACCAGCTGATGCCCTCCTTCATGTACCTTAGCCAGGGCCCTTCAACCGAATTTGACATCGGCACACTGTTTCGTTACGTAGTACCAGACAACGTTGTTTTTGTCGGCCAAAGCAAAGGTGCCGCCATCTCTGCAGGACTTTACCTGCGAACCCACGATGCTGCAATCATTCAGGCCCAGCTCGAATTCGGGAACTATGGACTGGGCATGAGCTACGACTTTACAACAGCTCAGCTGCAGACCCCAACAAACGCCAGAGGCGGATTAGAACTCATGCTTCGGTACAGGGGTTACAATCCCTTCACCCGTCCGCAACGGGCTCAGCTCTAATTAAGCGATTAGCCATTAGCTAATGGCTTTCCGAAAGAAGTTTTCTAACCAAGGTAGGAAGACCCTTTCCTGCCTTTTCCTGAATCAGTTCCAGATGCTGTATGCCCTCCACTCCTGCCGGATTGGGATCCACAAAAAACTTCAGGGCCTGTTCGGGGGCGTAATGCACCAATCCTGCTGCCGGATGCACATTCAGAGAAGTTCCCACGACTATAAAAATATCCGCCTCAGAAGCCATGCGGTAAGCCAGTTCCATGTTGGGAACAAGTTCTCCGAACCAGACAATATGAGGCCTGAGTTGGGAACCCTTGCTGCACTTATCTCCGATATCCAGTTGCCAACCCTCAATTTCATAAATCAGTCCGGGATCAAGCGAACTACGACTCTTGGTTACTTCCCCGTGAAGATGCAGAACCTTTTTCGAACCGGCACGTTCGTGCAGATTGTCTATATTTTGAGTAATGACCTGCACATCAAATACGTTCTCCAACTCAGCAAGTGCAAGATGACCCGCATTGGGCTTTGCATCCAAAACCTGTTTCCTTCTCAGATTATAAAACTCGAGTACGCGGGCCGGATTTTTTTTCCAGCCCTCCGGAGTAGCGACCTCATTGATGTCTACTTCCTCCCACAGACCTCCGCTGTCCCTGAACGTCTTAATTCCGCTCTCTGCGCTGATACCGGCCCCCGTCAATACGACTACTTTTTTCATTAAAACGAATCAAAACAAGTGCACTCTACCGAACTTACTAATTTACAAAAAAATAGCCCCGAATTAGTATCTTCGCGGTAGAATTCTTAGACGAAACAGCATGGACAAATTCCGCAAACAAGACGCCCTTGATTACCACTCCCAGGGGCGTCCGGGAAAGATCGAAGTAATCCCCACCAAGCCTCACAGCTCTCAACGAGACCTTTCACTGGCCTATTCACCGGGAGTTGCAGAACCCTGTCTTGAAATAGCCGCCAACCCAGAGGATGTCTACAAATACACCGCCAAAGGAAACCTGGTAGCCGTTATTTCAAACGGTACCGCAGTTCTGGGCCTGGGCAACATCGGCCCGTTGGCTTCAAAACCAGTCATGGAAGGCAAAGGTCTGTTGTTCAAAATATTTGCCGACATCGACGTATTCGACATCGAAGTCGACTCCTCCTCCATTGATCATTTTATCAATACTGTAAAGGCCATATCCCCTACTTTCGGAGGCATCAACCTCGAAGACATCAAGTCTCCCGAATGTTTTGAAATTGAACGTCGTCTGAAAGAAGAACTCAGCATTCCCATCATGCACGACGACCAGCACGGGACCGCCATCATCTCGGCAGCAGCCCTGATCAACTCCTGCGAAATCACAAAGAAAAACCTGTCCACCATACGCATACTCATCAACGGTGCAGGAGCTGCAGCCATCTCCTGCGCAAAACTTTACATATCGGTCGGAGCGAAAAGAGAAAACATTCTTATGTTTGACAGCAAAGGACTGCTGCATGTAAAACGCACCGACCTGGACGAACAGAAAAAACTATTCGCTTGCAGCATAAACGAAAAAGAATACGCTACTCTTGCCGATGCCATGAAAGGCGTTGATGTCTTCATCGGATTATCCAAAGGAAACATCGTATCTCAGGAAATGGTAAAAAGCATGGCCCCCAATGCCATACTTTTTGCACTGGCCAACCCTGACCCCGAAATTACCTATCAGGATGCCAAAGCAGCCCGTCCAGATATCATCATTGCTACGGGCCGTTCTGACAACCCCAACCAGGTCAATAACGTTATCGGATTCCCCTTTATCTTTCGTGGCGCGCTTGATGTGCGTGCCACCCAGATCAACGAAGCCATGAAACTCGCTGCGGTGTATGCCATTGCTGCACTTGCAAAAGAACCCGTACCCGAAGCCGTTAACCTGGCCTACGACAGCAAGAACATCAGTTTCGGAGCCGACTACATTATTCCAAAACCCATTGACTCCCGCCTCATCAGCACCGTGGCACCCGCTGTAGCAAAAGCAGCAATTGATTCAGGCGTTGCGCGAAAAAAAATAACCGACTGGGAAGCTTATAAGGAAGAATTGAATAAACGTTTAGGTCTCGACAACAAACTCATTCGCACCATCACCAACAAAGCCAAGCAAAATCCCAAACGTGTGCTCTTCGCAGAAGCTGATCATTATAAGATTCTCAAGGCTGCTCAGTTGGTAAAAGACGAAGGAATAGCTAAACCTATTTTGCTCGGTAACCGTGAACATATCCTGGCAATGATTCACCTGCACAAACTCGACCTCGAAGACGTGCTGATCGTTGACCCCCGTTCAGAAGAAGAAGACGAACGGCGTAACAGTTTCGGGGACCTTTTCTTCACCAAACGTAACCGCAGAGGCTATACCCTGTTTGAGGCGCGAAAAATAATGCGCGAGCGAACCTATTTCGGAGCCATGATGGTTGAAACAGGTGCTGCCGATGCCATGATTTCAGGGCTCACCCGCAAATACTCTGATCCTATACGTCCTGCCCTTCAGATCATTGGCATTCAGGAAGGACTCAAACGTGCCGCAGGCATGTACATACTTAACACCAAACAAGGTCCCTTTTTCTTTGCCGACACCACCATGAACGTCAACCCCAATGCCCAGGACCTTGCTGATATCGCCGTTCTCACAGCAAACAATGTCAAACAATTCAATATCATTCCGCGAGTAGCCATGCTCTCCTACTCCAATTTCGGTTCAACAGAAGGTGAAATACCCGATAAGGTGAGAGATGCTGTTTCCATTTTGCATAAAAACTATCCGGGGCTGATTGTAGATGGTGAAATGCAGGCAAATTTCGCGCTTAATAACGAACTTCTAAAAGAACAATTTCCGTTCTCCGAACTGGTCGACAAAAAAGTAAACACCCTCATCTTCCCCAACCTCGCCTCAGGAAACATCGCCTACAAACTCATGCAGGAAATGGGAGGCATGGAAGCCATTGGCCCGGTTCTGATCGGTCTCAAAAAACCCGTCCACGTTTTACAGCTCGGTAGCTCGGTCCGTGAAATCGTCAACATGGTAACCATTGCCGTTGTCGATGCGCAGGCTAAAAGATAAGTTACTCATCTTCAAAGTATTACAATAAAAATGGGGCCTTAATCCCTCGAATTAATGGTTCTGAATCCTGCCAAGACAAATCCAATTCTCTGAAAATTAACCCCATATCTTGCCTGTTTCAGGCAAAATTCCTATCTTCGTCACCCTTTTAAAAAATTATAAACTAATAACAAAAAACAAACAATGGCAAATCAGTATGAAACCGTTTTCATTATGACTCCCGTTTTGTCTGATGAACAGGCAAAGGAAACGGTCAGCAAGTACAAAAAAATGCTTGCCGATTTAGGATGCAAAGTCATCTACTCTGATGATTGGGGTCTGCGTAAGCTCGCTTACCCGATCCAGAAGAAAACAACAGGCTTTTACCACCTCTTCCAGTTCGAAGGAGCAGGCACGGTAACCGCCGAACTCGAACTCGCCTACAAGCGCGACGAACGCCTGCTGCGTTACATGACAGTGGCTCTCGACAAACATGCTATTGCTTATAGCGAAAAACGCAGGGCACTCAAAGCAAAGAAAAAAGAAACAGCAACCGCTTAAAAAAACACAAAAACATGGCTGAAAACACATCCGAAATAAGATACTTAACTCCGACAACCGTCGAAGTAAAAAAGAAAAAGTACTGCCGCTTCAAGAAAAGCGGTATCAAATACATAGACTACAAGGATCCCGATTTCCTTTTGAAATTCGTGAATGAGCAGGGTAAATTGCTGCCCCGCAGGCTTACCGGTACTTCTCTGAAGTATCAGCGTAAAGTGGCTCAGGCTGTAAAACGTGCCCGTCACATTGCCATCATGCCTTACGTGGCTGATTTAATGAAATAAACTAAAAAAAGAAAAAAATGGAAGTAATACTAAAGCAAGACGTATAACCTGAGTGGGTTTATCAGTCTGATCACCGGGAAGAAATAGAAAACC
>JABDFU010000048.1 GCA_013286385.1 Bacteroidota bacterium
CATTTATAGGCGTAACGGAAACAAGAGGAAATTCATTAACTTTGTAGTAAACTGGCAGGTTCCATGACAACCCACATAACTATACCAAATTCATCTTTCTTTTTTCTTAGGTCATACGAAATCAATTCAGGTTTTGCGGGCTTTCTTTTAAAATTGAAGATGCGGGTTTTTGATGGGTATGGCACATTGTTGTTGACTTTGGTTGGATACAAGAACCTTGTATTAGAAAATAAAATTGCACCTGATGCATCTGATTTAAAGTTATTAATCAGGCTTAAAGGCTGGTTAGCCTTTGTTCGTGATGTAACAGAAGGCATACAGGACGATGAACACCTTAAAGATATTCACGAAATGTCCATTGAGTCTATTCAAGCAATTGATACTGTTCAAGAAATTATTAATGAACGCAATAAGTATAATGAATTAAAAAAGAATCTTTACTCCGTATCCTCCCAAGCCGTTGTTTCTAACTTAAAGAAATACAAAGAGCCTGTTTATGGTAATTAAGCGAAGGGATGTAGTGAACGTAATCTTCGGCTCCAATACCAGAGAAAACCATTTAGCAATAGTCTTATCACCGGAAGAAGTGAATTCCGAAGAAGAACAATTTCTCGGAATAATGATTACGGACTCAAAGTTCTTTGACCCGAACAACGATTGTAGTTTTCCTATCACTGATGAAATGTTTATCAATCCATTGAAAGAGAAATCTTCGAGGGTGCGATTGTTCTTGCTAAATTTCCTCCCAAACCAATGCATAGTAGGGAATGCCAGGGTCAATGAAATGCGAATTGAACCGTTCAAGGCAATGATAAAAGAGCTGAACACTAAAATCTTTGGTGTTTAAAAATAAAGTCGAATTTCGGTCTTGAATTTATTTCGGATTTTAATCTCACCCCGAAATATCCATATATAACTTCCTAGTCTGCGAAATCTTTTTTTAAACCCCAAATTATGGGCTTTCGATACTTTTTATAGTTTTACCGCCCATGAAACAGCGCAAACTGCGTGTAACAGATGTTTCTTATAAGAAACATCTGGTCGTGTAAGAGCTTGTGATTTCACAAGGAGAAATGGTTGAATTTTAATCCTTTTCTGTAACATTTTAAAAAATGGTTGGATATGTGTATAGCTTTACCGCCCAGTACTTCCATCAGGCTGAAACCCTTGGTAGCACACTCGACACCGGCATTGTGAATTTAAGCCCCATACAACATCTACGAGAAATCTGCAATGCAAAAGACCCGCTGGCACAAATCAAAGTGACAAGGTGTTTCCGCTGAACTTATAACTTTATTTTTTTCAGGACAAGCTTTTTGATATTCAGAGTTATCTGATAATATTCTTTTGTTTCCTTCATTGAAGGTATAATGGAGTCGTGAGGATAACGAACCCTTACCGCAAAGTTTTCCATATTCTTCACATCAACCGATTTAAAATCAATGTCAATGTCAGAACAGTTTTTGAGCAATATATCAAGGTTGTGAGTTTTGATTATCTCCTGTTTATTGTATAGGAGAAACAACTTTAAATACTTTTCTACCGCCTGCTGGCAATGGAAACAAGCAACATCAAGAATAATTGGCTGGTGTTCAATTATGGTTTCGCAAGCAAGAATATCGTGATCTGCTTTTTCAATCCATTGCAGTAAAAGAGTTTTACTGCTCTTTGTCATAATTCAACAGCTTGCTGAATAGCGTAATGAACAATATGTCCGTTCAAATTTTTCTTTGCCGATACTTCCTTATTACTTTGAAGAATAACATCAAACGGTGCATCCACTGCATAAACAAGGGCTTTTCTTATTTTGCTTTCCCATCCCATTTGACTTTTTGGGGAATACGTTTTTTTTGTGATTATAAGCAAATCATAATCGCTGTCCTTAGTAAAATCACCTGTTACCCTTGAACCAAATAGCAAAACTCTTGAATCCGGCAGAAAGGAATGCACAGTTGATTTGATTGTATTTAGGACAGCTTCCTTGGTCATAGGCTCCAAAGATACCTCAAAAAGAATAAAATTAAAAACCGGCTCTTAATATCAATCCAACTCCGAAATACCCTAACTTACCTTCCCAACGTAAAAAACCATGTCCTCTGGGTGTTATACCGCCCGTCCAATCTGAGTTTGCAATATGGCTACAGTGGAGGGATACTTTGCAACGCCACCCTCTTTGACGGCACGAAGGTTACGAAGGAGGGGCATGTGACGTTGTTGCGCTGAAACTTACGCCTTTTGCGGTAATTCCTTTATACCGCAAACAAATCACTGCTGATCCGATCCGCAATCAGCTTTCCCTTATCGCTGAGAAATAGCTGAGATTCCTTGCGTATCACATCCCCCGATTGAATATACTTTTGAACTTCTTTCTCACAAGTTCGCAGATAGTTTTCCCCCATCATGCGTATTCGGTTCAGGTCAGTCCCCCATATGGTCCTGAGTGAGGTAAGAATGTATTCATTGTAAATGGTATTGGGCAATAACGTTTCCAGTTCAAAACCGACCTTCCCCTGCTCAATTGAGCGTATGTACTGATTCGTATTCCGTACATTCCATTGCCGGCTCAGGCCATTGTAAGAATGAGCCGAGGGTCCAAGCCCCAGATACGCTTCATTCAGCCAGTAATTGCTGTTATGCCTTGAATAAAATCCTTCCCTGGCAAAATTCGAAATCTCATACTGAATAAATCCGTTTTTTTTCATCTCCTCCAGTAAAATCTCAAAATGAACTGAGCTTTGTTCATCAACCGGCCCGGTTATCGAGCCCGACCTGATAAAATGATCCAGAGCCGTACGCGGTTCAACAGTCAATGCGTAGCAGGAAATATGCTGAACGCCAAGCGCAACAGCTTTCCTTATATTTCTTCGCCACAATTCATCACTCAGTCCGGGTGTACCGTAAATCAGGTCGATGGATATGTTTTTAAATCCATACTCCCGTGCCATCTGAACAGCCTCTGTCCCCATTGCCACAGTATGGCTGCGGTTCATATAGACCAGATCCTCATCCTCAAAGGACTGGATGCCGATACTTAAACGGTTAACCGGACTATTGCGAAGCTGATTAAGTTTTTGCGGACTCAGATCATCCGGATTGGCTTCAAGCGTCACTTCAGCATCCGGGGCGATGGAAAAATGCCTGTTCAACTCATTAAAAATACCCGCTAAATCATCTTCTGTAAGTAAAGATGGGGTCCCTCCTCCCAGATAAACCGAATGAATCGGCTCATCGGCAAGATAAGCCATGCGTAAATCCATTTCTTTGGCCAGGGCTGCCAAATAGGCCTGCTTCGAATTCAGACTTGTAGAAAAATAAAAATCGCAGTAATGACAAGCCTGTTTGCAATAAGGAATATGAATGTAAATTCCCGCCATCAGACTTTATGGAGCACAATCCTGAAGGTAGTCCCCTTGCCGGGCTCTGAAGATTTAACAAACAGTTTTCCCGAATGGTAATTCTCTATGATCCGTTTGCTTAAGGAAAGTCCAAGTCCCCAGCCCCTCTGCTTGGTGGTATAACCGGGCTTGAAAACGGTTTTGAATTTCGATTTGGGAATCCCTTTCCCGCTGTCGCTGACATCGATGTAAACCAGGCCGCCTTCATCCGAAATGTCAATGCGTATCGAACCGTTTCCGTCCATGGAATCCACTGCGTTACGGCAAAGATTTTCAATCACCCAGGCAAATAAAGCCGCATTCAGTTTCGCGGTCAGTTCTCCGCCGGCAATCGAAAACAGCACGTTTTTAGACGTGCGTGTTTTCAGGTAACCGACTGCATCTTCCAGCACTGTCCTCACATTTAAATCCTCAAGCTTTGGAGCCGAACCGATTTTCGAAAACCGCTCTGTAATGGTCGACAGCCGCTTCACATCTTTCTCCAGTTCCGTTATCGTATCTTCAGGAACATTCTTTGTCTTGAGGTATTCAACCCAGGCCATAAGGGAAGAAAGGGGTGTACCCAGTTGATGGGCCGTCTCCTTCGCCATTCCTACCCATACCTGATTTTGCTCGGCATTCCTGGAGGTGCTGAACAGAACATAGGCGATAAGAAAGAAAAGTCCGATTACCGAGAACTGCACGTAAGGGTAGTATTTCAGCTGCGTCAGCAAAAAAGAATCTTCATAAAAAATATACTGCTTTCCTTCTTCGCCGAAGTCAACAACAATGGGAGGCCGTCCTGCCGCCATCCGGGCAATTGTTTCCTTCAGCCGCAAAGGAGTTGAAATCAGACTTGAATCAATATTACCCGAAGCAATTACATGTACTTTACCCGAATCCATAAACAATACGGGCACCGAAGCCGAATTAACCGCAACTTCCGAAATAAAAGACTTCACAAGGTCATCCAGCACATTTTTCAGCTCCGAAAACAATTTTGAATCCTTGTAATACAGGAAATTTTTTTGTCCCCTGAGAATAGTGATTTCAATAGGTTCATGCTGACGGTGCATCAGCCTTATTTCTTCCTTCAGATAGGCCTGGTCTCTGGCTTTTGCTGAATCAATATTTCTCCAGTTGATGACCTTGCCTTTCCCGTCGGCAAGAATTACAGGAACGGTTTCATTGTTGCGGATAACATCAAAAATAAAACTCACGTCCTCCATTTGCAGGCTTGGATTCGCCAGCTGCTTTGTTCCTGTTGCCCAAAGTTCAACTTTCTTGCGTTCCTCCACTGCAATCTTGGTGAAGAGTTCATTGGTATATTGTACCAGATTCGCTTTTTTGCGAATCGCGTCGGCCCATAATTTCACCTTTTTACGTTCGTCATCTGCTATTTTTCCAACAAGGGTATTGGTATACCAAAGCGAAAGCGTCACAATAAAAAAACCTGCGGCGAAAAGCAACCACTTCCAGACCTGTTTCTTTGAATAGATATTCATTGGTTCATCCTATAACTTTACTTATTCTGGCTTTAGACTCTTTGCTTACTTCACTCAGTTCTGCGTAGGTTTCCCAATTTAAAACAACCGTTTGCACCTGATCAATGATTTTGCCCGCATTATTTATTTTAAAATAGTCCGCCAATTGCATCAAATGTTTCTTTGAAGGGTTTTGACTTTCACCCATTATCATCGTGCTGTGCATACCATGCCCTGAACCTGAGAAAGTCAAATCATAGGCTGGAGAAGTTTTCCAGGTTCCCGTTTCATCCATTAAAAATGAAAAATTTTTACTGTGATCGTCCCTGTTGTGAGCAAAAACATTAAAGGCTGCCAAACGTAGTATTTTTTCGTAGGCGCGTACATCATTTTCAAGCCTGAATGCGCAATCCATTATATGGCCGTAATCCATTGTGCTTAATCTGAAATTATCATGCATTAGTCCGGCGGCCGAATGCAAATGTAGGCGTTTATTCCCGTCTCTGTCAAAGCGCTTTGTGCCAAAATAAGCCCGGCCCGAACGACCTTTAAATAGTTTTGATTCACTCATTTCAATACCCGCGTCCAATGCCATTTTGTAATAAGCAAATTCAATATTGGCGATATCAGGTAAGTCGTTTGATCCTGGAAATTTTATTAACCAGTGCTGGTAACCATCTGGCAGCCTTTTGGCTGTGCCGATCAACTGATTAGAATCTGAATAATACCCCACCATTATTTTTGGACGGGCTCCGCCGGATGAACCGCATAGTTGATACAACTCGTCTACTCCATCGGTAGCTGTACCTGTTATAATCTGATGGGCTGCTTTTGCAATTTCATCCAATTCGGGATGCAGCAATGCCAGTACATCCGGTTCCATTTCGGGTTTGTAAGTTAACGCTCCCATTCCGTTCGAACCGACATAAGCCAGACGGTCAAGCACAGTAACTTCATCAATTGCAATGCCTCTGGCTGCTAAGGTTCTATCCAGCACCAATTTCCCCCATCCATCGGGCAACGAATCGGCAAACACACCAAACAATCCATCGAACGGGGTTTCATTGGCATGGTGAATGGTATCATCTGATTTTAATTTAACAGGTGAAATTTCCAGACCTCTTTTAATAAAGGATGAGTAATATTTAAAATAAATACGTTTATCATCGCTCACTAATTCTCCCAGTTCAATTTCTTCTTCATTTAACTCAATGGAAACAATTATTTTTTTTAGATGTTCCATTACACTCTTGTTTTATCACTAAACAATTTTTCAATTGCCTTTAGATTATCAGTTGGCTTTAAAATCAGTTCAAAGTCACTTAAGTGATTTAAAATTTGAACTGTTTTTAATAAGGATTCTAAGGAAATCTTCCCGGTCTGTTCAAAGCGTTTAATGCTTCCCAATGATACGCCCGAACGCTGAGCCAATTGGCTTTGAGACAAGCTCATTTGTTTCCTGACGGCTTTATGCCTTAAAGCGAGCTCTGCCAAAAAATCATACGGATTTTTTTCAATTCCAAACTTTGACATGTAAATAATGGCTAATATATTAGTCTAAATTATTAAAAAATGGTATAAATAGCTAATATATTATCTATTTTATTCATCCTTCGACTCATCCTTCCCGCTCTCATCCCACTTCACCTTTGTTCCCGAAGATTTCTTTTGTTGCGGCTGAACCGGTTTTTTATTCAGCGTACTGTCCTTTTTAAACCATCCGAATTCATCTCTTAAAATACCTTTCAGACTGTGCTTTTCGTTTTTAATATCCTCTTTTATTTTAGCGAGCAATCCCTTCCTGCTGTATTTAAATACAGGATGATCAACAGTTCCTGTCATAGCTATAAATAAGGTTCTGCTTAAACCGTCATCCTCGGTTTCAGCAAACTCATCATTTTCCTTTTTTGCTTTTTCTGCTTTTTTGGCCAGCAATTCCCGCATCTTTAAACTGATCTGATAGTCAATGTCGTTGTCAAAGGTGTGTTTGCCTGAGCAATTCAGGTTCAACACATTGTTCTTCAGTTCCATTTTGGGAAGGTAAATCATCCGGTTCCTGATTTCAATCTGGTTCTCAAGGGTCGCAAATTTTATATCCTCAAGTTCGCTCAGGTTAATAAACCTCGAAAAGGCTTTCAGCGGTGCGAACATCAGCAATTCGCCTTTCTCTATTTTCACCTCTGCCTTGGCCTCAATTTTATCTTCACGAACTTTCAGGTGAGCATCCCACTCCGAAGAAAACTGAATGGTCGAAGTAAGCAATCCTTTCAGGTTTTTATCCGTAAGCGTCGACTGACCGAAATTTTCCAGGCCGCCGAAAAGCTTCCCGATATCTACTTTCTCCAATGATACCGACCCACTGATGACAACCCTGTTAGTCCCCCTGGCGTCAATCTCCCCTCCTCCGTTTACATGCCCATTCATGGCCTTGAATGAAACAGGGTCAATCAGCATGCGCCTGTCTTCCAAAACCACATGAGCGTTAACCTGACTGGCATCGAAACGCCTGAAGTTCAAATTCCCGACTTTTGCTTTGATATTCAGGTGTAGGTATGGGGAAAATTTCAACAGGTAGGCCGTATCGCTTTTCTCCCCTATTGCTTTATCGCTCAGCAACTCGTCCAGATCCAGTTTGTCACATTTCAGCCGGGCCTCAATCGTCAGATTTTGCTTTTCGGAAAATAAAAATGGCAGCATATTGGTCACCAATCCACTCAGTTCAAAATCACTCTTCATGAGCCTACCGTTGCAATTATTTACCACAATATCTCTGTTGTTAAATTCAAAAGATCCACCGACACTGTCGAATACATTCTTGCTGTTTTTAAACTTCAGCCTGACTTTGCTGAGTTCCAGGTTGCCCGATGTTTTGATGTGGCTTAAATCCTCCTCAACAAAGCCCTGAACATTTTTTCCCTGGGGAATACCTCCCTTGTATTCAAATTTCAGCAGGGCATTCCCTTCCAGCAATTCAATGGTATCCAAAGCAAGAAACTTCTGAAAATTCCCAAGATCAATGTTGGCGGCCAGGTTCAGGTCCAGTTCGGGATGACTAAAATTTTCCAAAGAGCCTTTACCGCTCAATTCGCCCTGATCCAGCCTCCCCGAAAATGTTTCCAAATTCAGTTTTCCGGTCCCCTTACTCGTATAATCGCCCTTTATCTTTACATCCCTGAATTTCAAAGCCGAAGACTTCTGCATGATTTCTCCTTTTTGTACACCGAATCGTGCATCGATTTCCGGGAAATCAGTTTCGTCTGATTTCCCCCTGACTGTAGCTTCAAAATAAGCCGTTCCCTCGCTCGAATACGGTTTCATTTTTTCCCTGACGGATTCAGGAAGGAGAGAAACAAGCGAAACAATATCGAGATCCTTTCCTTTCAGCTGCAGATTAAGTTCCGTAATGCCTTTATCAAACTCCGTAACGCCTTTATCATATTCCGTCTTACTTTTTTTGTAAAAAACCTGACCCTGCACATCCAGATTCATCCTGGCTAACTTCAATTTTCCTATACTGACTGTATAGATTCCCGAGCGGCTGTCAACTGACAGGTCGCTTCTCAGTTCGGCCTTCTTATCCTTCATCAGAACCCTGCCCGAAGATTCAATATCCAGAATTGCCAGTTCAAGATCGCTGCTCAGATCATAAATCTTGTCCGAGAATTTTCCCGAAAGAGTCCCTTTAGGAATTTTCAGCACTACACTACTCTGCCTCTGCAAGTCAACGTAACTCAACTCCACGTCATTCATTTTTATTTTTTCCAGCGAAAATGAAAAGCGGTTTCCTGTACTGTCCGCCTGTTTTTTCCAGAAATGAAAATTATCCTCACCGTCTTTTCCTATTCTGATTTTCACATTTAATCCCGAAAGCGAAAGCTCATTGATCCGGTAATTTTTACTGAATACGTCTTTCAGATTGAATTCAAGAGAAATTGATCCGGCATAAGCAAGGGTATCTCCCAGCAACACCTCATCAAACTCCACCGAAGCCGAAGGAAAATGGCGTAAGACCGAAAAATGAATATGGGATGGATCCACCACCACCTTTGTGTTCAATTGCTTATTCAATTCCCCGATCACAAAGGATTTTACTTCCGTCCCATAATAAAAAGCAATCACCAGGCCCGAACCGGTGATCAGCGTGAAAACAATGACAAGCAAGAAAACAACTTTTCGCAAAAATCTCCCCAGCCCGTCTTTTGTTTTTCCGACTTCCTCCTTTTTTTCTTCTGCTTCCATTTTTCGGCCCAAAATACCCCCAACGAACTAACGTAAAAATCATGCAAATCGTTTACTCTTTGAAATTAATAATGAACAGCGCTTTGTTTTTAACTTATGGCTTCAGGGGGCGAAAGAACGCCCCCTGCATCTATTTTTGATGTATGGTGCTCAATTACATCTGGATTGCCTTTTTTCTGATCTCCTTTATCATTGCCCTGATAAAGCTCATTTTCCTGGGCGATACAGAAATTTTCAGGCTCATGACCGAAAGTACCTTTGAAAGTTCAAAACTTGCTTTTGAAATTGCCCTTGGCCTTACCGGCATGATGACCTTGTGGCTGGGCCTTTTAAATGTAGGCGAAAAGTCGGGAGCGGTCCGCTTTATCTGCCGTCTGCTCAACCCCCTGTTCGGACGTTTGTTTCCCGAAATACCCAAAGAACATCCTGCTTTGGGCGAAATTGTGATGAATTTTACCGCCAACATGCTGGGAATCGGCAATGCAGCTACACCCATGGGCCTGAAAGCCATGCAAAGCATGCAGGAGCTGAATGCCGAAAAAGAAAAAGCTTCCAATTCACAGATCATGTTCCTGGTTTTAAATACGGCCGGATTCACCCTTCTCCCGGTAACGATTATGATGCTGAGGGCTCAGCAACATGCTGCCGATCCCACCGATGTATTTATTCCGATACTGCTGGCCTCTTTCTGCTCCACCTTCTTAGGCGTAACCCTGGTTGCCTTAAGGCAGGGAATAAAAATTTTTCAACCGGTTCTTCTGACATGGGCTCTGGGAATAGGTGCCTGCGTTACTGCGTTGGTTTACGGTCTGCACCGTTTAAGCCCTCATGAGCTGTCCACGCTATCAGGGATTGCAGGTAACCTCATCATTCTCTCCATCATGGTTTGGTTTATTACCGCTGCGATGATCAAAAAAATAAACGTTTTCGAAACCTTTATTCAGGGCGCCAAATCAGGGTTTGATACGGCTATCAAACTCATTCCCTACCTGGTTGCATTCATTGTGGGAATCTCCATATTCCGCGTCTCCGGAGCGCTGGGTTATTTAACCGATGGGATTGCCTGGGTTTTCAATGCCGTTGGGATCAATACCGAAATCGTAAAAGCCATACCCACAGCCCTTATGAAACCCTTCAGCGGAAGCGGAGCCAGCAGCATGTCCATCAGCACCATGACAACCTACGGGGCCGATTCCTTTGCCGGACGCCTGGCCTGCGTCTTCCAGGGATCCTCAGACACCACCTTTTATATCGTCGCTTTGTATTTCGGATCGGTTGGAATTAAAAACACCCGATACGCAATCCCATTCGGTTTATTGACAGACCTGTTCGGTTTCATTGCCGCAGCAGTTGTTGCATACTTGTTTTATAGGTAAAATAAAAGATATGTGGTGGATCTTTGCCTTACTCTCAGCGTTCTTCGCAGCCCTTACAGCCATTCTGGCCAAAATAGGAATAAAAGGTATTGACACCAACCTTGCTGTTGCCATCCGAACCAGCGTAATCCTGTTTTTAACCTGGGCGATCGCTTATTTCTCCGGCGGTATCCGCAACATAAGTTCCATAAACAAAATGAACCTCACCTTCCTCGTATTATCCGGAATCACCACCGGATTATCCTGGCTGTTTTATTTCAAAGCCATAGAAATCGGGAAACTCTCCCAGGTTGCCCCGGTAGACAAGCTCAGCATAGCCCTCACCATTTTGCTATCCTCTGTAATTCTCCGGGAATCCATAGACGCCAAGACCCTCATCGGCGCCCTGCTCATTATCGGTGGTACTTTGGTGATTATTTTTTAAAGCTATAAAAGGTATGGCCCTAGTACCTCCCTGATCATCGGATACGCCCCCCGCACCGCTTTTTGTAGCGCAGCCCCCCGCAGCCATTGGGCATCCGTAATATTCTCTTCCAATTGTGGCGTCAGTTTCACCGAAGATCCCGCATAATTCATCTCAAACCAAAACGTACGCTTAATCACCTGCTTCCCTTTCAATTCATACGTATGGTAACTCTGATTCAGCTTTTTTACAATGCTCAGCTCCCCAATTCCGCACTCCTCCTCCACTTCCCTTAAAGCTCCCGCTTCAGGGTTTTCCCCTTTTTCCAGCTTCCCTTTAGGCAGATCCCAGAAACCCAGACGAAAAATCAGAAGCAATTCTCCTGATTTGTTTTTAACAATCCCTCCGGCCGCATCGATCCATTTCTTGCCTTTTTTATAGCTTTCCCACTCCTTTTCTTCGACATACAGGCATTTATCGCGGTCAAAAACACTGTATACAAATCGGTCTTTTTTGTTCATAACTGATTAAATTTAATAGCTATATTCGCCGCATGATAAAGAACGAGGAGTCAGCTCTTAAAATTGCCGAATTTTTACTTCAAATCAAAGCAATAAAACTTCAGCCCAACAAACCCTTTACATGGGCCTCGGGCTGGAAGTCCCCTATTTATTGCGACAACCGCAAAACGCTTTCCTATCCCAAAGTGCGCACCAATATCCGCCAGCAATTTGTCGAAATGATTACCGAAGAATTCGGAAAACCCGATGTCATTGCCGGAGTCGCCACAGGCGGAATCGCACACGGAGTTCTGGTTGCGCAGGAAATGGGCCTTCCTTTTGTTTATGTACGCTCTGAAGCAAAGGCCCATGGTCTTGGAAATGTAATTGAAGGCGTTATCGAAAGCGGACAATCCGTAGTCGTTATAGAAGATCTGATCTCTACGGGAGGAAGCAGCCTGAAGGCAGTTGAAGCCCTGCGAAAAGAAAAATGCAGCGTAAAGGGATTGATTTCGATTTTCAGTTACGGATTTCAGGTTTCAGACCAGGCTTTCAAAAAGGCAAAATGCACTGCCGTATCCCTGTGTGATTACGATGTCCTCATTAAACAAGCTCTCAAATCCAAATACATTACCGAAAACGATTTACTTTCCCTTCAGAACTGGCGTGAAAACCCGGCCGAATGGGGACTAGAATTGAAAACAACAAAGTAGTCTGATGACCTCCATCGAAAGCGAAAAAGTCGAAATTAATCACCCCACTGAAAAAGTATTCAACTGGTTAAGCAACTTCAACAACTATCAGAAACTAATGCCGGCACAGGTTTCGGGCTTCGCTTCCACCGAAAATGACTGCTCCTTCACCATCAGTGGAATGGCAACCATCGGCATGAAAATTCTCGATAAAACGCCCAATTCCCATATACGCATCGGCTCAAACGGGAAAGTCCCCTTTGACTTTATTCTTCATGTTCGCTTAAACTCCGTTTCTGCTGACAAAACGACCTCCCGGCTGGTTTTCGAAGCCGAGCTCAATCCCATGCTTAAAATGATGCTTGAAAAACCCCTGACTAATTTTTTCAACCTACTGGCAGAAAAGATGAAGGACGCCAGCTATTCCTGACCTCCGGCAACCGGCAAATTATAAGCTTTTTTAAGAAAATCCAGATCCAGTAAATCCTTTTTATTTGTCTTCAGTTGCAGGTACCTCGCTTCAATACGGCCGCAAAGCCCGGACAGACATTCACTCAGCCCAAAATCAAATCCGGTGAGCATCCGCAGCGACACGGCGCTATCCAAACCGTCAAATTTCATCTGATTCACGTTGAAGCCAATGCCGGCAACAGAAGAAACAACCTGCTCCCCTTTTAAATTGTTTTCAATCAGAATACCCGCAATTTTTTTATCACCCACATAAATATCGTTCGGCCACTTGATCCTAGCTTTTAAACTTTTAGTCTGACTTACACCCTGAGGGTGTCGACTTTCAAACTCTTTAATTGAATCCAGATAATCCGTTATCCCAAGCGAAACCACCTTCGTCAGGTAAACCTGCTCAGCCACCGTCAAATTCGGATACAGCACAATGCTGAAAGTCAGATTGCTGTTGGGTTCGCTCTGCCACTGCTTTCCCCGTTGGCCCCGGCCTCCGGTTTGGGTATGCGCATAAATCAAACTCCCTTCGACAGGAAGCGAATTTTTCATCAGCTCCAATGCATACGAATTGGTCGAATCAACTGAATTTAATTCAATCAGATTTTGCCCTATAAATAACGATTCCAATGAAATTATCAGGGATTAATGCTTATTTTTGTTCAAAGCAGGACTAAAGTAACCGAAAAATTTTGAATGACTAAAAAGAAAAAGAAGTCTCAATCGTCTACATTGGTAGAAGCAGTAATAAAGGGTATACAGGAAATAAAAGGAAAGAACATCAAATGCCTCGATCTGAGAAAAATACAAACGGCCGTCTGCGAACATTTCATAATTTGTGAAGGCAATGCAACTACCCAGGTGAGTGCGATAGCTGACTCGATAAAGGAACAGGTCAAAAAATTAACAGGAGAAAAACCATTCCACAGTGAAGGCTATGAAAATTCCCAATGGATTCTGGTAGACTATATAACAGTTGTTGTGCACGTTTTTTTACCTGATGTCCGGGAATTTTACAACCTTGAAGACCTCTGGGCAGACGCCGAACCGGTCGAAATTGCTTCCAACTAATAATCCGTTTAACAATCAAAAATGAGCGAAGATCCCAAAAAGAACGAGTCTAAAAACCAGTTCGATAAAGTCAAGGACCGTTTGTCCAAAAAACCTCAGTTGCCGAAAAATTCATTCAATATCTACTGGATATATGCGATAATACTTGCCGTACTCATCGGCATACAGTTATTCAGTTCCATTGGTGGTGAAGGCAAGGAAATATCTACCGGACGTTTCCTGGTTGAAATGCTCAAAAAAGGTCATGTCAAGGAAATTAAAGTGGTCAACGGAGACCGGGCCGAAATCTATATTAAAAAAGACAGCCTTAATCTTCATCAATACGATTCTGTCCGCTCAAAGGCCGCAGGTCCGCATTACCTGATCCGTAACCTCAACGACGAAAACTTTGAGAAGGAGGTTACCGAAGTTCAAAAAGATCTCCCGTACGAAAACAGAGTCTACCCTGAAAAAGTTACCCAAAACAACTGGTACGAACCCATCGGAACTTTTCTGATACCAACCATCATTATCATTATCATCTGGGTCATTGTCATGCGCCGAATGGCCGGAGGCGCCGGAGGCGGACAGATATTTAATATCGGCAAATCCAAAGCTCAGCTCTTTGACAAAGACACCAATGTAAGCATCACCTTCAATGACGTGGCAGGTCTGGAAGGCGCAAAAATCGAAATTAAAGAAATTGTAGATTTCCTGAAACAACCGAAAAAATACACCGAGCTTGGCGCAAAGATTCCCAAAGGAGCTCTTCTGGTAGGTCCTCCGGGTACGGGCAAAACCCTCCTGGCAAAGGCCGTTGCCGGTGAAGCAAAGGTTCCGTTCTTCTCCCTTTCGGGATCAGATTTTGTTGAAATGTTTGTTGGCGTGGGAGCCTCAAGGGTCAGGGACCTGTTTCGTCAGGCCAAGGAAAAAGCCCCCTGTATCATATTCATTGACGAAATCGATGCGGTAGGCCGGGCCAGAGGCAAAAGCCCTATGACAGGTGCGAACGATGAGCGCGAAAGCACACTTAACCAGCTGCTCACTGAAATGGATGGATTCGGAACCAACAGCGGCGTTATCATTCTGGCCGCAACCAACCGGGCAGACGTTCTCGACCGCGCGTTATTGCGCGCGGGTCGATTCGACCGTCAGATATACGTTGACATGCCGGACAAAAACGAGCGCCTCGAAATTTTCAAAGTGCACCTGAAGCCGCTGAAACTTTCTCCCAATCTCGACATCGAATTTTTAGCCAAACAAACACCCGGATTTTCTGGTGCCGACATCGCCAATGTATGCAATGAGGCGGCACTCATTGCAGCTCGTCAGGACAAAAAAACAGTCGACAAACAGGATTTTCTCGATGCAGTCGACCGCATCATCGGCGGGCTTGAGAAACGGAATAAAATCATTTCCGTAAATGAGAAAAAAGTAATTGCATTCCACGAAGCCGGACACGCCTCCGTAAGCTGGCTGCTCGAATACGCTTCTCCCTTGGTTAAAGTTACCATAGTTCCACGGGGACGGTCCCTTGGCGCTGCATGGTATCTCCCTGAAGAACGCCAGATTACCACTACCGAACAGTTGTTTGACGAGCTATGTGCAGCCTTGGGTGGCCGGGCTTCCGAAGAAATCACTTTCGGAAAAATATCTACCGGAGCGCTGAGCGATCTCGAAAAAATAACCAAACAGGCTTATGCCATGGTGATGTATTACGGATTGAACGATAAAATCGGAAACGTCAGTTTCTACGACTCCACAGGCCAGGCCGAATATTCCTTCAACAAACCCTACAGCGAAAAAACGGCCGAAATGATCGATCAGGAAGTGAGTAAGCTCATCGAAAAAGCATACACCCGTACCAAAGAAATTTTGTCCGAAAACAAAGGCAAATTAACCGGTCTGGCCAATCTCCTGCTTGAAAAAGAAGTTATTTTCAAGGAAGATCTTGAAGCCATCTTCGGTGCAAGGCCGCTTGCATGGGCCCAGGACTCTAAACCCGGAGGAGACCTGAAAGAAGAAAAAGCAACCACCGAAGCGCCCGCCGGGAACCCTACAACGCTTTTTTAAGTATGGAAGACAGTACTTCAAAGGAAAAAATACTGAAAAAAATACGCAAGGCCCTGATCCACAAATCCGACGCCGATTCTGGTACAGTCGACTTCGATTCTGAAATCTATACGAGCTCAGAGGAAAGCCCTGAAATACTTTTTGCCCAGCAGTTCACCGCTTTAAACGGCAAATTCGCTTTCTGCGAAAACGAAAGCGATTTCATTTCCACCTTTGCCTCCCTCATCGCAGAAAACAAATGGGATAACATTTTCTGCCTCGACGAAAAAATAAAAACGCTTTTGAAAAAAGCTCAACTCAAGTATTCAGATCAGGAAAGTGATTTTTTAACGCTCAATGTGGGTGTTACATCCTGTGAATTCCTGATCGCCCGCACCGGAAGCATTGTACTCAGCTCAAAGCAGGAATCCGGACGACGGTTGCCCGCCTTTTCGAACTACCATATCGTAGTCGCCTATAGCGATCAGCTTGTACATAGCGTGAAAGACGCCCTGGCAGGAATAAAAACCAAATACGGCAGCAACATCCCCTCTCTGATCACTACCATATCCGGTCCCAGTCGTACTGCCGATATAGAAAAAACCCTTGTACAGGGTGCCCACGGACCCAAAGAAATATACGTATTGTTAATTGACAGTCTTGTAAAATAAATCAGCTGTGCTAGAGCGAACCATAACCGGTGTAGTTTTCATAGCAGTTTTGATCGGTTGCATTTTGCTAGGTCCCTATACATTTTGCGGGCTTTTCCTTTTAATTACCCTGATCGGACTGAATGAATTTTACTCCCTTTCCGCCAAAACCGGTCATCAACCTGCAAAAGTTTTGGGCCTGCTTCTTGGTCTACTCCTGTTCACAGGTATATGCTCAACATTTTTGCCGGCCCTTTCTATCATTGCCTATTACCCGTTGGCCCTTTTATTTCCTCTGCTTTTTCTGGTGCCTATCATCGAATTATTCCGTAAAAAAGAAAACCCCTTCGCTAACATTGCCCTGACCTATCTCGGCGTATTCTATGTAGCCTTGCCCCTTACATTGCTCTGCATGCTCTCGCACATAAAAAACAGATTTGAAGGAATTTCAACTCATCCCTATTCCTCACACATCCTGCTTGGCTTTTTCTTCATTCTTTGGGCCAGCGATACCGGAGCTTATCTTGCAGGCAAAGCTTTTGGCAGACACAAACTATTCGAGCGCATTTCACCGAAAAAAACATGGGAGGGAACAATTGGGGGTGCTGTCCTCAGCCTTGCTGTTGCCTGGATCGTTTCACGGTATTTTGCCATTATCGGCCTTTCAGCCTGGCTTGTCGTTTCCCTGATCATTGTTGTCTTCGGGACCTTCGGCGATTTAACCGAATCTCTTTTGAAAAGAAGCGCAGACAGTAAAGACTCTGGCAGCTTGCTACCCGGACACGGAGGCATTCTCGACCGCTTTGACAGCCTGCTGCTTTCTGTACCATTTGTTTTTTTATACCTTGCATTTACAAATTCATTTTAAAAAGAACGACCGGATGATACACAAAGAAGGCTATCCTACAATTATCCTAAGTTTGATTTTCAGCGCACTAATTATTTTCCTGGCCTGTCACTTCAGTGGTAATGCCATGCTCGCCGATTTCACTTACCTGCTTTCAGCCTTTTTACTCGTGATAGTACTACAGTTTTTCAGAAACCCAAAACGCACTACCGCTGCGAACGAGAATCAAATCATCGCCCCGGCAGACGGCAAAGTTGTTGTTATTGAAGAGGTCGAGGAGCCCGAATACTTTAAAGACAAACGCATTCAGGTTTCTATCTTTATGTCCCCTTTGAATGTTCATGTCAACCGTTTTCCCATCGGCGGACTTGTCAAATTCGTAAAATACCATCCTGGATTATACCTGGTCGCCTGGCATCCAAAATCCTCCACAGAAAACGAAAGAACCACAGTTGTAGTCGAAAACGCTTCAGGCAAGGCCATTCTCTTCCGCCAGATTGCAGGTGCCCTGGCAAGACGAATTGTTTACTACTGCAAAGAAGGGGATAAAGCCGTTCAGGGTTCAGAAATGGGCTTCATCAAATTCGGCTCAAGGGTCGATGTATTTCTTCCTCTGGGTACAAAACTAAACGTCAGTATTAATCAGGTTGTCCGGGGTGGAAAAACGGCAATAGCTACCTTTACTTAGAGGCTGATCTGGAAATTTTTTCTACTTTCTTTACTAGTTCATTGTAATCCGCTTTCATTTTTTCAATCGTTTTTTGTTGTTCTATAATCTGCAGCTGCATATTTTCAACAGCTTCCAGGGTTTCAAAGGAAAGCCGGGTCATGTTCACCGGCCGCTCCGATAAACCCCTGGACAATTAAACCGTTGGATGGGGCGGTATACGTTCCAGCATGTTTTTGGGTACGAACTGTGTCGCTCCTATCCCCACT
>JABDFU010000049.1 GCA_013286385.1 Bacteroidota bacterium
GAAAAAAAATGATTCGCTGCTCCTTTTTTATTCTGGGCCTGATCGCCCTTCGCTATCTGATGATAAAGTTTCACTGGCCATCGGCCCTCTGTTCTACTCCGCTTTTCGGTCCCCAGTATTATGGCGATGCAACTTCTTTTTGGCTATCCTCCCTGGGCGATCTTATACTCGATACCGTATTTCTCCTGTGCATAGCGCTCTTTATCAATTTCTCCGGATCGACTTCTTTCTTAAACCCCGCTCCCGAAAGTCTGAAACCGAAAACAAGACCTGTTCTGGCTTTTCTGCTCCTTCTGCTTTTGCTAGGCTGCTCCATTGCGATCAATAAAATTTTCATCAGTTTGATTCAGAACTCCACCATCACTTTTGCCATTACAGCAGTTTTCAGTCTGGATGAATTAAGTTTTGCCGGATTCATTATCATTGCCTTGATTCAGCTCGCATTTTTTCTGCTCGCCGACAAAGCGATAAAATGGATCTGTTCCCTGCAGATTCAGAAAACCGCCCTGCTTTGCATCTTTCTGCTTTCCGCTTCCGTATTCGCCATTTTCTGTCACCTGATCGGATACGTCGATTGGGTCTTCATTTCGATGCCCTTACTGATCACTCTGACTGTTTACATGATAGCCCGCAGGACCCCGCCGGTTTATTCCTTCCCTGATATTACCCTCATCGTTATCTTGTTTTCGATCTACAGCGTCCATGTTTTCACCGATGAAGGCAGAGGCAAGGAACATCGCGAACGCATGATCATCGCCCAAAAACTGGCTGACGATCAGGACCCTCTGACCGAACATTTGTTTTCAGAACTCGAAACCAAATTCAACAGCGACAGCCTGCTGCTGAGCTACCTCAATATGCCGGGCCGCAACACCAGCGCATTCGAAAAACGGCTGCGTCAGGATTATTTCAGCGGCTACTGGGATAAATACGACCTTAAAATTTCCGTTTACGATTCGTCCTGCGCAGCTCTCCTGCGTCCTGCCCGGCCGGTCGCCGACAACAGCGCCTACTACGACAACATCATTCAGCGTGAAGGACAACCCACCACCTGCGAACATTTTTACTTCCTGAAAAACAATTCGGGAAAAATAAGCTACATGGCCAAATTGCCTGTTTACAGCAACAAGCATGGCCAGCATTTGTTCGCTACTGTTTACGCCGTGTTAAACACCCGATTCCTTCCCGAAGAAACGGGCTTTCCCGAATTGTTGCTCGACCGCAATATGGGAATAGACCGTGACCTGTTCAATTATTCCTACGCCAAATACAAAAACAACGAGCTCATCTCACAGTATGGCAAGTACCAGTATAGCCTGAAACCCGACCGCTTCACCGGCAACAAAGAAGAGTTTACTTTTTTTGATATGGACGGATATACGCATCTGAGCTATACGCCGAATAAATCCACGGTGGTCGTTATCAGCAAGCTTTCCCATACCTTGCTGGATGCGGTCACTTATTTCTCCTACCTGTTCAGCTTTTTCAGTCTGATTGCCCTGCTGGCCATCATTATCCGGCAAGCGGTAAGGGGGCGCCTGTTCAATCAAAGCAGTTTCAAATACCGCATTCAGTTTTTGCTGGTCCTCATTGTCCTGGTCTCCCTGGCGCTCTTTGGTACAGGCACAATCATTTATATCAAACAGCAGTACGAAGCCAAAAACCGGGAAAGCATCAGCGAAAAAATCAACTCCGTTGCCGTAGATCTCGAAGGGCAGCAGGAAGTCGAAGAATTAAACAACTACCTCCTGCGAAAATTATCCTCTGTGTTTTTTACCGATGTGAGCATTTACGATCTTAGCGGAAACATCTACGCCTCTTCCCAGCCCAAAATTTTTGAGGAAGGACTGTCTTCAAAAAAAATGAATCCCGATGCCTACCTGCAAATGGCCATCAATCAAAAATCACAATACATTCACGACGAAGAAATCGGTAACCTCGAATACCTTTCTGCCTACGTTCCGTTTAAAGGCAGGAACGGTAAGCTTCTGGCCTACCTCAACCTCCCGTATTTCGCCAAGCAAACCGAACTCGAAAAAGAAATATCGGGATTTCTGGTCGCATTAATCAATATATATGTGCTCCTCTTTGCCCTCTCGGTTGTCATGGCTATTTTCATTTCCAATTATGTTACCCGTCCCCTGAAACTGGTACAGGACAAGCTCAGCAAAATTCAACTGGGTAAAAGAAACGAACCCATTGAATGGGCTGACCAGGACGAAATCGGCAGCCTGGTGAAAGAATACAACCGTATGATTGAGGAACTCTCGCACAGTGCTGATCTGCTGGCCCGGTCTGAACGTGAAAGTGCGTGGCGAGAGATGGCACGCCAGGTCGCCCATGAAATCAAAAACCCGCTGACCCCCATGAAACTCAGCGTTCAGCATTTGCAGCGCATGGCAAACGACAAAACTCCGGACATGGAACAAAAGCTGCAGCGCATTACCAATACCCTCATTGAACAGATCGATGCCCTGTCGTCTATTGCCGGCGCATTTTCGAGTTTTGCAAAAATGCCCCGGGCCAACAATGAAAAAGTCGATCTCGACAGCATTCTTCAAAATACCATTAACCTGTTTAAGGAAATCGATTCAATAAGCATTCACTACAGCAATCAGACCGCCGGAGAAGCCTTTGTTTACGGTGATAAAGAACAATTGTTGAGGGTCTTCAACAACCTTCTGAAAAATGCAATTCAGGCCATCCCCGAAGGCAGAGACGGCCGTGTCGAAGTAAGCCTGAAACGGGAAAATGAAGAGTATCTGGCCATTGTAAAAGACAACGGCATCGGAATTGCCAAAGACGCGGTCGGCAAACTCTTTACTCCGAATTTCACCACCAAAACAACGGGTATGGGACTTGGTCTGGCAATGGCCAAAAACACAGTAGAAAGCTGTGATGGAAAAATAAGTTTTAAAACCGAAGAAGGAATCGGCACCGAATTTTACGTCTCAATTCCCGTATTCAGATAGTCTCTTAAACCAGAATACCTAACTTTGAACCTTGAGCTTCAAACTAAAAAAACTGGCCATCTTCGCTTCCGGAGAAGGAACCAATGCCCAGTGCATAATTGATTATTTCAACCCGCGTTCATCAGCGCGGGTTGCCTTGATCGTTTGCAACAACTCCAATGCCGGCATTATCGCCCGTGCAAAAAAAACCGGGATTCCTTTGCTTCTGATTACCAAAAAAGAACTTGAAGACAAGGTTCAGTTTCTGGACACACTTGCCAGCTACAAAATCGATTTTATTGCCCTGGCCGGCTTCCTCTGGCTTATCCCGTCCTGGCTCACAAATGCCTTTCCCGATAAAATCGTAAACATCCATCCGGCTCTGCTGCCTAACTACGGCGGTAAAGGCATGTACGGGGCAAATGTCCATAAGGCTGTAATTTCTGACAAAGCAAAAGAAAGCGGAATCAGCATTCATCTGGTAAACGAAAAATTTGACGAAGGAAAAATTATTTTTCAGGCTGCCTGCAAAATAACCCCTGGGGAAACTCCCGAATCACTCGCTGAAAAAATTCATAAACTGGAGCACAGGCATTATCCCGTGGAGATAGAAAAACTGCTAACCTAAAACAGGATTGCCTGATCAGAATGCCGGGTGCCGGGTTATCGAACCAGAATTTTCGAAGTAGAAACCGAAGATTTTTGCTGAACACTGATCAGATAGACCCCTGAGGATATCCCCTCCAGATTAAGCTCCTGCATGTTTGTTCCGGCAACCGATACATCCGACTCCTCCAGCACAGTCCGTCCAAGCATATCTGCAATTCGAACTATATAAGGTCCCCCGGTAGTTGAAGTAAAAGAAACCGCAACCTGACCGGAAGCGGGATTCGGATAAATCTTCAGCGCCGAAGCCAAAGCCGGTGCTTCATCAATACCCGTAACACATTTGACATAATTAAAATGCAGGGTATCCGAGGCAATTCCGTTGGCCGTAACCACAAGGGCATAACCTCCTGTCGGCACATTCGCCGGAACAGTAAATTGGACAGTATCCGGCTGCGTACCGGTCTGTATACCGTTCAGGTTCCAATTCATGGTCTTAACGTAATACACATTCGAATCAGAAGTCAGTCTGATAATGGGGCGGTTGGTAGACATTTGCCAGTCGTCCCCATAAGCGGCCCCCATCGTAATCCCATTGAATAAAGTCCCGGTAACCGTAAACGTGCAGCCGCTTTGAGAGATCCCACTGATTGTCGGTTTTCCCTGAGCCAGGGGAGTTCCCGAGGGCGTATACACAAACATCTGGGAAGTGCTCTGGCTTCCCAAAAGCACCGTGCCGTCCGGAAGATCAAGCATCGTTGTATTTGCAGTCCGCATATCCAACGTGTCGGCTCCGTTGGGAGAAGCAACCTCTGTAAACGAATTGTCCAGGTAATTGAATTCGTAAAAACTCATAGGCTTTGGAAAATGCGTAGCCGAATCAGGTGTATGAGAAATAGCCAGCAATATTTTACCGTTAATCATCATTGCTCCGGCCGCATCCGGCATACCCCCTGTATCAGGCAAAGCCGGTCCTGCAGTCCACAGGCCCTTGCTGGTATCGCCTGTCGGAGTGTAAAAGGCCGTCACAGGCATTGATCCGATGAAAAATCCCCGGCCGTCAGGTAAAACATAAGCAGGACCCGACTCGTCCCCATAAGGGTCGTACAGAGAAACCTGAACCGTATCCTCGACCAGCCAGTTGTTAAGTGCAGGAATATAACGCTCGGTATGCCGTGTAGCCATGTCGACAAACAATATACTGTAATCGGGCAACTTCAGCCAGGCCGCTTCGTCCGCATTTCCATGACAGGAAGGACCGGTGGTCCAGACGTTCAGCACCGGATCGTAAATATACGTGGGGAAAAATCCAAGCCCGTTGTATTCAGAAACAATGATTTTACCATCCGGTAAAAGTTCAGAATTTCCATCCAGAAAATGTGTGTATTTGGGCGTATTAATAAGCGTCCAGGTATTCAATACAGGATCGTAAATTTCGCCGGTAACAGTACCGTTTCCATTTTCTCCTCCGATGACAACCACTCTTCCGTCCTTCATAACCTGAGAAGAAAAATAAAGACGATCCTTCGTCATTTTCGGCAAAACACTCCACGTTCCGTTGACATAACTTCCGTGACTATCCGGAGTCAGTTTCGCCCAGGTTCTGGTGCCCTGGCCGCTTCCGTCATTTTCAATGGAATCGGTCTTCACCAATACCGTTCCGTCGGTCATCAGCAAACTAAGAATAACACTCCCATTGGATAAGGGCGTCTTGTTTTTCAAAGGGGTCCAGGTACCCTGAGCCTGAATTTGAAAAGACGCACAAACAAGAAAAACCAGTAGTAATTTTTTCACCACCCCCAAATTTACGAAATTCGCATGATTAATCCTAGATCGGATCCTTATGCTTAAGCACCTTGGCTTCCAGATAAAAAATGATTTCCTCCGCGATATTTTTAGTTTGATCCCCTACGCGTTCAAGTTTGCGGATCATGGATAAAATATGCAGACTTTCACGGATGTTCTCCGGGTGTGTTTTGATATAGTCCGTGATAACATGACTGGCATTCCCGTTAATCTCATCGAGTTTTTCATCTCTTTTAAACAGCGTTCTTGCCAGTTTGGTATCCTCCTTCTCATACGCCTTTGATGCATCTATCAGCATCGCATCAGAAAGTTCAAACATTTCAACAATCCTTGAAACTTTCAGAAGCTCCGGGTCAAAGCTTTTATCAATATCGATTACAAATCGTGCTATACCTTCTGCGATATCCCCGATACGCTCCAGATTCGAATTAATCTTCAGCGCAGCCAGAACAAAGCGAAGATCAATGGCAACGGGCGTAAATAACGCGAATATATTTTCACAATCGCGGTCAATTTTCAGCTCATACGCATTCACACGCCGCTCAACGGCGACCACCTGCCGCGCCAGATCTTTATCATGGTGTACCAGCGCTTCCTTGCCTTTTGACAATTGTTGCCGCACCAATTTCCACATGTTGAGGGTATCGGTTTTCAGAAGCTGTAATTCCTCATCCAGATGTGAGTGAGTAGTTGTCATAGTTCCATTTTTGGTTTTGTACGTTTATCCGAACCGTCCGGTTACATAATTCTGGGTACGCGTATTTTTGGGATTGGTAAAAATAATTTTGGTGTCGTCGTATTCGATCAGTTCCCCCATATAGAAAAAGGCCGTCTTATCACTCACCCGGCCGGCCTGCTGCATATTATGAGTTACAATAATGATGGTGTACTGACTTTTTAATTCATAGATCAGCTCCTCAATTTTTGCCGTAGAGATCGGGTCCAGAGCCGATGCAGGCTCATCCATCAGTACAATCGAAGGTTCAATGGCAAGGGCACGCGCGATGCACAAACGCTGTTGCTGGCCACCCGACAGCTCGAATGCCGATTTTTTTAATTTGTCTTTTACTTCTTCCCATAGCGCAGACTGAACCAGTGACCGCTCCACCCGTTCCGCAATAAATTTTGCATCACTGACCCCGTTTACACGCAGACCATACGCCACGTTTTCAAAAATCGATTTGGGAAATGGATTGGGTTTCTGAAAAACCATACCGATATTCTTCCTGAGCTGATCCACATTCATGCCGCGGTCGTTAATGTCCTTTCCATCTACCATAACCAGACCTGTAACTTTCGTATTGGGAATCAGATCATTCATGCGGTTAAAACACCTCAAAAAAGTCGATTTCCCGCAACCCGAAGGTCCGATCAGAGCGACAACATGGTTTTCCTCCATTGACAGCGTAATCCCCTTCAGGGCATGAAAGTCCCCGTAATACAGGTTGACCTCTTTGGCCATCACCTTGGGTTTCTTTACATAATCTTTTGCCATTTCAATTCATTTTAACTTTTTTTCCAAAATACCGGCGCAACGCATTCGCCAGTAAATTCAGCGCAAGCACAATCAACACCAGCACCAATGCCGTTCCGTAGGCCATTTTACGGGACGAAGCAATATTCGTCCCGCTGGTAGAAATAACGTACAGGTGATACGGCAGCGCCATGACTTGGTCAAATATACTGTGCGGAAGCTTGGGTAAAAAATAGGCAGCAACCGTAAACAGAATCGGCGCCGTTTCTCCCGAAATCCTTCCGATGGAAAGAATAAGGCCGGTAATGATATTTGGCAGAGCCATAGGCAATACCACCCTCCGTATCGTTTGCAGTTTCGTTGCACCCAGTGCATAGCTCCCGATCCTGAAGGAATTGTCAATTGCTTTAAGCGACTCTTCCGTAGTGCGTATAACAACAGGCAATACAAGCAACCCCAGCGTCAAAGAACCGGCCAGTATCGAATCCCCGAAATGAAGCCCGTTCACAAAAAGAGCCATACCAAACAAACCGAAAACAATCGAAGGAATACCGGCCAGGTTATTGGTCATGGTCTTCATGAACCGTTTGACCGGGCCGTCGTTCGTGTATTCATTTACATAAATTCCCGACATGATACCGATCGGAAAAGCAAAAATCATGCTTCCCAGAACCAGACAAAAGGTCCCTACAATGGCCGGGAAAATCCCTCCTTCGGTCATCCCGTTCTCAGGCATCTTTGTCAGGAAGCCCCAGTTAATAGCCGGAAGTCCCCGCACTACAATAAATCCCAGAATGACAACTAACACCAGAACAATAGCGGCACTCATGAGTGTAAACAAGGCAAAAACAAGCCTTTGCGAAAGTTGTTTCCTCCTGTGTATTTTTGCCGGATCGGGGTTCATTTTGAATATTTTTTCCGGGCGGATATCAAATCCACCGTAAGATTTATGACCAGCGTCATGACAAATAAAACACATCCCAATGCGAATAGCGCCTTGTAATGCAAACCTCCGTGAGCCGATTCTCCCAGCTCAGCAGCGATCGTGGCAGGAATCGTCCGCATAGGCTCCAGTATACTGTGCGGGATAATGGCAGCGTTTCCGGTAACCATCAGCACCGCCATGGTTTCTCCCATCGCTCTCCCAATCCCTAAAATAGTGGCCGCAGAAATACCTGAAATCGAATACGGAATAATTACTTTGTAAATGGTCTGCCAGTGTGTGGCGCCAAGTGCGAGACTGGCCTCTTTCATGGCCCTGGGCGTATTACGTATGGCGTCCTCAGAAATCGTAATAATCGTAGGCAGCGCCATAATGGCCAGCACCAGGGCCCCAGAAAGCCCGGTCTCCCCAACCGGAAGATTAAAAGTCCGCTGCACCAGTGGGACGATCACGATCAATCCGAAGAAACCATATACCACAGAGGGAATACCTGCCAGTAATTCAATGACCGGTTTTAGAATTTTACCCACCCTGTTATCGGCAATCTCGGCAATGTAAATCGCAGTAGCCAGGCCAAAAGGCAGGGCAATCAGAATCGCAAAAAGACTTACCCACAAAGTTCCCAGAATCAGCGGCAATATTCCAAGCTGGGCAGCAGGCTGGGCCGTTGGAAACCATTCCTTGCCTTTCAAAAATCCTTTTAGTGTAATTTTTTTTAGTGGCAAAATACGGCCTTCAAAATTCTTGGCCAGGTATTCGGTCGGCAAAAAAGCGATGATGCCGCTTTTTTTGCCCATCAGTTCGCTGATGCGCTGGGGAACAAATTGCAGACTGTCGCCCAGTTCAGCCTCCGAATAAAAATTCGTAATGTCGTTTACACTGAAAATCAGTATCGAATCGTTGTTTCCGCCGACCTCGCTCCAGTTGGTAATCTTGCGGTCGAAAATATTCTTCACTTGCGCAGCCGAAAGCTGCTGCACCGGGTTGCTTTTATTAAGCGCGATGACCGAACCCTTTTCCACCGGCGTCTCATTGAACAATCCCCAACCCTCCTTAAACAAAAAAAGAACGATCAGAATCACAGCAAGGCTCGTGATAGAGCCGCTGATAAACAGCAACCCTTCCACAAACTTTTCAGTGAACTTCTGCAATCCCGTTTTCATAAAACAATATGTCCCAATTAACTCACAAGCCCTTCTATTGAAGGGCTTTGTCTGTAACGACCATGAGTACTAAACTAAACAACAACTACATTAATTTAAATTTAGTTTCTTAAATATTTAACTATCACCAGGTTACCCAGGCAACTTACTTAACCGAAATGTATCCTACAGCTTCTACGGTTTTCTGACCTTCCGCAGAAAGAATGTAATCTACAAACGGTTTCACTTTCGCTTCAATAGCCCCTGCATAAAAATAATAAAGGGGTCTTGCGATAGGATACGTTTTATCTTTTGCTGTTTTAATGCTGGCTTTCACAAATGTTTTTCCGTCATAAGAAACGGCAATATCCTTGACCTCTTTATTCAGATAAGCCAATCCCACGTATCCGATAGCACCTTTGGTCTGACTCACCGATTGCACAATGGCTCCGGTTGCAGGTAAACTCAGCACAGTAGTGGCATAATTTTTTTTGCCCATCACATGCTCCTTCATAAAATCATAAGTACCCGAACTCGACTCGCGCGAATACACAATTATCTTTTCATCATCCCCTCCTAAATCCTTCCAGTTTACAATAGCGCCGGTAAAAATTCCCTCCAGTTGCTCACGCGTCAGCTGATTCACTTTGTTCTTGGGATTTACAATGATCGAAAGCGCATCAATTCCAACCACTACGGTCTTAATAGCTTTGTCTTTCAGTTTCATTTTTTCATCCACCTTCAGATCCCTGGACGACATTGCAATGTCCGTACTTCCGTCCTCAAGCGCCGCAATCCCGATTCCCGATCCTCCGCCAACAACAGTGATCGAAGCATCGGCATTCTTCTTCATATAATTTTCTGCCTCTTTCTGAGACAAAGGCAAAACGGTATCGCTGCCCTTAATTTTGATCTCCACTTTCCCGGCTGCAAAGGCCATAATTAATCCTGCGGCAGCCAGAACAAAAATTGATTTTTTCATTTGGATAAATTTAATTTTAGGAGTAGACGTTTAAAAGAACCGGCTTGGGATAAAACCGCCCCGAAGATCGGGGCGGTTTGCACTATTTTATGTTAATTCTGTCTTAAGAAACTGTTACTTCTTAGTATGACATACCGTTATTCATTACCTTCTTAGACTGGTTGAACAGGAAGTAGAAAGTTAAACGGTAAACCATGTCATCATCATTTTTAGCTCTGGCGCCAAAGTCAGTAGTACTTGATGGAGACAACGTGCTTCCCATAGCTGAGTAACCATTATACCAAATGTTTGGCATCAGGTGAACTCTGGCAGTTGGTGTCCAGTCAAGGCCGGCTGTTATAAAAGTTTGCGTATAGAAGGTCGCTGAAGTCAGATTAGCCCCTTTAATGGTATTTCCTTCTGCTGTCGGAAGAGATCCGTATACCTGAGTATAGAGGTTATTGGCATTCCACTTTGTATCAGGATTATAATGATCGTAACGTGCGAATATGTTAAGTTTATTTTTGAGGATAACACCCGAAGCAAAGACAGAAACTCCCATTTGAACTCCAGTAGCCAATTGACCTTCAGAATATGTTTTTGTGGATGCGTCATAAATAGTATAGGCATCTGAATTCAGGTTGGTTTGCTGGAAAAATTCAAATCCCACTCTGAACCACTCAGTCTTATAGGCGGCATAGGCTTTTATCGTAGTGTTGGCAGTCATATACGTTGCCGGAGTATTAAGAGTAGCACCATAAGTGCCGATAGTTTGCTGAACCATATAATCTCCGTATAAACCTACAGTAAGGGCATGCTGCATAAATGTTCCGTAAATATTAGCCCTGACTTTTTTGAAATTGCTGTTACTTATAGCTGCAGTATTGTTATTTCCAACTTGCAGGTAATAACCAATCATGTTTGGTTTTGAACTGTCAGCAACGTCAGCTCCGCCTTGTTTCCAGAGTTTACCTTCCAAAGAAGCACCCATATCTGTTGAACCATCAACATTGTGCATATCCATAATTGTTCTTTCAACTGAACGATAAGACCAAAGTGGCTCCGTGTTATAGGCAGTTGCAAAAGAACAGGTTTGGTATTGTCCCAACACCAGGTCTTGATTTTTTATGAAATTAGACCATCTGACATTGGCATATTTTACATATACTGTATTTTTACCAGATGCATCCGCGTCTTGTTCATTAGCCAATACAACCTGAGCTGACCAATTCGGGGCAAATTTAAAGTCATATCCAAGGTAAATCCGACGGAACTCAAAGCCGTTCGACTGAAGCGTGGATCCATTATAAGGCCCGGCGTTGGTAGAATTAAGACCTGAAGTACTTCCTGCAGATGTACTGTTACCGCCTGTTACACCCCTGTACTGGACATTTCCCCCACCTCTTTGAAGTGTATCGTTATGCGCTTTAACCGCATAATCCCCGAAGGCGTACCCCCACAGGTTTCCCGATGGAACGAAGTCCTGAGCGCTTACGCTCCCGATTGCCAAAGCCCCGCAAGCCGCAAGACCGATTGACATTAATTTTGTAGTCTTTAATTTCATAATAGTTTGTTGTTTGGTTTATTTGGCTGCAAAGCAACCTAGAGAAGGTTAAGACAGCGTAATCAGAATGTTAAGCATATGTTAATAAGGCATCTGATTTTAAACAATCAAATGTGCAAAAGCTCGAAATTTAATTAATTGTTATTTAATCAAAATATTGATTATCAAATAATTAAATAAATAAAACTGGTTGCTTAACATTAAATTAACATCAGCCTGATCATTACTTCTACCTTTGTTAACCTTAACTTAACATTTATCGATTTATGAACTTCAGTAACCTTTTACAACTCTTTATTCCCAAAGACCGTATTTTTTTCTCCCTTTTCGAAAAGGCCACCCAGAACCTGGTTGTTATTTCAAAAACGCTTGGACAGATGGTCAATGCCGATGACCCGGCAAAAAGAAGGGTCCTGATCCGTGAGATTGAACGGCTCGAACACGTAGGAGACAGCATCACCCACGAAATTTTCAACGAGCTGAGTGCCAATTTCATCACCCCCTTCGACCGGGAGGACATTCAGGCCCTGGCCTCTTCCATTGACGATATTGCCGATTTTATTCACGGTTCAGCCAAACGGGTAGAGCTCTATAAAATTGAAGCCATGTCTCCCGCCATCATCAAACTGGCTGAGCTTATAGAAATCTCTTCCCAGGAATTACATGTAGCGGTTTCTGAACTAACCAATAAGAAGGACATTAATAAAATTAAGGAATCCTGTGTGCGTATCAACAGTATAGAAAACCATGCAGACGATGTTTTCAACATGGCCATCGCCAATTTATTCGAACAGGAAAAAGACGCCATCGCCATCATCAAAGTGAAAGAAATATTGGCAGCCCTTGAAACAGCCACAGACAAGTGCGAGGATGCTGCAAACGTATTGCAAACAATTCTGGTTAAAAACGCTTAATACTTCCTATGCCAACCCTCTTTAGTATTGTCATAGTCCTGGCCCTGCTGTTTGATTTTATCAACGGCTTCCACGACGCCGCCAATTCCATAGCCACCATCGTATCCACCAAAGTTTTGTCTCCGTTGACGGCCGTTATTTGGGCGGCCGCATTCAACCTGATTGCCTATTGGATATTTGAACTGAAAGTAGCCGACACTGTTTCCAAAACAGTAAAAGGAGAATACGTCACATTGACAGTGATTTGCGCCGGACTGATTGCCGCAATTATATGGAACCTGTTTACCTGGTGGAAAGGAATTCCTTCCAGCTCTTCCCACACTCTGATCGGAGGATTTGCCGGAGCAGGAGTGGCCAATGCGGGAGGCTTTGATGCCATTCATTGGGGCAAAGTAATGCCGGTGATTTATTTTATCGTTCTTGCACCGGTCATGGGCCTGATCATTTCCATAATCATCAACCTCATTACCCTGCATATCTGTAAACACATGCGTCCCGCGAGAGTTGATGCGGTCTTCAGGCGGCTGCAGTTGTTTTCTTCCGCCGCCTATAGTCTGGGCCATGGTGGCAATGATGCCCAGAAAGTAATAGGAATTATCGCGGCTGCGCTGGTTTCTCAACACATGATCGGCAGTATGGCGCAGTTACCCGGCTGGGTGCCCATTGCCTGTTACAGCGCCATTGCAATGGGCACCATGTTCGGTGGGTGGAGAATCGTAAAAACCATGGGCCAGAAAATAACCAAGCTCACTCCTTTTGAAGGTTTCAGTGCCGAAACGGCCGGGGCCATAACATTGTTCGTTACCCAGTATTTCAAAATCCCCGTAAGTACCACCCATACCATCACCGGCTCTATAGTCGGCGTCGGTGTGACCAAACGAGTTTCGGCTGTACGCTGGGGAGTCACGCTGAATCTGATCTGGGCCTGGGTGCTCACCATCCCTGTTTCAGGAATTCTGGCAGCCCTGGTTTTTTACCTGATAAAGTCCTGCACCTGACTTTCATCACATTGTTTCCGCACTTCCTTTTATCTTAGCGCCCTAATCAGACTTACACCGAATGATCCATATATATACCGATGGCTCCTCCCGTGGAAATCCAGGTCCCGGAGGTTACGGCATTATCCTGATCTCGGGAGTTCACCGCAAAGAAATTTCCCAGGGATACAAGTACACCACCAACAACCGCATGGAGCTCCTCAGTGTAATTGTCGCCCTTGAAAGCCTCAAAAAAGAAAATAGCGATGTTCTGATTTATTCTGACTCCAAGTATGTAGTTGACTCCGTTGAAAAAAAATGGGTATTCGGTTGGGCGAAAAAAGGATTCAAAGACAAAAAAAACCCAGATCTCTGGCAACGTTTCCTGAGGATATATCCCAAACATAAGGTGAAATTCAAATGGGTAAAAGGACACGCCGACAACCCCGAAAACAACCGCTGCGACGAACTGGCTGTCGAAGCAGCCCTCGGCGGGAATCTGCTCAGCGATTCCGGCTATAAAGAGGACTAATTAAAAAATTTCATACTTTTAGATCAGAATTACGGTACAATGTTTGTTTTAAAGCAATTGTTGAGTTATTTGGTTTGTTCGCTTCTATCCGTAACTCTTTCATCGTATCTTCTGATTTCTTCCCTTGTTTTTACGACTGCTTTCGTTTCTTCCAATATTTCATCCGGAACAATTTTCGAACAGGTATTGGAAATTCCGGTAAAGAAAAACAACAATGAATTTTCCTGCGGCTACCTTAAGTTTATTGCATCAAACAACCTTGCCGATAAGGTTTTAAAAACCAAAGCAAAGCAAATTCCTTCCGATAATTTTACCTGTAGCCTTCCTGAAAATTCAAAACCGGCTATTTTCAGAAATCAGCACTTGATTTTCTCCGGATACCCCCCTCCCGATACGTGTGTTTTGAATTGTAGTTTCCGGATCTGATTTTTGTCTTCTTTGTTTTGGGTGATTGAATTCTCATTCAGCCTGATTTGCTTTGCTAATCAATCAATACTAAATACATGAATAGTTTCACGGTTTTCAAAAAGGCACTGGTTGTCTTCTGTTGCACACTAGTTGCCAGTGGTTCCGCTCAGAATAAACGCATTACGTTACCAGAAGCCCTTAAGATGGCGGAAGCGAATTATCCCTCCATTAAAGCTTCTTTGTATAGAAAGAGCGCCGCCGAATACAATTTGAGTGCAAAAAAACTCGAATATATGCCCGCCCTGGATTTACAGGATCAGGTTACGTATGCAACGGCAAACGGTTTAAACGGGACCTTTATTCCAAACGGCGGCTTTGCGTTTCCAACCTCAGGCAGTATCCATGCCGAAAATAATTATTCAGCCGCATACGGAACTTATTCTTCGATAGCAGTCGATTGGGCATTTTTTAATTTCGGCAAAATAAAGGCCAATGTCAACCTGGCCAGATCGCAGTCAAACGAAGCAGATTTAGCCTATCAGAACGAACTCTTCTCCCACAAAATAAAGGTCGCAGATGCCTACCTTTTGCTTTTGGGATTTGAAAAGGAAGCAGACGTACAGGAAAAAAACTTTCAACGTGCCACCGCATTAAAAATTGCCATTACCGCTGCAGCCCGATCCGGATTGAAAGCAGGGACTGATAGTTCTTTCGCCAACGCAGAATTATCAAAAGTCAAAATAATTTTAAGTGAAGCAAAAGGTAAAGTGGTCTCTCAGAAAATCAAACTCAATGAATTACTGGGAGTAAATGATTCGGTTGTTGAAATTGACAGCATGAATTTTGTTTCTTCAATACCTGCGTTTGCCACTCAGGACACTGCGAACATTAATAACAACCTTCAGCTTAAATTATTCCTGGCCCAGGAAGAATCGCAATTTGCCAAATCCACCGCAGTTATGAAATCGTATTTGCCTTCTCTGAAGTTTATAGCTGCAGGCATGGGAAGGGGTTCCGGAATCTCCAGTACAAATGATAATGCATACAGCCCCCGCCTTTCAGAAGGTCTTTCCTATGATGCATACAACTATCTGCTGGGAGTTTACTTTTTGTGGAATGTGCTGGATTATCCAAGAATTCATAACCAGTACAAAAGCGAATGGATGTACGCACAGGAATCAAAATCAGAATACGACCAGGAAAAACTGAAAGTACAGGCCGAACTCAACAACGCCATGGTACAATTAACTGTTGCGCGATCACAGGCAGCTGAAGCTCCGGTAGGCTTGAAGTCCGCTCTGGACGCTTATTCGAGTTCAAATGCACGTTACCAGGCCGGTTTGACAACTCTTGCGGATCTTACACAAAACATTTATTTGGTAAACAATGCAGAATCCGATCTTGTTATCGCTTACAACAATGTCTGGAGAGCCTTGCTTTTAAAAGCTGCAGCTTCAGGCGATATGACTATTTTCTTAACCCCCAGATAAAAATGAAACAGCCATATGACAATAAAAAACATCAAATTATATACCTATGAATAAGCTCATAAAACTTTCCCTGCAAAACCCAATCAGCATTTTGGTGCTGGTTCTTGGAGTGGTCTTTTTTTCCATATTGTCCCTGCGTAAAATTCCGGTAGATATTTTTCCGCAACTCGACCTGCCAACAATATATGTGGCCCAACCCTACGGAGGAATGTCTCCTCAGCAAATGGAAGGCTTGATCGCTACCCGTTACCAGGATCAGTTTTTGTATGTTTCAGGAATAAAAGGCATCGAAGTAAAAGCGATACAAGGACTTGCCTTGCTGAAACTTACCTTTTACCCGGGTACCGACATGGCCCAGGCCGCCGCAGAAGTTTCTGTTCAGGTAAGCCGTGCCAGGGCCCAGATGCCTTCCAGCACATTGCCACCAATTGTAATCCGGTTTGATGCATCCTCCCTTCCGGTCGGGCAATTGGTATTCAAAAGCACCCGTGTGCCACTGAATCAAATGCAGGATCTGGCTTCAACAAAGATCAGACCTTTGTTTGCCGCCATCCCAGGCGTTTCTTCGCCTCCACCCTTTGGGGGTAATGCGCGAACGATCGTTATCAAGGTAAATCCCGATTTAATGAGGTCCCGGAATGTTACACCCGATGAAATTGTAACCGCGCTGAGAGAAAACAATTCGATTACTCCGGCCGGTAATGTACGCATGGGAAACATCATGTACATTACTCCGACCAACTCAATATTGGAAAAAGTACCCGAGTTTTTGAATATTCCGATAAAAACAGGTTCGGGCCCAACTGTCTTTTTCCGTGATGTTGCAACGGTTGAAGACGCAGCCGATATTACAGTAGGATACGCCCTTGTAAACGGGAAAAGGGCCGTATACATTCCGGTAACGAAAAGGGCAGAAGCTTCGACCTGGGACGTAGTTCAGGCGGTAAAAGCTTCCCTGCCTCTGATGCAAAGCCTTTTACCCGAAGAAGTACAGATTTCATATGAATTTGACCAGAGCATTTATGTAATCAATTCGGTAAAGAGTCTGGTTACCGAAGGTGTAATCGGTGCAGTGCTGACGGCCTTGATGGTTCTGCTTTTCCTGGGAGACAGCAGAAGCGCGCTTATTGTAATCATCACGATTCCGGTTTCCATTCTGACCTGCATCCTGCTCTTGTCTCTTTTCGGACAAACCATCAATATCATGACCTTAAGCGGACTGGCCTTAGCTGTGGGAATTCTGGTCGATATGGCCACGGTTGAAATTGAAAACATACACCAGCATTTTGAAATGAAGCTTCCCAAGCAAGTGGCCATTTTACATGCCTGCAGGGAAATCGCTTATCCCGAGCTGTTGATTCTGCTTTGCATACTGGCCGTTTTTGCTCCCTCCTTTTTAATGACCGGTATTCCAAGATCACTTTTTATTCCCTTATCCATGGCAGTTGGGTTTTCAATGATCGCTTCCTTTTTGCTGGCAAGGACCCTGGTGCCGGTTCTTGCCAATTGGCTCTTAAGACCCGAAAAATTAAAGCATCACAGCCCTCCATTGCATGCGGATATGGCTATGAGCACGTCTGAAGTGACTCAGTTGAGGGAGGATTATGTAAAAGAGAAGTCACAGGTTTCAAAACTGAAGGGCTTTGAAAAGTTCAAAATAAATTTCATGATTAACCTCGAAAAATTGATGCTGAAAAAGAAGAGGATTGTGTTTATATACACAATCCTCACCTTCACCATTATTGGCATTTGCTTTTCGATAATCGGCAAAGACATCCTGCCAAAAAACAATAACGGTCAGTTTCAGCTGAGAATAAAAGCCCCTGATGGTACACGCA
>JABDFU010000050.1 GCA_013286385.1 Bacteroidota bacterium
AATCGGTTTGCTTATAAAAAAACACGTATCTTAACAAATAAAAAATAAAAAAAGAAGAAAATGAAAAAACAGTTACAATCTGCTTTCGTTATCGCGATGCTGAGTGCAGGAGCGGTTTCTGCTCAAAAGTTTCAATGGGCTGCCATGGTTAATGCCCCCGGCACTGCGGGAACCTATGGACTCGTTGCCGATACTGCCGGCAATACGATTGCTGTAGGTCAATACCAGGGAACGGGTTCGACATTCGGAAGTTTTGATCTGAGTTCTGTTGCAGGGACGATGGATGTATTTATTGAAAAACTAAATTCTTCAGGTACTGTTCTTTGGGCTCAAAGTGCCGGAGGTTCGGGCTCAGACAATGCGAATGCTGTGGTGCTTGATGCGTTGGGAAACAGTTATGTGGTTGGCACTATCGGAGATACGGCCACATTCGGAAGTCATGTGCTCAATTATAACGGAGGCGGGTTCATTGCCATGTACAACTCCACCGGCGTCTGCCAGTGGGCAACTTATATACCTGCAGGCTATGTCAGGAAAGTCGTCCTTGACGGGTCGGACAATCTGTATGTGACCGGAAACTACACCGGCACAATGACCATTGCCTCCAATACGCTCACCAGTGTCGGAAGTGAAGATATTTTTGTAGCGAAATACAACAACACAGGTACTGCGCTTTGGGCTGTCAGTATGGGAGGTCCAAATGATGAAGGTGCGGGTATTGGTTCACTCACAGTCGATAAATCGGGAAATGTATATGTTGCGAATGACATCACCGGCCACGGTATGGTAGGCACATTGAAAGTCGTTGCAAAGGGGACCGATAGTCTGGCTATTTTTGTGGCCAAATACGGCACAAACGGAAATTTCATCTGGGCCAAACAGGCTGATGACAGCACTTCCTGGGCAAATGACATAACCTGGAGTAAGAAAATGAACGCATTGTACATTACCGGAAGTTTAACGGGAGGAGCTTCATTTGGTACAGTCAAAATAGGTCCGGCTACAACTACCTATTACAATCCTTACGTAGTCGAAATGGATACGGCTGGTACGTTCGGCTGGGGACTTGTGGGAACCTGTACCAGTTGGGCCAAAGGTTCGGCGGTCACTACCGATACTGCGGGCAATGTGTATGCAACCGGATATCAATATGGAACAATTGATCTTGGAGGGGCAGGAAACCTTGCGCTCGCTTCCGGTGCCGGATTTGATGCCAATATTCTGAAGGCAAATGCTGAAGGAGTCTGGCAATGGGGAAAAGTAACCGGCAACGATGAATTCGTATACAACGATGGAATAGCAATCTCTACGGACAAAGCCGGTAATGTGTACCAGGGAGCACGGATGTACGGCAGCTCAACTTTTGACGGACATGCACTCAGTGCCGGCTTTTCGCTTTGCGAAGCTTACGTTTGTCAGTTGAATCCGGCCGTTTCCACTGCCGGAATTTCAGAAAACACACTTTTTGCTGATGTGAGTATTTATCCCAATCCGGTCAGTGGCAACCTGAACATTCACATTAACACCAGTGAGATACAAACCGTATTGGTTCAGGTGCTGAGTGTTAACGGGCAATTGGTATATGGCGAAAAACTGAATGTTGCTGCAGGAGAAAACTCAACCAGCATTACTACCGACACGTATGCCAAAGGATTGTATTTTATCCAGTTGATTACCGAAAAAGGAAGTGTGACTAAAAAAGTTGTTGTGGAGTAATTAGCCCACAACCACCTTTTTAAAGTATCCTCAGAAGTCTCAGGAGTAAAAGGGCAAGGAGAACCAGAATGAGCAGGTAAAGCAGGGTTCCCAGCAGGTTTCCCAATAAGCCTAGCACAATCAGGAAAAGCAAAATAACGAGCAGGATCCACAGCAGTCGCCCCATTGGAGGACCCTCTTCCCGATAGGCTTTGTATCCCGCTTTTTCAAGTCTGATTCCTTCGAGTAAAGCGGCTTTTTCAGATTCCTTCGTCTGTGGCATTGGTTTTAATTCGGGCTCTTTCCTTATTTTTTTCGCCGCTGTGAGAACTTCCAGGGCTTTACTCTTTTTCATTGCGTTGCTCTGAAGTCGGTTGCTCTGAAGTCCCGGAGCGCCTGATTCGGGATCTTTAATCGTATTAAGGGCCGGTGCAGCGCCTGAGTTTTGAGTTAATTTTACCGGAGCGTTTTGGGGTTCTTTAACTGCTTCGCTGCGTTTGCTGTTTATGCATTCTAAATAAAACCCACTGCGGTAATGTCTTTTAGTAAGGGCAACATCTGAAATACGGCTACAGGAACTGAGTATCAGGACGGTCAGGCCAAAAAGAAAAAGAGGAAGGAGTTTTCTCATGATTAGTTGTTGATATAATTACTTTTGTATTTAGTTTAAATATACAGTATTAAAAATAATAGATTTTTAGTAATCCTTTCATACAAAGTGGGAAATCAGCGGTCCAATGGGTAAACCCGCCATTACTGAACCGAGAGATCGGTCACAAAGAAATCATCATTGGGTTCCAAAACGATTACAAAAGTCTGACGCCCTCTGACAATCCACTTGAAACGGCCCTGCTGAACAAACTGGTCATCCAGTTTCTTAAGGACTGCATTCAGCTGGCTATAAGGATAAATGACCCGATAGGTATAGCAATTATTCGAATTGTCAAAAAAGTAAACAATTCTTCTTTCTCCCGTCTGAAAAGCAATGTAGGAAGTACCGTCGGTGTTCTTATTTAAGGTAAGGCTGTCCTGACTTATACCTTTCTTGTCCCTGAGGTAAGATTTTACATCGTCGGTCGACATCCCAACGAGATTTTGCGTTAAGCCTTTGTTAATAAGGCAGACAACAAACAGAAAAAAAAGTATTTTTCTCATAGCAGAAGGTTCTTGTTAAGCATTTGCAATTATTGTGCCATTTAACATAATCAGAGCGGCATTTGCAGCAGCCTAAGTTAATGATTTTAAGTTGGTGCACCCGGCGGGAGTCGAACCCACAACCTCAGGCTTCGGAGGCCTGCACTCTATCCAGTTGAGCTACGGGTGCCGGATAAATTAACGTGCGAATTTAGCGATTATTTCATCAGTTCTTTCAGTTCGACTTCATCCTGAACGATGAAGGAGCTCGGAAAGTCAGGGGCTATTTCTTTGAGAAATTTGTAGGCTTCGAGCCGGGTTCTGAAGTCGCCTACGCGTACCTTGAAGTTGGGTTGTTCGTAGGGTTCATAGGCGGCAACGCTGCTGTATTTTTGCACGAATTTGAGTTTGATTTCGTTGGCTTTGTCGCGGTCTGATCCGAAGTGAATCTGAACGCGGTAGCCTTTTATTTTACCGTCTTTTTTTTCATTGAGCGCAAGGCTTTTGTTCATCAGATCGGTGATCTTGCTGTCCTGTATGTATTGGATCCTGCTGCTGTCGGGTGAAGTATTCTGTGCGGTTACATGCGGTCCTGCCCAAAAATAGCACAGAACAAAAAGACTAAAAATAATTTTTCTCTGATCGTACATTTCAGGTACGTAAATTTTGGGCAAAGGTACTACTATTGTAATTAGGATTCTGGTGTTTATTTACCCTGGAGGTTTGTAAAAAATACCGACAAACTGATGAAAAGTCATGACCAAGGTCTATATGGTTCTACTAAGTTGTTAATAACTATGAATCAGTTTCTTGCGGGTCTATTTAGAATGATTATAAATTAGTTTTTTTTTAGCAAAATTTAACTGTTGAACGAATGTACCTGCTAAATTTGCGAATTCGCTGGGTTTTGTACTTTACATTCTCTTAATAAATTGTTAATGCGTATGACTACTACTCTCGCCGGGAAAATCAGGGCTTATAGGGTTTCGGCTGGCCTGCTCTTTCTCTTTTGTTTTTTTTGCCTGAGTTTTTCTTCTGCTTATGCGGAGGATGGAGCCAAGATCTTTAAACAGAATTGTGCGGTTTGTCACCGGCTGGATGGTCAGATTCTGACTGGTCCGGGTCTCGCAGGGGTTGCCCAACGTGTGCCGTCTGATGACTGGATGTTTAAATGGATCAAGGATAACAATGCCTTGCGTAAAAGCGGGGATGCGTATGCCAATGGTATCCGCGCCAAGTATGACAATAAGGACATGACCGTTTTTAACGGGGTGATTTCTGATGAGGATATTAAAGCGGTTATTGCCTACATTAAGAATCCTCCCCCTCCCACTGTTGCAAAGGGTCCTGAGGGCGGAGGCGACGCCACAAAAGGCGGTGGGCAGGCGGGTTCAGGAGAAGGCGCAGCAAGCACTACCAATATGTATTTTATTCTTGCGGGCGTTCTTGTCTTGCTCTTGATTCTAGCGATGGTTCTTCGCGGGGTGAAGTATAATTTGCTGAATGTTATTGCGCGCAGCAAAAAAGAGGAGCAGATTGTTGACAAGGGTTGGTGGTGCGAGACCAAATACTGGCTGGTGAATCACAAGCGGACGATTGCTGCACTGGTGATTATTCTGTTTCTGTGGCTGGGTAAGCTGGCTTGGTATGGAATGATGGACATTGGGGTCTATACGGGTTATCATCCCGAGCAGCCGATTAAGTTTTCGCATAAGATTCACGCCGGGGACAATGCGATCAATTGTGAGTACTGTCACTCAACGGTTGAGAAGAGCCGCCATGCAGGGATTCCTTCACCTAACATTTGTATGAATTGCCACAAGGGTATCAGCAGCGGAGCCACTACGGGAACTGCGGAGATCGCGAAGATTTACGATGCGATCGGATGGGATCCCAAGACGATGACGTATGATTCTACCAAAGCAAAGGGTATTAAATGGGTGAAAGTGCATAACCTTCAGGATTTTGTTTTCTTTTCTCACCAGCAGCACGTGAAGGTGGGCAAAGTAGATTGCGCCAATTGCCACGGGGATGTGAAATCGATGACAACGGCTCAGCAGGTTATGCCGATGACGATGGGTTGGTGTATTGACTGTCACCGCAAGACAGAAGTGGCCGGGATGAAGGACAATCCGTATTACGAGGAGTTGCATAAGAAACTGGCCGAGAAGTATAAAGGACAGAAAATAACGGTGGATAAGATGGGCGGGATTGAATGCGCGAAGTGTCACTATTAGGAAAATTCCTTTTTCAGCGAATAGCGAATAGCCATTAGCGATTAGGGGGAAAGGGAATAATTTAGATAGAATACTAAAAGGAGAGCAAATTGTTTTGAAAACGAGTTTAATAAATTCAATAGGAATGAATAATAGGCAAGTCCACCCCTATTCGCTATTCGCTATTGGCTAATCGCTAATTGTAACATTCAACTATGAGTAAAGAGACAAAATACTGGAGAGGTCTGGAGGAATTAGCCAACAGTCCTGAGTTTGTTAAGCACCAGCAAAACGAGTTTACGGAAGAGGTTCCGGTTGAGCAGTTTTTGGGTAGCGGACTGATCGGTTCTACGTCTACCACGCGAAGGGATTTTCTTAAATTTTTAGGTTTTAGTGTTACTGCCGTTTCTCTTGCTGCATGTGAGACTCCCGTTAATAAAGCGCTTCCATACATTATAAAGCCCGAACAGATTACTCCGGGTGAAGCGCTCTGGTATGCTTCGAGTTATTTTGACGGACAGGATTATGCGAGCGTGTTAGTGAAGACACGCGAGGGCCGCCCGATCAAGATTGAAGGCAATCCGATGTCGGGCATCACGATGGGTGCGACTAACGCCCGGGTTCAGGCTTCGGTTCTTTCGTTGTACGATTCATCGAGGCTTACGGGTCCTACAGAAAAAGGTTCTGCTGTTTCCTGGGCTGCGGTGGATCAGAATCTGGCTGCAAAGCTGGGTCAGATTGCTGCTTCAGGCGGCGAGATTCGCATATTGAGTTCTACCATTATAAGCCCTTCTACCAAGGCAGTGATCGCTGAGTTCAGTGAAAAATTCCCGACAACCAGACACGTTACGTATGACGCGGTGTCGTATAGTGCTATGGTGAAGGCCAACTGGCATAGTTTTGAAAGGTCGGCTATACCTTCGTATTATTTTGATAAGGCCAGCCTGGTGGTGAGTATTGCAGCTGATTTTTTGTCGAACTGGCTTTCTCCGATTGAGTTTGCAAAGCAATATGCCAAGGGAAGAAAAGTAGGCGGAAGCGAAAACGCGGAGCCGGCAAAGCATATCCATTTTGAATCGAATCTTTCGCTGACAGGCGCCAATGCGGATGTCCGCTATCCGGTAAGGCCATCTCAGTTCGGGACGGTTGCCGCGTCACTTTACAATGCGCTGGCTTCTTATGTAGGAGCGCCCACTATTGAGGCTTCGAAGCTGGAGATTGACGAAGACATTAAAAAAGTGGCCAAACAGCTTTGGGCGAACAAGCGTAAAGCGCTGGTGGTCTGCGGAGTAAATGATGTAGCTGTTCAGATGATCGTAAACGGAATCAATACCATACTGGACAGTTACGAGAATACGGTTGATTTGCGCTCACCGATGCTGGTGCGTCAGGGAAGCGATGAGGCTTTTCTTGACCTGGTGAAAGAAATGAAGGATGGAAAGGTAGCTGCGCTTATTACCTACAATACAAATCCGGTTTATACATCTCCTGAGACCTTGCAATTTACAGAAGCGTACAAGAAAGTCGGCTTGCGTATTTCGTTTGCAGACCGACCGGACGAAACTGCCGAGCTGGCAGATTACATTTGTCCCGATCACCATTACCTGGAAAGCTGGAATGACGCTAACCCTAAAGTTGGCCATTACAGCCTGACCCAGCCAACGATAGCACCTATTTTTTCAAAAGCAACAGGACATAAAGGCACCCGCTGTGCTCAGGAAAGTCTGCTGCTCTGGGCTGGTAGTAATCAGGATTACCATTCGTTTATTCAGAAGCATTGGGAGACTTCGATTTTTCTGCATCAGAGCAAGGAGAGTAATTTCAGGGAGTTCTGGAATACGACTTTGCAGAACGGGGTGCTTGAAGTTGATTTGAATTCTGCGGCTGACGAAAAGAAGCTTGTCGTGGCTGCAGGCAAGGCAGGCAGGGACGAGGTAAAAGACAAGGCAAAGGATAAGGCTTCGGTGGAGCGTATGGATCTGGCTACTGCTGCGGCTCATGTGAACAAATACAATCCGAAGGAAAACGTATGGGAATTGCAGCTGTACGAAAAGACGTCTATGGGTAACGGTTGTCAGGCGAATAATCCCTGGCTGCAGGAAATGCCTGATCCGGTGACGAAGGTGACCTGGGACAATTACGTTACCATGTCTCCGGTTGATATGAAGAAGCGGGGGTATAAGATGCAGGAGCGTCAGGACCGAGAGGCCAGTGTGGTGACGGTATCTTTGGGAACGACTTCGGTTGATCTTCCTGTTTATCCTCAGCCCGGTCAGGCTGTCGGCACTATCGGTATTGCGCTTGGTTACGGGCGTACCAAGGCGGGTACGCTGAATGAAAATGAGAATATAGGCGTTATCGGAAAAAACGCCTACCCTTTTGTGCAGATTGTGAACGGCGTGTTTACGTATTCTGCAGGTGATGTAACGCTTTCGCCTCAGGTTACTACAACCGAACTGGCTGCGACACAGGTGCACCATACGATTATGGGTCGCAACCTGGTGCGTGAGACTACGTTTGAAGAATTTAAGAAAAATCCAAAGGCCGGAAACGAGGAGGAAGAGCTGACCACTTCAATCGGAAAAAAGGATCCTGAAATCGAAACACTGTGGGACAACCACGAGCGTCCCGGACACTGGTGGGGACTTTCGATTGATCTGAATTCCTGCATTGGCTGCGGTTCCTGTGTGGTGAGTTGTACGGCGGAGAATAATGTTGCAGTGGTGGGTAAGGATCAGGTGAAACGTACCCGTGAAATGCATTGGCTGCGGATTGACCGTTATTATTCTACCGATTGGCCGGTTCTGACAAAAGACGCGGAAGAAAAGGCGGATAAGGACGGAGTGGGAAAAATTGCGATGTACCTGGATATGGAAAACCCGAGTGTGCACAACCCGAAGGTGTTGTTTCAGCCGGTGATGTGTCAGCATTGCAATCACGCGCCTTGTGAGTCGGTCTGCCCTGTGTTGGCGACCAATCACAGCTCTGAGGGTTTGAATCAAATGACCTATAACCGTTGTGTGGGTACGCGTTATTGCGCGAACAACTGTCCGTTTAAAGTGAGACGCTTTAACTGGTACAATACAAATGAAAACGAAAAGTTTGCCAAACTGAATCCTGCACAGGATGATCTGGGCCGTATGGTACTGAATCCTGATGTGGTGGTTCGCTCCCGCGGGGTGATGGAAAAGTGTTCGCTTTGTGTTCAGCGTATACAGGCGGGTAAACTGGATGCCAAAAAGGAATTGCACAAACTGCAGGACGGCGCCATCAAAACGGCCTGTCAGCAAAGTTGTCCTACCGAAGCAATTGTATTCGGGGATATCAACGACAGCAGCAGCAGGATTGCGGCTTTGCGCAAGGACAACAGAAGTTATTTTATGCTGCATGAACTGAATATCCAGCCGAATGTTTCGTATATGGTGAAGGTTCGCAATGCTGAACCCGAAATGGCGGAAGCAGGGGAGAAGCACGAAGGCAAATCAACAGAAGAAAAGAAAGCATCTTAATTTAATAGGAACATATGCATCAGGAATCAGAAATTCGTAAGCCCTTAATCCTGGGGAATAAGTCGTACAAGGATATTACGGATGATATCATACGACCTGTACAGGGGAAGGCCAACAAGTATTGGTGGATTGTCTTTACATTGGCTTCGGCAACGTTTACCTGGGGGATCATTTGTCTTTGTTATACGATTGGAACGGGCATTGGGGTCTGGGGTTCGAATAACGGTGTGGATTGGGCCTGGGACATCACCAACTTTGTATGGTGGATCGGGATCGGTCACGCCGGGACACTTATTTCTGCGGTGCTTTTGCTGTTCCGTCAGAAGTGGAGGATGGCGATTAACCGTTCGGCCGAGGCGATGACAATTTTTGCGGTAATGTGTGCGGCGATTTTCGTAACCATGCACACGGGTCGTCCCTGGCTCGACTACTGGCTGTTTCCCCTGCCGAATCAGTTTGGTTCGTTGTGGATCAACTTCAACTCTCCTTTGGTCTGGGACGTTTTCGCGGTATCGACTTATTTTTCGGTGTCTCTTGTTTTCTGGTATACCGGTTTGATTCCTGATTTCGCTACGATTCGTGACCGGATGACCAAACCCCTGGCCAAAAAGATTTATACCTTACTGAGTTTCGGCTGGAGCGGACGTTCAAAGGACTGGACAAGATTCGAGGAAGTTTCTCTGGTTCTGGCGGGTCTGTCGACTCCCCTGGTGTTTTCGGTTCACTCGATTGTGTCGACTGACTTTGCCACGGCGGTATTGCCCGGCTGGCATGCTACCATCTTTCCTCCTTATTTTGTTGCCGGAGCGGTGTTCTCAGGATTCGCGATGGTGCTGACCCTGATTCTGATCATGCGCAAGGTGTTCAGCCTGGAGAGTTATATCAACATCAAGCACATTGAGTACATGAATATCGTGATCATCATTACGGGTTCGATTGTGGGCGTGGCGTATCTGACCGAATTGTTTATGTCCTGGTATGCAGGTGTGGAGTACGAGCAGTATGCCTTTATTAACCGTGCTACAGGGCCGTACTGGTGGGCTTATGCACTGATGATGACCTGCAACGTGATTTCTCCTCAGTTGTTCTGGTTCAAGAAAATCAGAACCAGTCTGATCGCAACGTTTATTCTTTCGATTGTGGTGAATATCGGGATGTGGTTTGAGCGTTTTGTAATTATTGTGCCTACGCTTTGCCGCACCTATCTGCCTTCAACCTGGAACATGTATCACCCGACGTTTGTGGATATCGGAATTTTTACCGGAACAATAGGTATGTTTTTTACGTTCTTCCTTTTGTTTGCGCGGTTTTTCCCGGTGATCGCTCAGAGTGAACTGAAGTCGATTTTGAAGAGTTCGGGATCAGAGTATAAAAAACAAGGCCATTAATTACTATCGCTATGAGTAAAGTAACAGTACACGGGATTTACGACGACGATGAGCAGCTGAAAAACGGGGCCATCAAAATTGTCGGAATGGGTCTGCATGTGAAGGAAGTTTTTTCTCCTTTTCCGGTTCACGGAATTGATCCTATTATCGGCGTAAAGAGAACGTTGCTTCCGATTACTTCCTTCATTTATGGATGTACGGGCGCATTGCTGGCAACCTGGATGATGTGGTACATGATGATCAGCGACTGGCCAACGGAGATCGGTGGTAAGCCGAACTTTACATACCTGGTGAACTGGCCGGCTTTTATTCCGATCACTTTTGAGAGTACGGTTTTGTGTGCTGCGCACGGAATGGCCATTACGTTTTTTATCCGCAGCTGGCTGATGCCGGGCGTGACTCCGAAGAATCCTGATCTGAGAACAACGGACAATAAATTTCTGATGCTGCTGGAAGTGAATCAGGATGATTTGGGGAGGGTGCAGTCAGCGCTGAAAGAAACAGGGGCGAGTGAAGTAAATGTGCAGTAATAGCGATTAGCCAATAGGGTGAAAAATGAGTCAAAAAAATAATACAGAATGTCTGGTAATTATACTACTATGATCAGAAAAGTTTTAACGGGGGTTTTAACTCTTGCTTCTGCTGTGGTGCTGATCTCTTCCTGCGGGAAGAAGGACGCCAACAGTCCCGGAATTGAATACATGCCGGATATGTACCGTTCTCCTTCGCTGGAGGTTTACAACCAAAACTGGTTATCATCGGATTCTGTCGGGATTCAGACAGTGGGCATGCGGTTGCCGGTGCCGGGAACTATTCCCAGAGGTTTTATGCCGTATCCGTATCCCAACACAACTGAAGGATATGAAGCAGCTGGTCGTGAACTGAAAAACCCTGTTCCGCTGACTCCTGAAATTCTTGAACAAGGCGCAGATTTGTACAGTAAATTTTGCATTCATTGTCACGGAGGTGGCGGAGGCGGTGACGGACCGGTTGCAGCGAAATTACCCGGACCTCCTCCTGCGTATTACGGCGCATTGAAAAATCTTCCTGAGGGTAAAATTTTTCATAGCATCACGTATGGGAAAAATATGATGGGTTCGCACGCTTCACAGCTGAGTCAGCATGAGCGTTGGGTTCTGGTGCATTACATTCAGAAGTTACAGCATAGCAAAGATGCGCAGGAGCCGGGTGCTTCAGCAGTTGATTCAACGAAGAAGGTTGTTGCAAGTGCTGCAGGTGTTAAGGGTAAAAAATAGTTTTCAAAATTTATATTAAAGGAATATGAATCAAACTTTCACATTTACGGACAAGGCCAAACGCTTCTGCTACGTATTGATGGGTATTGGTCTGGTAGGTTTAATCTGGGGATATGTTCGTGACAGCTATGTGCCCGGTGAAATGCCCAATTACAGTCACAACCGGTTTTGGGCGAATCTGCTGGTGAATTCTTTTTTCTTTATGGGCATCAGTCTTGCGGGAACTTTTTTCCTGGCATTGCAGTATGCCGCTGAAGCAGGCTGGTCGATAACCATTAAGCGCGTAATCGAAGCCGTCACGTGTTTTCTGCCGATCGGATTGGGCCTGATGTTGCTGATATTGGTTCTGGGCAAGTTCGGGGTACATCATCTCTACCAGTGGATGAATCCTGCCGTTTACGAAAAAGGAAATGCAGCCTACGATCCCGAAATTGTGCATAAGAAAGGATATTTCAGTCTGGCGTTTTTCTTTGGCCGCACGCTGATGTATATTATGGTTTGGGGCTTCTTTCAACGCTTGTTTCGCAAGCGTTCGCTGGAAGCTGACCTCAGCGGAGACAGCAATTACCTGGTGCATTTCAAGAACGTGCGATCGGCTGCCATTTTTCTGGTGTTCTTCGGTTTTACTTCATCGGCTATGTCCTGGGATTGGCTGATGTCACTGGATGTGCATTGGGCAAGTACCATGTACGGCTGGTATACATTTGCCGGAATGTGGATCAGTGCCATCATTACCATTACGATTCTGACCATCTGGCTCAGAGGTCAGGGTTATCTGCAGGACGTTCAGCAAAGCACGATACATGATCTGGGGAAATGGATGTTCGCTGTCAGCTTTTTGTGGTCTTATCTGTATTTTATGCAGTTCATGCTGATCTGGTATACCAATGTGCCTGAAGAGGTGACGTATTTTTACGACCGTATTCATGAGTTTGGCTACCGCTGGACCATGTGGCTGGCCTTTGCGATTAACTTTTCGTTCCCGATGGTGATGCTGATGTCGAGGGATGCAAAGCGCAACAAAAGCTTTTTGCTGTTTGTGGGCAGCTGTATCTTTTTCTTCCATTGGCTTGATGTGTTCAACATGGTTATGCCGGCGACTGTTCACCAGCACTGGCAGCTGTTCAGACCGACTGAGGTCTTTATGTTCCTGGGATTTTTAGGGTTGTTTCTGTTTGTAGTTTTGAGCAATCTTGCCAAGGCCCCGCTGATGGTGAAGAATCACCCTTACCTGGAAGAAAGCAAGCATTTGCATACATAAATTAATTTAAAAAAACGAGGTATGATTACTTTATTGGTTTACGCAGCGATTGTTTTACTCATCGTTACGGTGGCACAACTGGTGCGGGTTTTTGAGCTGGCTTCGGATTTAAAGGGAGGCCGCAGTAACGAGGTGACCTACAGGGATCACCGCAACCAGGGCCGCATGATGTTTGCTTTTCTGATCGCCTTCATGAGTTTTTTTGTATGGCAGATTGTGGAATACAAAGGATATATCCTTCCGGAAGCGGCTTCGGTGCATGGCAAGGAAATTGACTGGCTGATGTGGTTTAATATGGGTCTGATCACGATCGTTTTTGTGATCGTGAATATTCTGCTGTTTTATTTCGCTTATAAATATTACAGCCGTCCCGATTCGAAAGCGGTTTTTCTGGCGCATAACAACCGGTTGGAAATGGTCTGGACTGTTGTTCCGGCTGTTGTTCTGGCGGTGATTATCGTTCTGGGGCTGAGGCTTTGGAATACGATTACTTCAGATGCTTCTGATAAGGCAATTGTGATTGAGTTGTACGCAAAGCAGTTTGACTGGACGGCCCGGTATTCGGGGAAAGACAATAAACTAGGGCATTCGAATTACAAACTGATCGATGGAGCAAACGCTGTGGGAATGGATTCACTGGATCCCAGCGGGGCGGATGATTTTGTGGTTCACAATGAGCTGCACATTCCTGTAGGCAAAGAAGTTGAATTTAAGATTCGTTCAAGGGATGTGATACACAGTGCATTTATGCCTCATTTCAGGATACAGATGAACGCCGTGCCCGGCATGACCACTTCGATGTCGATGACGCCGACTATTACAACCGAGGAGATGCGTAAGAACAAAGATGTAGTTCGGCAGGTGAAAGAGGTAAATGAAATCAGGGCCAGCAAGGGCGAGGATCCGTATGAGTTCAATTTCCTTTTGATGTGCAATAAAATTTGCGGGGCTTCGCATTCGAACATGCAGATGACGGTTGTGGTGGATACCCAGGAGCAATACGATGCCTGGGTTGCGAAACAGAAACCGTTTTTTGCGAAAAAATAAAACAATAAATTATGTCAACAGAAAATCACGGACACACAGAGGAACATGCCCATGGGCATGATGATGCGCACGCACATGGGGATGGTCACGCACACTCAGCGCATCATGAATTGTCCTTCACACAGAAGTATATTTTCAGCATGGACCACAAGGTCATCTCCCGGCAGTTTTTAATTACAGCCGTGTTTATGGCGCTGGTGGGGATGGTGATGTCGAGTTTGTTTCGCCTTCAGCTGGGATGGCCCGGTCACAAGTTCTGGCTTATACAGACCTTGTTGGGTGACAAGTGGGGGAAAGACGGAATCCTGGATCCCAACATGTATCTGGCGCTTGTTACCATTCACGGTACGATTATGGTCTTCTTTCTGCTCACGGGCGGATTGAGCGGAACGTTCAGTAATCTGCTGATTCCTTATCAGGTTGGTGCACGCGATATGGCTTCGGGATTTCTGAATATGTTGTCGTTTTGGTTTTTTGCCTTGTCGAGTCTGATCATGATAGGTTCGCTGTTTGTTGAGGATGGTCCCGCTTCTTCGGGATGGACAGTTTATCCTCCACTGAGCGCACTGCCTCAGGCCATACCGGGTTCAGGTCTGGGAATGACGCTCTGGCTGCTGAGTATTACGATGTTTGTTATTTCGGCATTGCTCGGAGGTCTGAATTACATCATCACGGTATTTAACCTGCGCACGAAAGGGATGTCAATGACGCGTTTACCCCTTACCATCTGGGCTTTTCTTGTAACAGCCATATTGGGTGTATTGTCTTTTCCGGTCTTGGTTTCTGCTGTGGTGCTCCTGCTTATGGACCGCACCTTCGGCACCAGTTTTTACCTTTCAGATATTTACATCGGAGGTCAGGCGCTCGAACAGAGCGGAGGAAGCCCGATTTTGTACCAGCATTTGTTCTGGTTCCTGGGTCACCCCGAGGTGTATATCGTTCTGCTGCCTGCTTTAGGGATTGCATCTGAAGTGATTTCTACCAATTCACGCAAGCCGATTTTCGGTTACCGTGCGATGATAGGTTCTATTCTGGCCATCGGTTTCCTTTCCTTTATCGTCTGGGGTCACCACATGTTTATCACGGGAATGAATCCTTTCCTGGGGTCTGTTTTCGTGTTTACGACCCTGCTGATTGCGATACCTTCTGCTGTAAAGGCCTTTAACTATATCACTACGCTGTGGAAGGGAAATATAAAATTTACACCGGCCATGCTTTTCGCTATCGGTTTGGTTTCGACGTTTGTCACCGGAGGGGTTACAGGAATTATCCTGGCTGACTCGGCGCTGGATATACCTGTTCACGATACGTATTTCGTGGTGGGGCACTTTCACATTGTAATGGGTCTTTCGGCTGTATTGGGTATGTTTGCGGGTGTTTACCACTGGTTCCCGAAATTGTTCCTCAGGCAGATGAACAAGAAACTGGGGTACATTCACTTCTGGGTAACTTTCGTTTGTGCATACGGGGTGTTTTTCCCGATGCACTTTTTAGGTCTGGCAGGTGTGCCCAGAAGGTATTATACAAACAGCGCTTTCCCGATGTTTGACAATCTGGTGAACATCAACGAGCTGATTTCGGTATTCGCGATTATCGGAGCTTTGGCTCAGTTTATTTTTGTGTTCAACTTCTTCTACAGTATGTTCAGAGGACCAAAGTCTGAACAGAATCCCTGGCACTCGAATACGCTTGAATGGACTACTCCAATGGCCCATACGCACGGCAACTGGCCCGGTGCATTGCCGGAGGTATACCGCTGGCCTTACGATTACAGCAAGCCCGGAAAGGCGGAGGATTATGTGCCACAGACGGTTCCGCTGGAAGCAGGGGAGATAGACGGCGGAGGACACTGAGGCTAAAAAAACAGCAGAATGGCAAAAACAATTGTTCAGAAAATTCTTTTTAAAAATACGAGCCCAAAGGCTTTGTATGATTTGTACATGAATGCTAAAATGCATTCGGCTGCTACAGGGGCTCCGGCTAAAATTTCGGATAAGGAGGGGGCCCGGTTTACGGCTCACGGAGATTACATTACAGGCAAGAACCTGCAACTGGTGAAAAACAAACTGATTGTGCAGTCCTGGAGGGGATCGGATTGGGATAAATCAGAAGTCGATTCGACCTTTATGATACATCTCGAACCCAAAGGCAAAGATGTTATACTGCATGCCGTTCACGCCAATCTTCCGGATACTGAGGCAAGTCATATCAGTAAAGGCTGGCAGGATTACTACTGGAAACCCTGGAAAAAATTTCTGGCGGGGAAAGTGATTTCGAAGCCCGAAATGTAAGATATTTTGCCCTGGCAGGGGCAACTATTGTATATAAAAAGTGCAAAAACTACATAATCCAATCCAATCCAATCAAGACCAGACCAGAGAACGAGGCTGGGAAATTATCAGTCAGGAAAGAAGAGGTTTATAATGTCTCATCTGCACTGGGGCCGTACATCCCGGGTATGGGGACATTGAGCAGTCTCAGGTAAACGCTGAGTTGTCCGCGGTGGTGGTATTGGTGATTGAAAGCCATGTTACGGATGGTGGCGACGCGGGGCAGGTTAAATAAAACCTGGCCTGCGCGGTGGAATTTCCAGTCTTTGCGGAGTTCTTCGTTGCCGGCCTTTTCGAGGTGCTGCAATGCTGTGCTGTTGTTTTTATCCAGGAAGGTCAGAAGTTCGGACGTATTGGTCGGGTAGTCGAGCTTGGGAAATGCGCCTGGCGCAGTCACATCGAATTCTTCATGTGTCATCACACGCTCGACCCACTGGGGGATGCGGGCGATGTGAAAGGCCAGGGAGGTCAGGGAAGAAGATTTTTCGTGTGGCTTCCAGCTGGCTTTGTCATAGGGTACGCGTTCAAGGATTTTGCGGGTATTGGCCATTTCGTGGCGGAATTCCATTATCAGGGCTTCGTTGATGTTCATCATAAATCAGTTTTAAAGTACACTTTATTCGTGGAGGACCAGTACTGCTTTGATGGAGCGGTTCATGACCTGGTTGACGGTGCTTCGGTTGAAGATGCGGTAAATGATGTTGTGGTGGTGCTTTACCAGACAGAGGATATCGGTGCTGTTGGCCTGAATGAAGGCCAGAATTCCTTCGATCGTGTTGTCTTCGTTGATGTATTTGAAGTCAATGGGAACGCCTGGAATAAGTTTCACAAAGGCTTCTTCCCCGGAAGGGTTTTTTTTCCATTCCGGGCCTTCCAGTATAGTCAATACATTGAGTCCGCTTGCACCGGATGCCGCAATTAATTCGTTTAGTCCGTTGACGTCTTTTTCGGAAAGATGTGTGGTGAAATCTGTGGCCAGCGTAATGACAGGTTTCATGGAAAATTTGCTTCCCAGGGGAATAATCAGTGTGGGGGTTTTGGTGTTTTCCACCATGGTATGGGCGTTGGTTCCGAATATGCCGGCTATGCCTGTGGAGCCCATGGTGCCCATCACCAATAGTTCAACGGGATTGGCTTCCAGGTAATTACAGATAACCGATTTTACCGTTCCTATGTCGCAAAGGGTTGTGACCGAAACGGTCCCGAATCCTTTTTTTACTGAGTATGTTGCGGCCCATTCAGCAAGTGCCTGGCGTTTGTTCTTGTAATAATCTTCTATGTATAGGGCGCTGTAAGTGTTGTTGTTGATTCCTTCGGTGGAACCTATAGCATGAATAACAACCACTTGCGCGCTCATGAGTTGCGCAATTCCCATTGCATAGTCCATGGCGTTTCCGGCACAGTTCGAAAAATCGGTGGCAACCAGTA
>JABDFU010000051.1 GCA_013286385.1 Bacteroidota bacterium
TTGCGCATAATTTCAAGGTCACCCTTGTCCGGGTTGACAATAATGTCATAATTATCAGCGGTGCCGTATCGTTTCGTCAGCACGCTTCTGAAAACATCCTCCAGGATGTTCATCAGCATCGCCTTATCGATGTTTTTTACTTCTTTAAAATCCTGAAACGAGTCAATCAAATTTAAACTTTCCATTTGGGCTTGTTTTTTTTGTTTAAAAAGGTAATTGTTTAAAAGGGTAAAACTAATTTGCTTTCTTTTATTTGGTTATAGGTTATGTTAAGGTTATTAATTACAAGCTGGCGGGCCTTTTTCCCTTCCACTTTTTCTTTGGCCTTTTGCTCAATCACGATGCCATTTTCATTTACACTGTCCAGTTTGCCGACTATTTTCCGGCCTTCCCTGGTGACCACGGCCACCTGGGAGCCTATTCTCTTTTTGTACTGCAAAATATGCCGGAAAGGCTCATCCAGACCCGGCGAAGAAACAGTCAGTTCATAATCCTCCACATTGCGGTCGAGCCGGTCCTCCAGAAAACGATTCACCTTGGCGCATTCCCCGATCGTAATCCGGGTGCTGTTGTCAAGGTATACCGTAATCTTGTTGTCTGGAGTCACTTTCAGCTCCACCAGAAAGATATCCGTTCCGGCAATCGCCTCAGCAATTAACTCCTCTATGCGCTGTTTCTGCAACATTTTTCTTTACTGCTTGAATTCCTTCAGCAATTCAGGCTCAATTATTTGCAACAATTACTACAAAAGAAGAGGGGACTATCCGTCCCCTCAATTCTGTTTGTTCTATTTCAGGCACAAATATAGGGAGTGTTTCGGGGAAAACCAAGAAAAACATGCATAAATCCAGACAGGGCCAGGCAGGGCAGGCAGGGCAGGCAGGATTTCCAAAAACTTTCTTATAAATTTGCTTTTTTTAGCGTTTTTAAGCGGGTTTTGAGATGTACTTTTCCCTTTTCTTCAGCTAAAAAAAGAGGCAAAAAGACATATGCCAGGGGCGCCAATTAAAACGCTACATGTGCGTGCGCGCTGAAAACAGGTTTTTTCATACAACGCCAGGACGCAAAGTAGTATACAGCAAATAAATATTAAGTCCCAGAATGATAGCCGACACCCCCCATGCTGCCACTTGCAGCGGCCTGCTGTTTGCAAAAGAGCCCATTTTACCTTTGCTGCCTGTAAACAGCACCAAAGGGATAACCGCAAAACTCAATTGCATAGAAAGGATAACCTGGCTCAGCACCAGTAAATTTGCTGAGCCGTGTTCACCATATATCCAGGTCACAATAAATGCAGGTACCACAGCTATCATCCGTGTAATCATGCGGCGTACCCAGGGTTTGATCCGGATATGCAAAAACCCCTCCATAACGATCTGCCCCGCAAGCGTTCCGGTCAGGGTTGAATTTTGTCCCGAAGCCAGAAGGGCAACTGCAAACAAAGTGCTCGCAAGCGTAGTGCCCAGTAAAGGAGCTAGTAATTTATGTGCATCCGTAATGTCGGCCACTTCCTGGTGGCCGCTGGTATGAAAGCTGGCTGAAGCAACAATCAGAATGGCAGCATTAATAAAAAAAGCGAACATCAGAGCAACCGCACTGTCTATACCGGCAAAGCGAATTGCCATTTTTTTACCCTCCTCTGTCCGGGGATAATCCCTTGTCTGAACGATACTCGAATGCAGGTAAAGGTTATGCGGCATTACCGTTGCCCCCAGTATTCCGATCGAAATATAAAGCATCGAAGGATTGCAAACGATTTCGGGCCGGGGCAACAAACCTGCGAGCATCGGAAACACCCTGGGATGAGAAAGAATCAGCTCGAAAGCAAAGGAGCCTATAATAACAAAGATCAGCGCCGCGACAACACTCTCAATAAACCTGAAACCCTTGTATTGAAAAAACAGAATGACGAGCACATCCAGCGAGGTCAGGCCCACACCCCAGACCAGAGGAATACCGAATAATAGGTTTAACGCAATGGCCGAACCGATTACTTCGGCCAGGTCGCAGGCGGCAATTGCAATTTCACAGAGCACCCAAAGGCAAAAACTGGTAACGGGGTGGTAATGGTCCCGGCAGGCCTGCGCCAGGTCGCGCTCGCTGGCGATCCCCAGTTTCAACGCCAGGTATTGCAAAAGAATAGCAAACAAATTCGAAATAAAAATTACCGAAAGAAGCGTGTATCCGAACTGAGCTCCCCCCGAAATGTCGGTAGCCCAATTGCCGGGATCCATATACCCCACAGCCACCATTAATCCGGGGCCCGAAAAAGCCAGCAGTTTTTTCCAAAAGTTTCCCTTCAGAGGCACTTTTATACTTGAAAAAACCTCCGCCAGCGAATTGTGCGTATTCTTTTTTCTCCAGCCTTTGCTTTGCATGAGAGCAAACTTAGTATTTTTACTTGATAGTACAAAATATAATTATTAGGTATAACTAATTTTCAGATAAACGACACGTATGATCAGTAGCCGTATCCTGTATTATTCCTATATTCGTATTGACTAAAAAAATACATGCCCACCTTTTCCGAAGAAAACTATTTAAAGGCCATCTACAACCTCGGCAAACAGAGCGATGCCATGCCTCACGCCAATGCCCTTGGCAGGCAGGGCAGGCAAGAAAAAATCAGTCTGACGGCTATTGCGCAGGTATTGGCCAACAATCCGGCTTCCGTAATTGACATGGTACGCAAACTGGGAGAAAAGAAACTGCTCCAGTACGATAAAACCAAAGGAGTCAAACTAACCGAAAAAGGCAAAAAAGCCGCCCTCTCCATCATCCGCAACCACCGGCTATGGGAAGTATTCCTTCATGAAAAACTGGGTTATACCTGGGATGAGGTGCACTCCATCGCTGAACAGCTCGAGCATGTCCATCAACCCGAACTGGCCGACCGCCTTGATAAATTCCTTGGCTTTCCCCAGTACGACCCGCACGGCGACCCCATTCCCAAATCAAACGGTGAAATGCCAAGCTTGTCTACCACCACTTTGCTCGACCTTGATCCCGGCAAGTCCTGTAAAATGGTAGGCGTAAAGGACACTACAGCGCCTTTTTTGAAATACCTTCAGAAACTGCAAATCGGTATCGGCACCTCGCTGAAAATAATTGACAAAATCGACTTCGACCAGTCCCTGAATATCCAGATCGGCAAAAATTCCCGGATCTCCGTTTCTAAAAAGTTCGCGGAGTGCGTGCTGGTCGAATTTTAGGAAATCAAACGCTCTGCAGGTATTCCCAATAACTTATTCAGGGCTTTGACAATCTCAAGAGTAAGGGGGGTCTTCCGGTTCAAAATCTGAGATGCATACCCTTTGCTTCCGATTGAAGAAATCAAATCCTTGCTTTTCAGTCCTTTTTCCTGCATTTTCAATTTTATTGCTTCAGCTGCCAAATTTCTTTTTAAGTTCATTGAAATTTTTAAACTCACATTTAAATAGTTCACTATACCATTCCAGCAAAGCATTTCTGGCGTTCGGATATTTTTTGCAATACGCTAGAAATGTTTTTATAGCCAAGTCTGCTTACCTAAATGGGAAAATCAGCTTGAAGCCAATGTTCCGCCCCATGTTGTAAATCCCCTCGCTGGTTTTGGTAACAACCGCCGGAGTCAGGCCGTAGTTATTCTGTCCCGCATACGCGCCGTTGTAGGCCCAGAAATACTGCTCCCGGCTGGTATGATCGACATAAGCAAGATTCGTCAGATTCGTAACATTGATAATCAACGAGCATATCACTTTTCCGGTTTTAGGATTTACGAAATCGGTTCCTACGCCTGCATTGTATAACGTGTAACCAACCGAAGGCAGTTCATTCCACAAGGCACTGTAAATATTATTCTGTTCCCAGTATTTAGTCAATCCGGCCTTGATATACGTTCTTTTGAAAATCGAATGCGGTTTGCTTGCCAGTTTAAATTTGACTTCAGAAGTCAGACGAGGTGCGGGCGTAAACGGAAGATGGTTTGTTGAATCGGTAGCATTCGGCAGATAGGTATATGTATAGGTAAAGCCGTTATCAATCTCCATCCATTTCGTATCTGTGGGGTGTATATTGAAATAGGCCGCAATACCTTCAATGACGGCCGTATTGGCAGACCCAAACTTGTATACAGGGACGCCATTGTGAAGGGAATCGCTCGTTCCGGCTTTATTGGTTATACGGTCAGCGAAAATAAAATTGTTAATGTAGTTGCAAAACCCATCCACTTCAAAACTTACCTCCTTGCCATTTATTCCATACGCAAGATCGGCTTCGTACCCCTGTTCTGCTTTAAGATTAGGGTCTCCCTGTTTGTACTCATTGGCCGGATCTGTTTCATTGCTTTCGAGTTCAAGTATCGAAGGAGCACGGTAACTGTTGGCAAGATTGAACTTCACATAGTTATTTTGAGGCAGTTGATACGTCGCACCAATACTTCCCGACAGTCCGCTGAATGTTCGGTTAAAGGGAGCAAACTGTGTATAGGCCCCAGGCGTTGATGCGGAGACTTCCTGCTGGCTCGGCGTATTCGGATTGGACAGATACATGGGTTGCGCCACCATCGTTCTGAAATCGTATCGCAGCCCCCCGCTCAGGGTAAGATTTTTATAGTCTTTTTGCAAAATAGCGTAGCCGCCTACATCCAAATCGGTATAGAAAGGGATCTCCAAAACTCCGGTATATGGCTTCGGGGGTTCAGCAAAATCGGTATTCCATTCGTACATGCCGTTGACTCCTGTAGTAAGTTTCAGACCCGAACTATCCCCGGCCACCTGATACCTGAAAGAGTAAGGAATATCGTGTATCGTCAAACCCTCTTCGGTCACGTTTCCGGTATCAATTTCCTGACGGGTACTCTGTGTATAGCCAATATCGGCCAAAATATTTCCCTTGCCGGCATTAATACTGTTTTGCCACCAAATAGCCTGATGATCGAGAACCTGATACACAGATGCCAGTTCGGGATTGTAGGAGAGATAATTGGCCCTTGTGGGATAAACTTGTCCGCTCAGCAAGGCTCCGCCTGGACTAAACACCGCATTCAACGGAACATCGAATGCAAATTTACCGCTCGCGCTGTCGCGGTTACCATCCGGGATTTCAATAGCCCGGTGAAGACTGCTTATGGACAAACGACTATAACCCCAATTTCTGTTGACCCCTATTGTTCCTCTTACATTCTGCTGACTAAATGCAGTGCCCCAGACGTATCCATCCTTCGGGTCCCAATAACAGTGGGTCTCTTCCTGACTCATTCTTAAATCCCACACAAAACCATTTCTGTTACCTCCGATATCAAGGGAATTGCCGATGAGTCCGTTGTTGGTCTGGTATTCTGAAGAGAAGCTTCCCCGTATGGTTCCGTCATCCGGCGGAGGCTGGGATTTAAAGCTTACAACTCCTGCAACAGCATAATTGCCATACTGAAGGGAGGCTGGCCCCCTGATAATTTCAGCATCGTAAACGGCGTACGGATCAATAAGAATACCGTGCTCGTCGCCCCACTGGAAATCCTCCTGACGTTCGCCATCAAAGAGTGTCAGCACACGGTTGTATCCCAGCCCGTTTATTTCGGGCTTGGATACGCCCGGGCCGGTAGTAATCGCGGTTACTCCGGGTTGTGTAGCTATGGCATCCACCACATTTGTGGAGGACTGCTGAGTAAACGTCTCGTGAGAAACGACGGTAACAGGCACAGGTGAACGCAAGGTATTGGTAATATTACCAAGAGCGGTAATAAGAACTTCTTTGGTGGTACCTGCAGAAACACTTAATGAAAAATTTACCGTAGTTACTCCGTTAAATAGGACCTGTTTAACGATTGTAGCAAAACCAACGAGCTTTACTTCAACCGTATAATAGCCTTTGGGTAAATTAGAAATATGGTAGATGCCGGTTGTATCACTGGTGGCACCAATTTTGAGTTGGGGCACAAAAACCGCAGCACCCGGTATCACTTCGCCGGTCTCGGCATCCGTTATTTTGCCCTGCACCGAATTTTGCCCCAGGGCAAAAATTGCGCTAAGACAGAATACGCCAAGTAAAAAACTGTATTTTATCATTGTACTGAATGTCTGATACGTTAAAATAAAATTGATTTACAGAAAGCCGCAGGAGGCCGGGCGAACTATACGCCAGGCAGAGGGCAGCAGAAAATTAAACGACCGGAGGTCCTCTGGGCGAATACCCTGGATCAACACTGGAAGAGAAAAAGGAAGAAACAAATGAGCAGTAATCCGTGGTGATAAAATCCGACTGTGGGACAACAGTTGTTTCAGGGAGTGTTCCGCTGACCGGTAAAACAAGATCGCAGATCGCGCAACTGTGCTCCAGGCTGTGAATGTGCTTGGCCCCATGTACAAAACACACCTCGTCATTACGGTGGGAGAAGTCGTGAACACCAGTTTCCACATAGGGAAAAAGGAAGATCGCTAAAAACAAAATTGAATATAGATTTCGCTTAAGGTTCATTTGGGGACTACGAAGGTAAGAATTTTTTTTCAGCGAATGAAACGCTCCGCGGGGAGTCTCTTTCTTTTCTTTAGCTTTACACCCAGGAAAACCAAATCATGCCCGCCACCATTCTTCTGATCGACGACGAAGAAAAACTTCGCAGCCTCTTCAGCCGCATCATACGCTCTGAAGGCTTTGACGTTGTTGAAGCCGGAGATTGCAAAACGGGATTAAAAAAACTGGAGCAACACGCAGTCGATGTGGTGCTGTGCGACGTAAAACTACCCGACGGAAACGGTGTCGAACTCACCGCCAGAATAAAAGCCCAACAACCCAATTGCGAGATTATTCTGCTTACCGCATACGGCAATATACCCGACGGAGTCCAGGCCATTAAGAATGGAGCCTTCGATTACATAATCAAAGGAGACGATAACGAAAAAATAATTCCCTTGCTGTATAGAGCAATTGAAAAAGTTCAACTGAAAAAGCAGCTGTGCGACCTTGAAAAAAGAGTAGGAGAAAAATATTCCTTTGATACCATACTGGGCAAATCAAAAGCCATACTGCATGCCATTGAACTGGCCCGAAAAGTCGCCTGCAATGAGGCTACCGTATTACTGACCGGAGAAACAGGAACCGGAAAAGAAGTATTCGCCCAGGCCATTCACCAGAACAGCAACCGGGCCCGCAAGTCCTTTGTGGCGCTCAATTGCAGCTCCTTCAGCAGGGAAATTCTCGAAAGCGAATTGTTCGGTCACAAACAGGGCGCTTTTACCGGAGCGGTGAAAGAAAAAAAAGGGCTGCTTGAACAGGCAGACGCAGGCACGCTGTTTCTGGACGAAATCGGAGAAATGCCGCTTGAACTGCAAGCCCGGCTACTCAGGGTCCTTGAAACCAATGAATTCATAAAAGTAGGTGGGACAGAACCGATACGCGTAAACTTACGGCTGATTGCAGCCACGAACAAAGACCTGAAAACCGAAAGCGAAGAAAACCGTTTCCGCTCTGACCTCTATTTCCGGCTGAATGTTTTTCAGATACAGCTGCCGCCCCTGCGGGAACGCAAAAAAGACATTGAAGCCTTCGCCGCCTTTTTTGCGGCGAAGTTCTCAGTAAAAACCAATATAAAATCTTTTACGATGAGCAAGGACTTTATTCAAAAACTCGAACAGTACCCCTGGCCCGGGAATGTAAGGGAATTAAAAAATACCATCGAACGCTGCGTAATTCTTGCCGAAGGCGAACACCTGACCGAAACCCTGTTGCCTTATGAAATTCAACACCAGGCAAGTCCGGGAAACGGCAGCATTTCTGCCTTCTCCATGGCAGGCTGCGAAAAGCTGCACATCCAAAAAGTCCTCAACTATACCAAAGGCAACAAAGCCGAAGCCGCGCGCCTGCTCGAAATCGGCATTGCTACCTTGTACAGAAAAATGGAAGAATACAAACTCAATTAACCAGTACCCAGGGAATTCATCATTCAAATCGCAAGTTCTGAGCATTCTATTTTTCGCTTCATCCCTATGTGACGAAATGGAAGCATCAGCAAAAGCAAGATGATCCGGTCGAAAAAGTCCCTTCACTGCAGATCTATGCTGCAATAAAATGATAAAATGCTATCAAAATGATAAGGATTTGGTTTCGGGCAAATTTTAGTGTGACTTTTTTATAGCATGTAATTTGCTTATAAACAGTGCGTTGTGCCTAATCCGGCCCATGACTGCTACAAAGGAACATCTTTTGCTTCCTTCAGTAACAAACACACTTAATTCCAATAGTTGAAAAAATGATCCTCGAACAGAATGTATCAGAAATTCTTCAAAAAGAATTACCTGAACTGCATACCGCCCTCACAACAAACCGAAATGCAAAAAGCATTTACACAATGGTGGACTGCTTTGCATCCCATACCCGGCAACTCATTACCAAAGAAAACTTCGCCGCAGTAAAGCATTGTTTTAACCTGGCAGAAAAAATGCTGCAGGAGGGAAACGCGGCAGTAAAAAACGCAATTGAAAATGTGTACATCCATTCAATCGGCATTGCCATCGGCCTTTCGGCATCAACGGCAAAGCAACTGAAAGCCATTTTGAACGATTCCTTGAAAAAAGAATATTACAAACAGGTACATGCGGGAGGAATTTAAATGATCAGGATCACAAATAGCTCTGAGGAGAATCATTTCATCACTGGTTTTATCGGTCTTAATTCGTATACCACATGGACCTCCTGACAGACATCGTTCTTTTGGCAACCGGGCTTCTTTGCTTTTGGTTGTTTTATAAATCACTGGATTTTTTTTGAAAAAATTTAAGCCATGACAGCACTGTTCATTTTGTCCCTTGCGGTTTTCTGCTACCTCGTTTATGTTTTGCTGAAACCAGAGCGGTTTTAATTTTTTTACGATTAGCTCTTTTTAAAAATTGCTTTATGAATACAGAAGTACTCGGAGTTATCGCTTCATTTGTCATTACACTGTTGCTCGCCATTCCGCTCGGACAATACATTGCGAAAGTATACAGCGGAGAAAAATCGTTGCTTGATTTCATGGCTCCTGCAGAGCGGTTTATTTTCCGTATTTGCGGAATAGACCCGGCAAAGCAGATGAACTGGAAACAGCACATGCTGGCCCTGCTGAGCATCAACCTGATCTGGCTGGTCTATGCCTTTGTCATGTTTCAGATTCAGGCCAAACTGCCGCTGAATCCGGACGGGAATCTGTCCATGACTTCCGATCTGAGCTTCAACACGGCCATCAGTTTCCTGGTGAACTGCAATCTTCAGGACTATTCAGGAGAAACAGGCGTCACCTATCTGACACAGCTCATCGTTTTAACCTTCCTGCATTTTGTATCCGCCGCAACCGGCATCGCGGCGCTTGTCGTTGTCTTTAACGCAATGAGAGACAAAGTAACGGATAAGCTTGGGAATTTTTTCGACATTTTTTGTAAAAACCATCACACGCATTTTAGTACCAATTGCCTTTGTCATAGCGCTTCTGCTTGCTTTCAACGGAACCCCCGCAAGCTTCAAAGGAAAAGACCAACTCATTACCATGCAGGGAGACACCGCGCATATTTCACGCGGACCCGCAGCAGGCATGATCGCGATCAAACACCTTGGGACAAACGGAGGGGGCTGGTTTGGTGCCAACTCCGCCCACCCACTTGAAAACCCCAACTACTTCACGAATAGTTTGGAAATTACAACACAGTGCCTAATTCCCTTCGCGTTGATTTTCGCCCTGGGTCACTACCTCAATCGCAAACGTATGGCCTGGGCTATATTCGGAGTGATGACAGCAGGAATGCTAACCTTTTTAATCCCCACCATGATCACCGAAATTCACGGCAATCCGGCCATACAGCACATGCATATAAACCAGGCCTCAGGAAGTATGGAAGGCAAGGAAGTGCGCTTCGGTGTTCAGGCTTCCGCTTACTGGAACATTTTAACAACAGTTATTTCCACAGGTTCGGTCAATTCGATGCACGACAGTTCAATGCCGGTATCCGGCGCAATGGAAATGCTGGGCATGATGACCAACTGTTTCTATGGAGGTTGTGGCGCCGGATTCCTCAATTACTACATCTTTATCATTATTGCAGTTTTCATTTCAGGTTTGATGGTCGGACGCACGCCTGAATTTTTGGGCCGTAAAATCGAAGCCAAAGAAATGAAGATCGCCACCATCATTGCCCTGCTGCATCCTCTGCTGATACTTGCCTTCACAGCCCTTTCTTCTTGGACACTAGTAAACTTCCCCGATATCGCCTGGGCCGTGAAACCTTCTAACTGGCTGAACAACCCCGGCTACCACGGTTTTTCTGAAATGCTCTACCAGTATGCTTCCTGCTCAGCCAACAACGGCAGTGGTTTTGAAGGACTGGCTGACAACAATATGTTCTGGAATGTTACTGCAGGATTGGTGATGATCATCGGCCGTTACCTGCCCATCATCGGGCCGGTAGCCATTGCAGGCATACTGGCCCGCAAGAAATACATTCCCGAATCAGCCGGAACCCTGAAAACCGACACCGGTACATTTGCATTAATGACCTATGCCGTTATTATGATACTTGCTGCCCTGGCCTTTTTCCCGGCCCTCGCTCTGGGACCACTGGCTGAATATTTTTCATTGCATTAACTGATTTGAATATGACATCTGTAAGAAAAGAAGCAAAAACCATGAAGCTTTTTGAAAGAAAGCTGGTCAGCGAGGCGCTTCTGCAATCGTTTGTAAAACTTCGCCCGAAACTGATGGTGAAGAATCCGGTCATGTTTACCGTTGAGATCGGTACTGTTGTTATGCTCCTGGTTTGCATCTGGATCCTGACCGGAAACCATACCCAGGGAAGTTTCGCCTATAATTTTACCATCTTCATCATTTTACTGCTCACCTTGCTGTTCGCAAACTTTGCTGAAGCCATCGCCGAAGCAAGGGGTAAGGCTCAGGCCGAATCCCTGCGTAAAACAAGGGAAGAAACTCCGGCAAAACTTGTTCGTACCGAAGCAGAACACCGAAATCACGAAGTTAAAATAATCAGTTCGGCATTGCTCAAAATGGGAGATATTTTCGAATGCGAAGCAGGTGATCTCATTCCTCTGGACGGAGAAATCATAGATGGCATTGCGACCATAGACGAAAGCGCCATCACCGGAGAGTCGGCTCCCGTTATCCGTGAATCCGGAGGAGACAAATCTTCAGTGACCGGAGGAACCAAGGTCTTGTCCGATAAAATCAAGGTTCGTGTAACCGTGCAGCCGGGTGAATCTTTTCTCGACAAAATGATTGCTCTGGTCGAAGGAGCAAGTCGTCAGAAAACCCCAAACGAAATTGCCCTCACGATTTTGCTTGCCGCATTTACCCTGGTATTTATTATCGTTTGTGTAACGCTCAAATCTTTTGCAGACTATGCAAAAACACCCATTACCATTGCCTTTTTTATTTCCTTGTTTGTCTGCCTGATTCCAACAACAATAGGCGGTCTGCTCAGCGCCATCGGTATTGCAGGAATGGACAGAGCCCTCAGGGCAAATGTCATCACCAAATCGGGCAAGGCTGTAGAAACAGCCGGAGACATCGACGTATTGTTGCTGGATAAAACGGGGACCATTACCATCGGCAACCGAAGGGCCACCAATTTTTTTCCTGTGGAAGGAGTGAATTCTGAACGCTTCATTGCGTCCTGCGTACTGTCTTCCCTGTCCGATGAAACACCCGAAGGCAAATCTATCGTAGAACTTGCGAAAACACTAGGCGCCAAAACGCAGGCCAGCGACGCTTTAGTACAAGACGCACGATTTGTAAAATTTTCTGCGGAAACCCGTTCGAGCGGGATAGATCTTTCAAATGGTTTACGCATCCGAAAGGGGGCTTTTGATTCCATCCTGAACATGACCAAAAAAGCCGGCAACTCCTTTCCCGAAGATACCGACCGAAAAGTAAAACAAATATCCAGCAACGGAGGAACGCCGCTTGTGGTATCTGAAAATGAAAAAGTGCTCGGTGTGATCGAACTACAGGACGTCATTAAACCAGGCATTGCCGAACGCTTTGAGCGCCTCAGGAAAATGGGTGTAAAAACGGTGATGGTAACCGGAGACAATCCCCTGACCGCAAAATACATTGCTGAAAAAGCAGGAGTGGATGATTTCATAGCTGAAGCCAAGCCCGAAGACAAAATGAATTACATCAAAGCAGAACAGCAAAAAGGCAAACTCGTCGCCATGATGGGCGTCGGAACGAATGACGCACCTGCCCTGGCACAGGCCGATGTAGGTGTGGCCATGAACAGCGGCACCCAGGCCGCAAAGGAAGCCGGCAACATGGTTGACCTGGACAACGATCCGACCAAGCTGATCGAAGTCGTTGAAATCGGCAAACAACTGCTCATTACCCGTGGAACCCTGACCACTTTTTCCATTGCCAATGATGTGGCCAAATATTTCGCTATTGTACCCGCCCTGTTTATTGCCTCCATTCCTGCCCTGCAGGGTCTCAACATCATGAAACTCTACTCCGCCGAAAGCGCGATTCTTTCGGCGGTCATATTCAATGCAATTATTATACCCCTGCTCATACCCTTAGCCCTTCGCGGGGTACAATACAAACCCATTGGGGCCAGTGCGCTGTTACGCAGAAATTTACTGATTTATGGAGCAGGCGGAGTGGTTATACCCTTTATTGGAATTAAACTGATTGACATGGTTGTCAGGGTCTTTTTTTGAAGTAGCAATCAGCCATTAGGGGAAATAGAAAAACAAAGATTCTGAAATATAAAAAATAATACTAAAATGAAAAGTTACTTATTACCTTCTTTAAAACTCACAGCGGTGCTGATCATACTCTGCACTGTGATTTACCCACTGTTGATTGCAGGGGTAGCGAAGCTCGCTCCGGGCGGAGGAGATGGAATTACACTTAGCTCCAACGGAAAAGTCGTGGGCTATGAAAACATAGGACAAAAATTTACCCAGGACAAGTATTTCTGGGGAAGACCATCGGCCGTGGATTACAATGCGGCAGCATCAGGCGGCTCCAACAAGGGTCCTTCGAATCCTGAATACCTCGCTGGCGTAAAGGCCCGCATCGACACTTTTTTGGTTCACAACCCCACAATAAAAAAAGAACAGATACCCGCCGACCTGGTCACCATGTCAGGCAGCGGGCTCGATCCCGACATTTCTGTTCAGGCTGCAAAAATTCAGGTGCCGCGTATAGCCAAAGTCAGAAACAGGAGCGAAAAGGAGATTTATCAGATCATAGCTCAGATCAAAGAAAGCCCTTTGCTGGGCTTTCTGGGACCCGAAAAAGTAAACGTACTAAAACTGAACATTGCTTTAAATCAAAAATAAATCAACAACCAAACAATTAACCAATACCTACGATTATGAACACAACTACAAACCGAACAGCACTAGGGCTGGCGTTTTTGTTGACAGCGCCGCTTTTAGCACAGGAAGTAACTACCAACAGCAGTGTCCTGGACAAAGTGGGACTAATTATTTCTCAGGGACAATCCGTTGCCCCAAAAATAATCATGACCGGAAAAGGATCATTGATTTATGTTAAGCCGGATGACGTTGAAGATTCTGCTCACAGCGAACCGTTTTCTCACGGAGATTATACCTGGATTAATGGTAACGACAGAAGGCATACTGCCCTGCTTGACAGTAAATATTTTACCGGACGCTTACTGCTTGACGTAAATACAGTTTATTCAAACCAGAACCCAATCGATCATACAGTAGTCGGCTCCACAACCTTAGCACGTACTGATGAAATGGAAATCAACCTGGGAGCTATCGGCGGAGATTATCACTACGACAATGTCCGTGCAAGCATATTATTGCAACTGGGAACACGTTCTACCGTAGTTCCAAGAAATGACGGCAGCGGATACAAAGGCCAATATGATTTGCAGGACGCCTACCGCTACTTCAGCGAAGCGAATGCCGGTTACCACTTTAATGTATGGCACGGCATCAACGTAGATGCCGGACTGTTCATGTCCTACATCGGCCTTTTCTCTTATTACAACGCTGAGAACTGGGTTTATCAACCTTCCTTCACTTCTGACAACACGCCCTGGTTTTTTAATGGCATACGTATACAAACCTTCCCAACCGAAAATCTGAAAATAGAAGGCTGGATCATCAACGGATGGCAATCCTACGCCATGTTTAACAATATGCCCGGTTTTGGGTCCCAGATTTTGTGGAGACCAAAAGAATGGTTTGAGGTTCTTTCCAATGAATATTACGGACACGACGACCAGGATGATCCCGGCCGTTACCGCGCGCACAGTGATAACAGCATAGAAATCCGTTATTACAACAACCCGGCGAGCAAAGGCATATCACGAGCGGCCTGTTCACTTACCTATGATATCGGTTGGGAACAGGGGGACGGAGTAAACGGATTTCATTCAAGTGCAACATATGGTCCTGCACAATACTTTCTCAGCGGCATGGTATACAACAGACTCTGGTTTGGTCCGAAACAACATACGGCATGTACCGTCGGTGCAGGTTATATCAACAATCCCGGACGCTACCTGGTACTTGCCCCAACCGGTCAGGCAAGTCCGCTTCCAGGAACCGTTTCGGTTAACCCTTTAACGGGACTTATGCAGACCCAATCTGCCGGCATAGATCCTTTCTCAATGGCTCCAGGTTCCCAGTTCCTGGGATGGGATGCCACCATAGCATTTGACTGGATGCCCTCTGATTACTTTACCTGGGAATTTCAAATTGACAGCAGACATGCCAGTGTTCCTTATTTTGCAGGACCAGGCGGTGTTACTTCGCCCGACGGATACGTTACGACACCTGTCGGTCCAGGTTCAGCAAATCCGAACTGGACCCCCGACCTGGTAAAAGACGAATTGCAATTCATCATCGCCTTCATGGTTCGATTTTAATCAGACTTGAAGTTGAAACGAAAAGCGCTTATAGTATTTACGATTCTGGCAAAGTTCACTCCGCACAGAAAGCAGATTCCATAAATTACAGCGGGATATTTCGAAATGCGAAGGATTACAAGGAGGACAAACTCTGCTACAGAAGCAATTGCGATTCGTCCTCAGGTAAAATTCGTTTGAACCATTTTTTTTCGAGAAGCTATATTGATGTATTAGTAAGCAGGAAGCAGATACGTTTGGAAAAAGACAGCACCTTTGGTTACCGGGATTGCAAACAAAACGATTACCGGTTTTACAGAGAATACGATCATGAATATCAGATATTGGAAACCAAAAGCATCATTTCCAGCTATTTTTTCAGCACAACCCTCAACTCAGAAATACTTCCCCTGACTGTAGCGAATCTGAAAAGAACATTTCCGGGAAATTTAAAATTCCATGACAAACTTAATACTGAATTTAACGGTGCCACAGACATTGCGGTTTATGATAACGAGCATAAGATGTACAAAGTGAATTACCTTTTAAGTCAAACAACAGCAAACTAAAACCCATATTGATACAGTATGTGATTTGTGCATATATTTGCCCTCCGGCATACACAAATCCATACTATCGATATGAGTAACTCGAAGATTTTCACAATGTTTTGGAGGACGCTTTTTTTTACCGTGTCCATTGCAGCGCCCTTTACCGTGGCCACTCTTTTTTCCCAGGAGATAGCCACCAACAGCAGCATACTCGACAAGGTGGGCCAACTGATTTCCTCGGGAGAGTCTCAGGCTCCTAAAATAATCATGACGGGCAAGGGTTCTTTGATCTATCTCAAGCCGGATGCATTGGCAAGTATCGAAGATTCTGCACACAGCGCCCCTTTTTCACACGGGGATTATACCTGGCTTAACGGGAACGACAGGAGGAGCACCGCATTGTTAGACAGCAAGTATTTTACAGGACGGTTATTGCTGGATGTAAATACGTTATACGACAACCAAAACCCAATTGACCATACGGTGATCGGCTCTACAACATTAGCTCGTACTGACGAAATGGAAATCAACCTGGGTGCGATTGGTGGCGACTACCACTATGACAATATCCGTGCAAGCATTCTGTTGCAACTCGGTACCAGGGCAACTGTAGTTGCCAGAAACGACGGAAGCGGATACAAGGGGCAATACGATTTGCCGGATGCTTACCGCTATTTCAGCGAGGCGAATGCAGGTTATCATTTCAACGTATGGCACGGCATCAACGTAGATGCCGGCCTCTTCATGTCCTATATCGGTCTTTTCTCTTATTACAATTGTGAAAACTGGGTTTACCAGCCTTCTTTCACTTCAGATAACACGCCCTGGTTCTTCAACGGCCTTCGCATTCAAACTTTTCCCGGAGAAAATCTGAAAATTGAATTCTGGATCATCAACGGTTGGCAATCCTACGCCATGTTTAACAATATGCCCGGCTTCGGTTCACAAGTTTTGTGGAGACCCAGGGACTGGTTCCAGATACTTTCGAATGAATACTACGGACATGACGATCAGGATGCTCCCGGACGTACCCGTTACCATAGTGACAACAGTGCAGAAATCCGGTATTACAATAATCCGAAAAGCAAAGGCATTTCGCGTGCAGCCTGTTCACTCACCTATGATATTGGCTGGGAACAGGGCGATGGCGTAAACGGATTTCATTCCAGCGCGACAGCCGGTCCCGC
>JABDFU010000052.1 GCA_013286385.1 Bacteroidota bacterium
CTTGGTATAGGCCGGTAATTCAAATTCAGAGCCATTCGAAGCACTTTGGTATTGATTGTAAACGATCAGGGCCAGAATGTTGTCTGCAATCGCGTAAACCTGAACCGGACCCGCATTCAGTGACAAGCCGAAACCGATGTTGTTGTAACTGTTGTTGAAGGCCGAATACGAAACCATTGAACTCAGGGCTTTTCCGACTTTTGAGGAAAGTGAAACGGTTATTCCCGGTCTCAGCGATCCATCAATCAGCTGTCCATACAGGGATGGGGACGGAATTCCCGACAAGGATGATTTATGTCCCGATATCGCAGGTCTCCCGCAATTTAACGGATGTCCGGATACAGACGGGGACGGAATTCCCGATAAGGAGGATGATTGCCCAACCGAAAAAGGACCCATCTGGACCAAAGGTTGCCCCGATGCCGACAACGACAGCATTAAGGACAGCGAGGACGAATGCCCCAATGAGCCCGGGCCGAGAGCACTAAAAGGATGTCCGGACAGAGACCATGATGGGGTCGCTGATAAATATGATAAATGCCCGGATGTTCCGGGTCCCGTTGAAAATCAAGGCTGCCCTGTTGTTAAATTAACAGTTACCGATTCGGCTGGAAATCTGATCGGAGTCATTATCAAAAACAAATCAGGGGAATTTATTTACGAGAAACTATTGCCCGACGAATCCAAATTCACATTGCAGGGAGAAGATATTCCCCAGGACTCCCTCGTTCTGATTTACATGGGAAAAAACCGCAAGCTGATCAAATCAAAGGACGGCCTGTATCACTTTGAAAAAATCGAAGCCCCGGTTGTTATACCGGTAGCTCCTGTTGAACCCAAACCAAAGGAAAAGGTAGTTGAAGTGAAACTGAAAGAAGAAGAAAAAGAAGTGCTAAAAACAGCCTTCTCCAATCTTGAATTTGAGAACGGAAAAGATGTGATCAAGGAACAGTCCTATGTATCCTTAACTGAACTGGCCGGTTTGTTAAAAAAGAAACCGGAATGGATGCTCAGGATTTCTGGCCATACCGACAACGTAGGCGATGCAAAAAGCAATATGGAATTGTCTAAAAAACGCGCCGAATCGGTAAAGCGCTTCCTGATCCTTTCCGGCCTTACGGATAACCGAATGATTGTCGAGTATTTTGGCGCAAGCAAACCCATCGCAGACAACAAAACTCCTGAAGGAAGGGCAAAAAACAGACGGGTTGAAATGACCATCGTTCAAAACAGCAAGTAAACACGAAACCATTTCCTCTCGGCCAGGGCCTGTGGCCGGGCTTGGAATTTAGCCTAATTTGTAGTAGCTTCGTCGTCCCAAAAAGAAAAACATGGCAGATACAGGAGACATCAATATCGGATCATTTATCAGGTACAACGGAGAATTGTGTCAGATTCTTGAATACCAGCATCGCACACCCGGAAACCTGAGGGCTTTTTACCAGGCCAAGATGCGCAACCTGAAGAACGGAAAGCTTGTTGAAAACCGCTTCCGTTCGGGCGAACTTGTGGAGATCGTTCGTGTTGAATTTAAAACCATGCAATACATCTTTTTGGAAAACGATTTTATCGTTTGCATGGATCCCGAATCCTTCGAGCAGGTATATATCCCCAAAACGCTTTTTGGAGCCGGAGCCCAGTTTTTAAAAGAAGGATGTGAAGTGAAAATCGCTTTTGAAAACGAAGAACCCATAACCGCTGAAGCACCTACATTTGTTGAGCTCGAAATCAGCTATACCGAACCTGGCGTAAAAGGAGATACGGCAACCAACACCCTCAAGCCTGCAACCCTTGAAACAGGAGCTAAAATCATGGTCCCTTTATTTGTCAATCAGGGGGAAAAGATCAGGGTAGACACCCGCACCATGAGTTATTCAGATCGGGTAAAATAACAGACCTGATAAACTAATTGCCTATTTTCAATAAGAACAAAAATTATCTCCTGCTTCACCTCGTTGTTTTTATCTGGGGATTTGCGGGGATTTTCGGCCGTTCCATTACCCTTCCCGCAAGCCACCTCATCTGGTACCGCATGCTCATCGCTTCCGCCGGAATTTTTGTTTTTTTAATTGCCAATAAAATTTCCCTGAAAGCCAGCCCGGCCCAGCTCCTGAGATTTGCGGGAGTAGGAATTCTAATAGCGATTCATTGGCTTTGCTTTTATCAGGCTATAAAAATCTCTACGATTTCCCTCACCCTGGCTTGTTTTTCCTGTGGAGCCCTGTTTACAGCCTTGATAGAACCCCTGCTTTTCAGAAGAAAAGTGAACTGGATAGAAATTGCATACGGGCTTGTTGTCATCCTTTCCATTTCATTGATTTTTTCCTTTGAAACAAAATTCAAACTGGGCATTCTGCTCAGCGTCTTCTCCGCTCTTCTCTCAGCGTTCTTTACAGTTCTGAATGCCGGTCTGGTAAAAAAAAACAACTCCACGGTAATGACTTTTTATGAATTGTTCTTCGGTTTTATAGCTGTAGGGATTTACCTGTTGATTACCGGCGAATACGACGCCGGATTTTTTCAGATAGGTCAAACCAATCTGTTGCTGCTGCTTTTGTTTTCTCTGGTTGCAACTGCATTTACCTTCGTCATCAGTTCCTCCATTTTGAAAGAAATAAGTCCCTATACCTTTAACCTCACGGTAAATCTCGAAGTGGTTTACGGGATCATTCTGGCCTTTCTGATTTTCAGAAAAAAAGAACTCATGGGAACAGGTTTTTATGCTGCTACGGCCATGATTCTGCTGACCCTGTTCGCAAACGCCTGGATGAAACAAAAACAGGCTTCAAAACCCAAAGCGAATTAGTACTTTTGCTTTAGCAAATGTCTGAAACCCCGAATTACAAATACTGCAACAGCCTGACTGAATACTCAAGGTTCAAAACCCTCGAAGTCAGAATAGGAGACCTTCCCATGGGCGCCTCCAATCCCATCCGTATTCAATCCATGACAACAACCGATACGCTCAATACCATTGCAACGGTTGAACAAAGCATACGGATGATAAAAGCCGGATGCGATTATGTTCGCATCACGGCGCCAAGTCTGAAAGAAGCTCAGAATCTGGCCGAAATTAAAAAAGAATTGCGCAAAAGAGGCTATTCGAATCCCCTGATTGCTGACATTCATTACACCCCGAACGCTGCCGAACTGGCCGCACGTCTGGTCGAAAAAGTAAGGATTAATCCGGGGAATTACGCAGATAAAAAAAAATTTGAAGTTCACCGGTATACCGCTTCTGCTTATCAGGCCGAACTCGACCGCATACGCGAACGCTTTGTTCCGCTTGTGAAAGTCTGCAAGGAATACGGAACAGCCATGCGCATAGGAACCAACCACGGTTCCCTGAGCGACCGCATTTTAAGCCGCTACGGAGATACCCCTGAAGGAATGGTCGAATCAGCCTTTGAATTTTTAAGCATCTGCGAGGACCTCAATTACCATAATATTGTCTTATCCATGAAAGCCAGCAACACCCTGGTAATGGTTCAGGCCTACAGGCTTCTCGTGAATAAAATGATCGCCAGCCAGCGCAACTATCCCCTTCACCTTGGGGTCACCGAAGCCGGAGAAGGCGAAGATGGAAGAATAAAATCTGCTGTTGGTATTGGAACGCTTCTGGAAGACGGCCTGGGCGACACCATACGAGTGTCCCTGACCGAAGAACCTGAATTTGAAATTCCTGTTGCAAAACTCCTGATCGAAAAATATACGTTGAGCAGTTCCTCCGGCAATTCAACTATTCAACAACACAATCCCTTCGAATACTCCAGACGCTCTACTGCAGAAACAGGATCCCTCGGTGGCAGCAACGTACCCCGCGTAGTAGCCGATTTCAGTACCCGTGCGGGAGAACTGAAGCCCGCCAATTTTTTTTCAGTGGGTTACAGCTATTCAGCGGCTACCGATAAATGGACGATCAGTGATCAGGCCTGCGATTACATTTACCTGGGCGATAAAACGGCCGGCTTCGCAATTCCGGGAACCCTGGGCTTGATTTACAAGTATAAAACCTGGCTTAAACTCAAAACCAATCCCCGCTCCTACCCCTTGTTTTCGCTTGAAGAATTTGTAAGCAGCAAGGAGCATTCCGGCCAGCTGAATTTTATAAGGATCAGTCCCGAAGAAACAGGCGAAACGATAAAAGCGCTGAGCAAGCCAGACCTGAAGGCAGACTCCTCAACCCTCGTGCTGGTAATTGATGCAACATCACTTTCCAGACAGCGGCAGGCCCTTTTCGAACTCGAAAATCTGAAATGTAAGCTCCCGGTCATTTTTAAACAATCCTATAGCCAGCTGGATGATGAGAAATTCAGGTTACGGGCATCTGCAGACTGCGGAGGTTTATTTATTGATGGATTCGGGGACGGACTCTGGCTTTCGTCAGACAATGCTCCTGCCCTGGTTAACAGTACAGCCTTCGGTATTCTTCAGGCCACGCGTACCCGTATTTCAAAAACCGAATACATTTCCTGTCCGTCCTGCGGCCGTACCTTGTTTGACCTTCAGGAAACCACCCAAAAGATCCGCAAACGCACCGGTCACCTGAAAGGAATTAAAATCGGAATCATGGGCTGCATCGTCAACGGACCCGGCGAAATGGCCGATGCCGATTACGGCTACGTAGGAACAGGCATTGGAAAAATTACCCTCTACAAAGGCAAAGAAGTGGTAAAGCGCAATGTGAACTCCGACAATGCGGTTGAGGCCTTGATTCAACTGATAAAAAACAACGGGGACTGGATCGAAAAGGAAATCTGACCGGATCGTGTAAAAACTAAGCCGGTTCGGCTACAACCTCTTTTACTTCGGGTACCATTCGCTTAAGCAAACCTTCTATTCCTGCTTTCAGCGTCAGCGTTGAAGAAGGACAGCCGCTGCACGAACCTTTCATCTGAACGGTTACAACGCCTTCCTTAAATGATTTGAAAGAAATAAGGCCTCCGTCCTGCTCCACTGCAGGCCGGATGTATTCTTCAAGGATCTCATTGATTTTCAGTTCCACGTCCGTTGAATCTGACGGATCTTCCTGTTTGGGAAATTCAAGTACAGCCGGTTTCCCTTCTTCCAGAAAAAGCTTTACAAACTCCCGCACAGGATGAATCACTTCTTCCCAGGCAACGGTATCATTTTTGGTAAGGGTGATGTAATTTCCGCAAATAAATACCTGACGTACAAAAGGAAACTGAAAAAGCTGCGCAGCCATGGGCGAAACAGAAACATCAGGAATCGTTTTGAATTCTGCGACGGCAGTTGAGTCTAAAATAGGTATATTGGCCACGAATTTCATAGCCGAAGGATTCGGCGTATTTTCGGCGTAAACGAGTATGGCTTTTTTTAGACTATTTTCCATGTTCAGCAACCAAAGTTACGAAAATTGAAGCGAACTACCGACTTTTTAATTTTGGGTTCAGGTATTGCCGGATTGAGTTATGCCCTGAAAGTGGCTTCCGCCGGTAAAGTCAGTATTGTTACCAAAGTAGCCGAAGACGAATCCAACACCAAATACGCCCAGGGTGGGATTGCCGCGGTTATGCACGAACCCGACTCCTACGAAAAACACATAGCAGATACCCTTGCTTGCGGAGCCGGCCTGTGTGACGAAGAGGTGGTTCGCATGGTTATCAGGGAATCAACCGATAGCATCCGGGAATTGATCAACTGGGGCGCGCGTTTTGACCAGGCCGAAAACGGGGAATACGATCTTGCCAAAGAAGGGGGCCATTCAGAAAGCAGGGTCCTGCATTACAAAGACAGTACCGGTTTCGAAATCGAAAGAGCCCTGCTCGAAAAAGTACACCGGCATCCCAACATTGAAATCCTGCCTCATCATTTTGCCATTGATCTGTTAACTCAACACCATTTAGGAATTGAAGTTACCAGGCGAACGCCCGACATCACCTGTTATGGAGCTTACGTACTGAATCAAAAGACCCAGCGCATTGAAACCATCCTGGCCAAAACAACACTCGTTGCCACCGGAGGCGCCGGCCACGTTTACAGCGTGACCACCAATCCAACCATTGCAACCGGTGACGGAGTGGCAATGGTATACAGGGCCAAGGGCACCATCGAAAATATGGAGTTCTGCCAATTCCACCCCACCGCTCTTTTCAATCCGGGCGAATACCCTTCTTTCCTTATTTCAGAGGCTGTCCGTGGATTCGGAGCTGTGCTCAAAACACTGGACGGAAAAGAATTCATGCACAGATACGACAAACGGCTTTCCCTTGCGCCAAGGGATATTGCAGCAAGGGCCATCGACAACGAAATGAAACTAAACGGAACCGACTGCGTTTACCTCGACTGCCGCCATCTCAACAACCCTGAATTCATCAGACATTTTCCGACTATTTATTTAAAATGCAAGACCATTGGAATTGATCCTGCCCTGCAGATGATCCCTGTCGCCCCAGCTGCTCACTATATGTGCGGGGGAATTAAAGTCGATACAAAAGGGCGCACCTCCATCAAAAACCTGTTCGCCGTTGGAGAGTGTGCCTCCACCGGATTACACGGAGCCAACCGCCTGGCCTCCAATTCCCTTCTGGAAGCGGTGGTCTACGCCAATCACGCCAGTGCCGAATCCGTTCGGTCGGCTGCGGGGACAGAACTATGCACCCGACTGCCCGATTGGAATGCCGAAGGCACGGAAGCTCCCGAAGAAATGATTCTGATAACCCAGAGTCTCCGGGAGGTTCAGGCCATCATGACCTATTACGTAGGTATTGTCAGGTCCGATCTGCGGCTCCAAAGAGCCTTTGACAGGCTCGAAATCATTTACCAGGAGAACGAAACCCTCTACAACAAAACCATCGTATCGGCAAAACTCTGCGAACTCCGGAACATCATCAATGTGGCTTACCTTATTATCAAAGGCGCGCAGGAAAGAGGAGAAAGCCGTGGCCTGCATTACAACATCGATCATCCCTAGTCAATACCCCTGGTATTCAGATTTCCAAGCGTGATCACATAGATGTCATACGCATGCTTTTCGATCATCAGCCGCATGACCGTTTGCAAATGCAGGTTGTAAATATTCAGTTCAGTATTTTTTGATTTGATGGCTCCTATTTTTAATACGTCCACCGATTTAAAGGCTCCCTTTTTCTCAAACAAAAAGGTCTTCAGCTGAACATCATACGATTTAAAGTAATTGGTCGAGGCAAAGGCATTCTTATCCATATCAATCAGATTTTCAACCGAGTTGATATGGTTGATCAGCCAGGCGGAAGTATTGTCGTCAATCAGCATGCGGTTCAGGTGGTCCTTGGCAAGGATCCGGGCATTGTTAATGATGGAAACTCCGTAATAATTCGACTTGTAGGAATACAGCTGATCGGTAGTTACGGCATACCTCAACTCAATGGTGCCGATAATTTTCTGAAGTTTTTTAAGTAGATCGATCTTGCTCCCTCCCGAATTAAAGCGCTTAACATTCAACTGAAAATAAATCGAAAAAACAAGTGCTTCAATCGGATTGTTGAAGATCTGAAATCCCCCGTCTCCGGTAGGAATAAAACGACTCCTGAATTCAACGGCATTCTTGCAGTAATTTCCGAAAATAAAAACTTCGTATTCCAGAACATTGGCAACTGTCAGCGTATAAAGGTTTTCGAACAGAACAGGCACATACACCTGGGGAACCGGGGAATATTCGCTGTATTTGTAAATGTCGATTCCCAGCACCACTTTTTCCTGAATAAAGCGTTCCGGAAGTTTTTTGATCGCTTCAATGTCAGAAAGTTCCCGTATCCGTTCCTCGGCGTTGAAGGTCTGCACTCGTTCAAGTTTTCGCCGCTGGCGGCATAAGTTTAAATTCGAGGTAACAGATCGTAAAGCCCAGCTTTTTGAATTTGCTTTCGTAATAGGTTTCAATGGACGCAGCGTCTTCGAAATCCCCCGAAGGATCGGCATACAGATCAGGGCTGGAGCAAATCAACGTATGCCCGAATTCCCTGACAACCTCCAGGCTGTAGTTCCACAATTCCTGACTGTCCGTTTTCAGGCGTATCCGCCCTCCGGGACTCAGAATTTTTTTGTAGCGCGCCAGAAAAACAGGGGATGTGAGTCGCTTTCGTATCCTTGATTTTTGGGGCTGGGGATCGGGGAAGGTAATCCAGATTTCACTGACTTCCCCCATGGAAAAGCAGGAATCAATAAAATCAATCCGGGTTCTGAGAAAAGCCGCATTGGCAATGTGTTCATCAAGTGCAGTTTTTGCCCCTCGCCAGATCCGGTTGCCTTTGATATCCACTCCGATAAAATTTTTGCCGGGATATTTCTTTGCAAGACCCACGGTGTATTCGCCTTTACCGCAGCCCAGTTCAAGAACAATCGGCTGATCGTTTTTAAAATGCTCCTTGTTCCAGTTTCCCTTCAGTTTAAATCCTGAATCCAGCTCCCTGAAATCAAATTCATACACATGCGGAAAAGAGGAAACTTCAGCAAAACGTTCTAATTTACTTCTGGCCATTGTGTAAATTTACAATCTTTGCAGCAAACAAATTTTGGATAAAAAACGTATTTTAGTTGCCCCTCTGGATTGGGGACTGGGCCATGCCTCCCGCTGTATTCCCCTGATCACAATTCTGCTCAGCAAAGGAGTCCAGGTCATTCTGGCGGCCGACAACGGAGCCCTTCAGATACTGCGCAAAGAATTCCCCCGGCTTGAATTTATTCAGTTTCCGGGATACGGCTTACGATTCCCCAAAGGGAAAGCTATGATTCTGGGCCTGATTTTACAAATACCTAAAATTTTAACGGCCATCCGCCGCGAAAACCGGACTTTGCAGGACCTTATTGCTGAAAAGAAAATTGACATCGTCATTTCAGATAACCGCTACGGTCTATGGTCAGCCAAAATACCCTGTGTGATCCTTACACACCAATTGTTTATCCCTGCCCCCTTTGCAAACAAACTCATCAATTACCTGAACCGGAAACAACTGGAAAAATTTAACGAATGCTGGGTACCTGACTTCGAAGGTCCGGTTAATTTTTCCGGAGCGCTCTCTCACCAAAATCCCCGACCGGCCAATGTGCGTTTTATTGGTCCGCTCAGCAGGTTTGAATCCGATACGCTTACCGATGAAAAAGAACAAACAGAAAACAATTGCAAAAAAAAATACGAACTGTTCTTTATCTTGTCCGGCCCCGAACCCCAGCGAAGCATTTTCGAGCAAAAAATAAGGCAGCAGCTTGGAAAAATGAATCCGGTACCCGGAAGCCTTATTGTGCAGGGCCTGCCGGAAACAGAGATTCTGCGCGAAACAGAGGCCTTGCCCGAAATGAAAGGACCAACAATCGCCCACCACCTGAGCACAACTGAAATGAAAAAAGCAATTTCAGAATCCGAACTCATCATCTGCAGGCCGGGGTATTCAACGATAATGGACCTTAGCCGATTCAGCAAAAAGGTTGTTTTTGTACCCACACCCGGTCAGACCGAACAGCAGTACCTTGCAAAAAAATTTAAAGAAGAACAAATCGCCTGGTCTGTCTCGCAGAAAGAATTTGACATCGGGACAGCCATAAAGGAAAGTTCAGCCTACAAAGGCTTCGAAACGGCCGTTTTATCGGCCGCGGAGGGCAACGCGGTTTCCAAATCCGGCTTAACAGCTGAACAGGCCTTATCCAGCCTTCTTTAGCGTGAAAGAAAACACCGACCCCACACCGATCGTACTCATCACGTGAATCGATTGGTTGTGTGCCTCCAGTATGTGTTTGACAATAGCAAGCCCAAGGCCTGTGCCTCCCTGCTCACGGGAGCGATGCTTATCCACCCGGTAAAAACGTTCGAAAAGCCTGGGCAAATGATTTTCATCAATGCCTATTCCGTTATCCGATAGCTCAACACGAACGATTTCCCCAACGTCATAAAATTTCACTTTTGTTTCCCCAAAATCCCTTCCGTACTTAATCGAATTCACAATGAGATTGGTAAGCACCTGCCTGATCCTGAATTTATCGGCAACTACATAAATCGGCAATTCATTTGATTCCTTTAATCCGAACATAATCCCTTTTGCGGTAGCCTTCATTTCCTCGGCTTTGAAAATCTCCTTGCACAACTCCACAATATCAAATTTTTCAAAATCAAGTTCGAGCTGCCCTACTTCCATTTGCGAAATAGCCTCCAGATCATCCACAATCCCAATCATCCGTTCCACACTGTTTTCTGCCCGCTGCAGGTAATCCTTATTAATGGTTTTATCCTCCAGTCCTCCGTCCAGCAGGGTTAGTACATAACCCTGAATATTAAATATGGGGGTCTTCAGTTCATGCGAAACATTACCCAGGTATTCCTTGCGATAGGTTTCCAGTTTTTTAAGTCGATCGATTTCGGCTTTACGCTCTTCGGCCCATATTTTCAACTCTTTATCAATGTCCTCAATCACATCCTCACCATACTCAATTGCATTTCGCTTCAATTGAGCTTCATCCGAATTCCTGTAATTGTGAATAGAGAAATAAATTTTTTTTAACCGTTTGAATATAAACAAACGCGCAAAAAAAAATTGAATTACAAACGAGACGAGAAACAGCAGAACAAAGCTTAGAAGAATCGTAAACTCAGCAGGAGTGCGAAGGATGACAAACCCAAAACGGTACAAAATTAAGAGGAAACTTATTGAGACCAGAGAAGAACTCAATAAGACCAGAGAAAAAGGAGTCAGCTTGTTTTTAAGCGCCACTCCGGCTAATGTACGCACTAAAATTCAAACTTGTAGCCTATGCCCTTAACTGTTTTGATATAGTTTTCACCAAGTTTTTCGCGCAATTTGCGTATGTGAACATCAATGGTACGGTCTCCCACCACAACGTCATCTCCCCAAACCGAGTCCAGAATAATTTCCCGGGTAAAAACCTTTCCGGGTTTCGAGGCCAGCAGGGCCAGCAATTCAAATTCTTTCTTGGGAAGATTGATTTCAAGATTCTCTTTTACAACAATGTACTTTTCCCTGTCAATTTTAAGCCCGCCCACATTCATTTTATCAGAGCCCCCCCCTTCCGCGTCCGTATGGGTATATCTTCTGAGCAAAGCAGAAATGCGGCTGATTAAAACCCTGGGTTTGATGGGCTTATTGATATAATCATCGGCACCAACCTCGAAACCGGCAATTTGCGAATAATCTTCATTGCGGGCCGTTAAAAACGCAATCATTACGTTTTTTAAGCCATCCAGAGCCCTTATTTCACGGCAGGTTTCAATTCCATCCATGTCAGGCATCATTACATCCAGAATAATCAGGTGGGGTTTTTCCCTTTTCGCGATGCTAACAGCGTCTTTACCATTAATAGCGGTAAAAACCATATAACCTTCTCTTCTGATATTATAACCCAGAAACTCGAGTATATCCGGTTCATCATCAACCAACAGTATTTTATACCCGCTATTTTCCATCCTGGGTAAAGTTAAGCTTCGCATTGCACGGCAATGTTAAGTAATGGTTAAATAAAAAAATCGGGATTTTAGAGCGTATGGTATCAACTGTTCAGGGAGTACGATGCCAGCTGTAAGGAATGTGAATCAGGTTGGTGCTGACGGTATTGCTTTTATGACCGGCCCTGTCGTAGATATACACATTGAAACGAATAAGCGTATCTACGGGGTATCCGGTAGGAATAAATGTAGTTCCAAAATAACTTCCGGGACTCGGATACCAATAGGGTCCCCCGATAGCTGCACTTGAAGTATCAAGTCCCGGCAGAGTCACCCGAATGGTGCCGGTAATAGATTTACTGCCTGTTCCCGTAGTGGCATAGGGCATGCAGTACGAGAATTGAAGTGAATCGTATTGTAGGGGTAAATAGCGTCTTTTGAATAGCCCTCCGGTATCCCGGTAGTAAATCAGAAAAATATTTCGTGTGGTATCCCCTGTGGGTTCTCCGATATCCGCTTCTCCATCCTGAAAATTTATGGTCAGTACGGCAGAATCAGACCCCGACTGAGTAAAACTTTGAAAAGAAATCTCAGGGATATCAGAAATCGTATGTTGTTTCAGGCATCCGTAAAAGCCAAAAGCAACCAAAACAAAAAGCACTGCTGATATTTTTGTTTTTAGAAACACAGAAAGGTAAATTTACAAAATTATAACAAGCCCAGCAAAAGCCCGACCAATGCCTGAAGAAAGCCTGATCATGAAGGAAACTGAACTACTCAACAAGCTCTTTTCAATTTCTGATGCCCGCTCATTTGAACCCCTGGCCCTCGAGGTATTCCGTTTTCAGGCCCTGCACAGCCCGGTCTACAAGGAATACCTGACACTGCTGAAGATAAATCCAGACTCCGTCCGGGAGACTATCCAAATCCCGTTTTTACCGGTTTCGTTTTTTAAAAGCAGAAAAATAATCTGCGAAAACAGGACAGAAGAAACTGTATTTTTAAGCAGTGGCACAACTGAAACAGGCCAAAGCCGGCATTATGTAAGCAGTCTGGAGCTTTACGAAAAAAGTTTTTTGCACAGCTTTGAATTATTTTACGGACCTCCTGAAAAGTATGTTATACTGGCCCTGCTGCCCTCCTACCTGCAGCAGGGCGCCTCCTCCCTTGTTTACATGGCTGACAAGCTTATCAAAAAGGGAAAACACAGGGAAAGTGGTTTTTTCCTGGACAATACCGGGGAACTTATCCAATGCATAATAGACCTTGAAAAACAATCCAGGCCCTATATTTTACTTGGCGTATCCTATGCCCTGCTCGATCTGGCTGAACAATTCGATGCGCTGAAAGGCCCGCCCCTGCAAAGTGGGATTATCATGGAAACAGGAGGAATGAAAGGAAGAAGAAAAGAACTCGTAAAAGAAGAAATTCACGCGGTTCTTAAAAAAAGTTTCGGCCTTGATTCTGTTCATTCAGAATACGGAATGACCGAATTGCTCTCTCAGGCCTATTCCAAAGGAAATGGCATTTTCGCCTGCCCTCCCTGGATGAGCATTACCATCCGCGACCGAAACGACCCCTTTGCCCTGGCCCCAAAAGGCAAAACCGGGGGCGTTAATATTACCGATCTTGCAAACCTCTATTCCTGTTCGTTTATTGCAACCCAGGACCTGGGTAAATTGAACGAAGACAACACCTTTGAAATCCTCGGTCGCTTCGACAATAGCGACCTCAGGGGCTGCAATCTCCTGGTCAATTAATCAGAGAAATTAAAAACCTCCTGTTCAAAACTTTACCGGTTGTCTCCCCCGGGCATTTTTCATTCCCCTAAATTTACCTATGCTCAAAAAAGCACTCGCCTATCTGAACAATAAGTATGTACTCACCTTTCTGGCCTTTGTGGTATGGGTAGGATTTTTCGACAAGAACGATATGCTTTCACAGCTTGAACTTCGTAAAGAGGTCAGAAAGCTGGAAAACGAAAAAAAATACTTCAGCTCTGAAATCAATAAAAACAAGACCGACATGAAGGAGTTAATGACCAATCCCAAAAATCTTGAGAAATTCGCAAGGGAAAAATACATGATGAAAAGGGACAACGAAGAGGTGTTCGTTTTGGTTGAAGAGAAAAAATAAATTACCAGGAACCTCCCGATCCCCCGCCTCCGAAACTTCCTCCACCGAATCCGCCGAAACCTCCTGAAGAACCGCCACCGAAACCGCCGCCACTGCCACCACCGCCTCCAAATCCTCTTCCCAAAAGCGAACCTGCCAGGAAAAACATTCCCGACCTGCCGACCGTATAACCTCCTCCGCCCCCTCCTCTTCCGAATATAAAAAACAGGATTACAAAAATAAAAATGAAGTAGGCGAAATTGAAATGCCGGGGCGCTTCAGCCCTCTTTTGGTAATCTTTGAAATTATACTCTCCTTTTGCGAGACTTATCAAAACGTCGGTCCCGGCATTCAGACCGCCGTAATAATCTTTGGTTCTGAAATGAGGTATCAGCTCCCGGTTGACAATGTGAGAGGCGGCAATGTCAGGAATCGCTCCTTCCAGGCCCTTTCCAACTGAAATAAAGGTTTGGTGTTGCCCCGGCCCACCGGTAGGCTTTACCAGAATAACAATGCCATTATCCCTCCCCTTTTGACCCACGCCCCAATTGTTGCCGATTTGAGTGGCAAATTGCTGAGGTTCGAGTCCTCCCAGGTCATCCACTACAACAATGACGATCTGATTCGAAGTACTGTCGCTGAACAATTCAAGCTTACGCTCCAGACTGCTTTCTTCAGCTGGAGACAAAAAATCGGGCATCTCTTTTGAAAAATTATTGACCAGTCGCGGCGGATTCTGACGATCAGGAACAACGCCTGCTGCAATTGGTCCTGAAAAAAAAGACAGAATGAGAACCAGACCGATAAAAAATATTCGCCCGTAACCCCTCCCCATAAGCGCTTTACCCGATTGAAATCTCATCGCTCAGTTCGTTTACATCATCCCGTTTGTGGGGAAAATGAGTCTTCAGTTGTTCGCCCGCTTTTTCAACGGCCTCGCAAAGTCCTTCTGTAAATTTTCCTTCTTTGAAGCGCGCTTGCATATGCTCCTTAATACTGTCCCAAAAATTATCCCTGACCGCTTTGTGAATGCCCTCGTCACCGCAGATGGCAAACTTTCGGTCTGACACCGCCAGGTAAAACAGAACCGCATTGCGAAGCTTGGTCTTGTGCATATTTAATTTTGCAAAAACCCGGACGGCTCGCTCCATGGAATCTCCCTTGCACTTGTCCTCCAGATGCACCCGTATTTCTCCGGATGTATTGTGTTCTGCCTTCACAATGGACTGCTTGATATGTTCCAGCTCATCGGGCTTAAAAAATACGTTGGCGTGTTTGGACATCCCGTTTATTTCGTATCCTTTTCAAAACTCACCTTGGGAGCAACTTCTGATCCGGCGGCTTCTTTAAAGGGCTCCTTAACAGTAAAGATGGCTTTATTTAAAAACATGCTGTTGAAAAAACCGCGGATGTGTGAATTGTAGCTACGTACCGAATTGTTGTATTCCTCGCGGGCGAATGCAATACGGTTTTCCGTTCCTTCCAGCTGGGCCTGCAGATCGCTGAAATTTTCAGTTGACCTGATTTGGGGATAGGCCTCAAAAGCCAGGTTGATAGCGGTATTGATCTTTTTACCAATCACGTCGAAATCCCCGGGGACTTTTGCATGGACAATACCTGCGCGGGCATCGGTAACAGAAACCAGGATGTTGCGCTCGTTTTCAGCAGCGCCCTTTACAGTGGCCACCAATTGAGGAATCAGATCAGCTCTGCGTTGATAAGTAGCACCCACATCCCCCCATTTCTGGCTCACTGTTTCCTGCAGGGAAACAGCAGTATTGTAGGAACCCCTGTACATCATAAAAACTATAAATGCCATCAGGACAATCACGCCCAATGCAATAAGACCTTTGTTCATATTTTCTGGATTTTAAGTTAAAACTACGCTTTTAGGCAATGAGCTCAACGCTTCGTTTAATAAATTTAGTCAGCTCTTCACCTTTCAGCAGATTTTGAGAAAGCAGGGCCAGATCGGCCGCCTGTTTACTGAGTTGTTCTTTTTTGTCCGTATCAGGCTCCGCACTGATCCGGCCAATCAGGGGATGATTCGAATTCACCACCAGGGTATACATATCCGGAGGGGTTCCCATGAAACCCATTCCGCCACCACCA
>JABDFU010000053.1 GCA_013286385.1 Bacteroidota bacterium
TTGGCAGTTTACAATTACTACAAGGCCAGCTATGTAGATATTCGCAGCGGCCTGATCATGGCTGTAACATTTATAATCGGGGGCTACATCGGCTCAAAAATCTCCATCGGCATTGATCAGACAACGGTACGCAGAATTTTCGGAGCCGTGATTCTGCTGATCGCTGTAAAAATGATTTTGGGGAAATGAACGAGGCGATACGTAAACTGGCAAAAGAACAGGTACCTGAAATCATTCGCATTCGGCGGCACCTGCACGCCAATCCCGAACTCTCATTCAAGGAATTCAAAACTTCGGCCTTTATTTCAGAGCAATTGTCAAGGTTCGGCATTCCGCATCAAACCGGAATCGTCGGAACCGGCATTTGCGCTATCATTGAAGGCACAAAGGTATCTTCGGATGGGTTATCCCCGGATGGAAAAAAGAAATCGACTAAGGTCATTGCCCTGCGTGCCGATATGGATGCCTTGCCTATAGAAGAAAAAAACAAAGTGCCGTATGCTTCAAAAAATCCCGGAGTCATGCATGCCTGCGGCCACGATGTTCACAGCGCCAGTTTACTCGGTACCGCCCGGATACTCTACCAGCTCAGAAACGAGTTTGAAGGAAGCATAAAGCTGATTTTTCAGCCCGGAGAAGAGTTGCTCCCCGGCGGGGCAAGCCTGATGATCAAAGAGGGCGTACTCGAAAACCCAAAACCCCTGCTGATCCTGGGGCAACATGTGCAAACCAGTATAGAGGCAGGCAAGGCGGGTTTCAGAAGCGGGATGTATATGGCTTCAACCGACGAACTTTACCTCACCGTTAAAGGCCGCGGCGGACATGCTGCAATGCCTGACACTTATGTAAATCCCCTGCTGATCGCCTCAGAAATTCTGCTGGCCCTGGACAAAGAATTTATGTCAGGCCGCGCAAAGGACAAACCCTATGCCACACACGATGGCATTCCTACCGTTCTGGCATTCGGAAAAATTACCGGAGCCGGAGCCACCAATGTAATTCCAGATGAAGTGAAAATCGAAGGCACCTTTCGCACCATGAATGAAAAATGGCGTAAGCAGGCCCACGAAAAAATGAAAACCCTGGCACATCGTATTGCACAGGAACAAAAGGGTTCCTGTGAATTTATCATAGCCGACGGCTACCCTTCCCTCGCCAATGATGCCCGTATTACGGCATCGGCAAAGGCTGCTGCCATTGCCTACCTGGGAGCTGAAAATACCCAGGAGCTTGACATCCGGATGACCGGTGAGGATTTTTCTTTTTACAGCCATCACCTGCCCGCCTGCTTTTACAGGCTGGGCACCGGAAATAAATCAAAAGGAATTGTATCAGGAGTTCACACCGGCACTTTTGACATCGACGAAAACGCGTTGGAAACAGGGAGCGGACTGATGGCCGCCATTGCGCTGGAACTTCTCAAAGCTCTTTAAACACAGCAAGCACTTTCTCCAGTCCTACAGCTCTTGAACCTTTGATCAAAACCGAAGAATTTTTCAGGGGATGCTTGTTCAGGTATTCGCAAAGCTCTCCGGCCGTTTCAAAACATCGGACAGATCCTGCCCCGGAAGAAGAACCCGCTGCCGGTTCAGCGGCAGCGACAGCTTTAAAATGTTTCCCCACCAGAAAAATTTCAGCATAAGTCGACTTGCCGATCAGATTCAACAGTGTGCGGTGTTCTTCTTCGCTGCGTGAACCCAGTTCATACATATCGCCAAGGACGAGCACTTTATTGAGCCAGGGCAGAGCCGAAAAATTATCAATGGCGGCGGCCATACTGCTGGGATTTGCATTATAGGCATCCATCAGAATTTTACAGGAACCTTTTTCAATCAGCTGAGAGCGGCTGTTCGATGGCACATATTCGTGCAGGGCTTCATTGATCTTGACATCCTCCACTCCAAAATGGCTGCCGATGCATGCGGCAGCCAGAACGTTCTCAAAATTATAGTTGCCCGCCAGATGTGTATCGGTGAGCGGCTGGGCAATCAATGGTTTGTTCGCCTGCGTTCTTTTCCAGCGTAGCTGTACAAAGGGATCCGTCTTTACCAGAATACCCTGAACCGTGGCCTGGTTTGTTGTTCCGTAGGTTTCCATACGTATGCCCGAAGCCCGTTTGCAAAGCAGTTCATTGTCAGCATTGACAAATAAGAGCCCATTTTTATTTTTCAGATACTGATACAGTTCGGTTTTTCCTTTTACCACTCCTTCCTCACTCCCGAATCCTTCCAGATGGGCAAGTCCGATATTGGTAATCAGACCGAAATCGGGTTCTGCTATTTCGCAAAGGACAGCTATTTCGCCAATATGGTTGGCTCCCATTTCAACAATAGCCAGTTCATGACTGTGGATTACCGAAAGCAGAGTCAGCGGAACACCAATGTGATTGTTTAAATTTCCTTTAGTGGCAAGCACCGAATATTTTTTACTCAGCACGGCTGAAAGCAGTTCCTTGCTGGTGGTTTTACCGTTGCTGCCAGTAATTGCAATAACTCTGGTTTTCAGCATGCGCCGATGATAATTGGCCAGAGCCTGTAAACTTTCAAGTACATCCGGAACAAGTAAGTAGCGTCTGTCCTTTACGCATTGATCGTCATCCACCACTGCATAAGTACATCCCAGTTCCAGGGCCTTTTCAGCAAATGTATTTCCGTTAAAACTGGGGCCTTTGAGTGCAAAAAAAACAGCCCCTTTTTTTATGTCCCGTGTATCGGTACATACCAAAGGGTACTGCTCAAAAATTTTATACAGAAGTGAAATTGCAGTGTACAAGGGAGGAAGAGGAAAAGTTCTCTATTTCCCTAATCCCACCGGACTGCCGACTCTTGTCATCGCGCATCTGAAACCCAGCCAGGGAGCATCCTGACGTTGGTCAAGGAAACGTCTTGTACCCGGGGCCATCCAATAGGCCCTGTCGTTCCAGCTGCCACCCTTGTAAACACGGGCTTTGTCATTAATCATCGAATAGATTCCGTACTCGTACATCATCTTGTTACCGCGCTGAAGAGCGTCCTCACCCTCCCCGTAATAAATACTTGATTCCACATCTCCGTCGAGGTGATTTATATTGTCTGATTTTTTATAGTTTCTGCGCTCATCCAAACGGTCTTCCTTGTTTGCAATGCTCACATCTCTCCACCTGACCATACCGGGTATGCCTGCAATATTACTGTCTGCATCATACAGAATCGAATCGGTATTGATCACAATATCATTGGGCCCGTTCGAAGGGTCCTTAACCTGGGTTTTAAATACATTCCCTCTGAAAGGACGGAAATCATTTTTATCTTCCGCTGACAGTGGACGGTAAACATCCATTACCCATTCGCTCACGTTACCGGCCATGTTGTACAAACCGTAATCATTCGGCCAATACGAAAATACCGGAGCAGTGATATCGGCATTGTCATTCAGGAAACCTGCAGCACCCATGTTATCCCCGTTGCTTCGTTTGAAATTGGCCAGCATCTGACCGATGAATTTTTCTTCCGGATTACGAACGGCATGTCCGTTCCAGGGATAAATACGTCTTTCGGTGATACGCTCTCCGATGGTGTTGCCGATCAATCCGTATGCGGCATATTCCCATTCTGCTTCAGTGGGCAGGCGGTAGCGGGGCAGTAAAATACCGTCTTCCATTTTCACCTGACGTTCTCCTGAACCATTGGGATCAATTGAAGGAAGAGGTGTAGCAACCTGACCGGTCCATTTTCCGGCAAGGTATTGGTCAGTGTTAAAATAATCGGCCTCAGAAGGATTTGGATTGTGGTCCAGAATTCCCTCGCGGATCAGAATAAATTCATTTACACGGTCTGTTCTCCAGGCACAGAAATCACTTGCCTGCAGCCAGTTTACACCGACCACCGGATAATCGCGGTAGGCGGGGTGACGAAGATAGTATTCAACATACGGCTCATTATAGGCCATCTTTTCTCTCCAGCAAAGTGTATCGGGCAATGCTTTTTTATAGATTTCATAGAAATTCGCGCCAAAAACCCTTGCTGTCCAGTGCAGGTATTCCAGGTAATCGAGGTTGCGAACCTCGGTTTCGTCCATATAAAAGGAAGAAACGGTAACCCTGCGGGGCACGTTATTCCAGTCGTAGGTAACATCCTGCTCCGCACGGCCCATTGTAAATGTTCCGCCTTCAATCAGAATCAGCCCGGGACCTGTCTCCTGCTCCTCATAAGGCATAACCTCAAATCCACCGTTCTTAGGGTCATTATAGGCCCATCCGGTAACCGGAGAACGCTCTTTTGAACAGGATGATACGATGATAACCGCTCCTGTTAATAAAGCCAACTTCGTCAATTTATTCATAATCGGTGTAGTTTAAAAGTTAAAACTCTTTGTTTCTCTTCCCCCTATTCGCTAATGCCTGCCTGCTGCAGGCAGGGCTATTCGCTTTTTTAGTAAAACTAAAATGACGGACAACTTATTGTTCTGAATTTCTTCTTTTTCGGCTTGCAGGCAAAAACAAACTGCACCGATAGTTCATGTGATCCATCCGTAACATTGGTAAGCTTCGAAACAGTCAGATCATAGCTATACCCGAATTTAAACATGTCTTTCTGAAAGCCGATAAGAATAATAAATGCGTCCTCATTACGGTACCAGAGACCACCTACAAGAGGGCCCTTGGTTATGTACAGGCCAAGCAATATCTGTTGAAAATCCTGTTGCTTCATGTACAGGATATTGGGTGAAATGGTCGTTTCCTCGTCCTTTGCAAAATCAAGAGGGATGACCGCCCCCGCATGGGCCGTTATTTTCATGGGCAAAGGGCTGGGACCACTTACCAGTCCTTCATCCGGCTGCGTCAGATGGTCAGCCGCGAATCCAAAGAAATACCGTTTGCTGTAACCCAGAATACCGGTTGAAAAATCAGGATAGGTACGCTTATTGTACAAATTTGTTTCGAGCGTATTGTATACAAAACCCCGTCTGGGGTCAATTTGGTCTCCAAAAGTCAGTTTGCTCCAGTCCACACTGACCTGAGCCAGGGTAGCCTGGAAACCCGCAGCAACAGAAAACTCCCGGGTTACATTAAACTGATACGAATACACGGCGCTGAACCAGGTCCGTTTCAATATTCCGCCGGCTCCCGCCACATCCTGCATGGCCATCAGTCCGATTCCGCCTGAAATGGCATCCACGTGCTGATCGTATGAAACATGGTACGTGTCATAGGTGCCTGAAATTCCAGGCCACTCATTTCGGTAATTCATAATGAAACGCGGGCAACGCACTGATCCGGCAAACGCAGGATTGAGATAAAGGGGATTGGCGTAAAACTGTGTAAACTCGGGGTCCTGAGCAAAAACGCTCGTCCCGTGGAAAAAAGATAACAACGTTAACGAAATGAGTAAGAAACGTTTTACCATGTTAGTTTTCCATTTAAATTTGCTGACAGAAACAATATTACGGCAACAAATCAGTTACCATCAGCAAGTCAAAACTCCAGATTCGTACTTACAAATATAATAAAAAGAAATAGAATTCGCTAATACCAAAAGATATTGACCCCATTCATGAGATTTTATTTCGTTTTGGCCTTCATTTTCACCCAATTAACTCTTTTCCCGGGCAATCCCACCAGTCATAAACAAAAAACAGACAAGGGTCCGCACCGCAAACTCGTCTGGGAAGGAATTAAAACAGAGCAGTTTACCGAACAGGAGCGTATGCGTTTTCTTTCGTTTACGGGAGCCTCTTTTGGCTCCGATCATCTTCCCGCCTATTACGAATGCATTAAACTGGCCAAGGGAGTTAGCCGGATCAATGCTGTGATCAGTGATCCCGTATATGCAGATCTGACCCCTGAGGAATCCGCCCTGGCAACTATCAAAGACATAAAGCAGACCGAACTGATAATGAAAAACGGTATCGGGTACCAGCAAAAAGAGCCCTACCTTCTGGTTCGCTTTATTCCGATACGCAAAAATGCACTGTCGGGCCGATTGGAAAAACTGGTTTCTTTCAACCTGATTCTGAAACCTGATGATGAGCAGGGAATCGCCGTTTTACCTCAGGCCAAAGTCAGATCCTTTGCCGGCAATTCTGTACTTGCTACAGGCACCTGGTACAGAATCGGGGTAACCTCCGGTGACGGAGTTTACAAAATCAACTATAATTTCCTGAAGAAACTGGGATTGGACGTAAAAAACATGGATACCCGGTACCTCCATATCTATGGCAACGGGGGAGGCCAGTTGCCCTATTCGAATTCAGCGCATACCATTGACGATCTGGCCGAAAATGCAATTTATGTTTCCGACCAGAACAACAACAACCGGCTCGATTCAGCCACCGATTATGTACTCTTTTTCGGGCAATCCCAAACCAGATGGAGCTACAATCCGAGCTCCTGTCCGGTATTTCAGCATTACAAAAATCTTTTTTCAGATACGACCTATTATTTTATCAACGCCGACCTGACTGCGACGATGGGGAAACGCATTCAGACCCAGCCCTCACTCACAGCCTCCCCTACCAACCAGGTCAATACATTTGACGATTACGCCTATACCGAGGAAGACCTGGTCAATCTGATTCAGTCCGGCAGGGTTTGGTATGGAGATAATTTCAACATCATTACCTCCTACAACTACTCCTACACTTTTCCGAACATTGTCACCAGTTCTCCTGCGACTGTAAATGTTTCCTTAATCGGTCAGTATATATCTGAAAGCTATTACCTGGTGAGCGCAAGCAACGCAACGATGACACCAACCACCTCTACCATCAGTGTTACCGGGGTAAATACGACTGAATACTTTTCACCCGTAGGTTCCCCTGCAAGTACCTGCTTCACCGTGCCCAACCCTTCTCCATCAGGAGTGGTTAACCTGACCGTTTCCCTGCAGACCCCGGGAGCTGTGGGATGGCTGTATTACAATGAAGTAAATGCAAGAAGAAATCTGACCATGGCAGGCGTAGGAGTCGGTGACCAGTTGCTATTCAGGGATTCGAAATCAATCGGCTCCGGTACGATATCCCAGTTTACCCTGACTGAGAACGGAAAAGATTCAGTCTGGGAAGTAACCGATCCGACAAATGTAAAACAACAACTGACCATCAACAACGGGGCTTCGCTGCAGTTCGAAATCAATACCGATTCCCTTCGTCAGTTTGTGGCATTTGACGGCAACAGTTTCTTTTCGCCCATTGCCATCGGACCTGTACCAAACCAGAACCTGCACGAAATGCAACAGGCCGATATGATCATTGTCACCCATCCCGAATTTATCAATCAGGCCAATGCGCTGGCCGAGTTTCACCGCACAAACGACAACCTGTCCGTGAATGTGGCTACAATTCAGGAAATCTACAATGAATTTTCTTCCGGATCCCAGGATGTTACGGCCATCAAGGATTTTATGCGCATGTTTTATGAGCGCTCAACAAATTATTCGAATCTGCCCAAATACCTCGTATTGTTCGGAGGAGGATCCTATGATAATTTATACCGCCTTCCGAACAATACGAATTTTATCCCGACCTACCAGAGCGAAAACTCTTATGACCCCACCAATTCCTATGTTTCAGACGATTATTACGGATTGCTGGATCCTTCAGACGGCGATTACGGACCGAATGATCTGGTTGATATTGGCATAGGACGTCTCGCCGTCAGCAACGTGCTTCAGGCCCAGGGAGTGGTGAATAAAATAATCAAGTATTCGAGCACAGCTCCTCTTCCCGCCTATACTGCACCAACGAGTTGTTCCACTACGGCAAGTAATTCGCCCTATGGCCCCTGGAGAAATACGGTTTGCTTTGTAGCAGACACCTATCCTCCCGACGGGGATGTACACGAACAGCAGGCCGATGAGGAAGCAACACTGGTAGATACAAGCTACCTCGATATCAATATCAACAAAATTTACCTGGACGCCTACCCTCTGGTTCCGACTCCCGGAGGCGGCACCTACCCGGCAGCTGAGACCGCAATTGATAACCAGGTGCAACAGGGAGCGCTGGTCGTTAATTATACCGGACACGGAGGGCAGCTGGGCTGGTCTCACGACCGGGTTTTGGGAGACAACGACATTGAAGCCTGGACCAATCTTTACAGCCTGCCGCTGTTTGTTACGGCAACCTGTGAGTTCAGCGCTTTTGACAACCCCGCCCTTGTTTCTGCCGGACAGCTTTGCTTGCTTAATCCCAGCGGAGGGGCAATCGGGCTGTTTACAACCGTCCGGCTGGTTTATTCTGAACCCAACTTTGTCTTAAATACAAATTTCTGGAACAATGTTTTTGACACCCTCCCTACCGGGCAAATGGTACGTCTGGGAGACGCCTTCAGGCTCACCAAAACAACCGGGCCCGACCCTTATGACCAGAACAACCGCAACTTTACGTTCCTGGGCGATCCCGGTGTCAGGCTGGCTTTCCCGAAATACAATGTGGCCACCGACAGCATTAACGGCGTAAAGCTCGGACCGGTCTTCAAAACCTTTCCCGGTGATACCCTCAAGGCACTCAGTAAAGTAACCATCAGTGGCCACCTGGCCGACAATTACGGAAATCTCCTGAGCTCCTTTAACGGCTATGTCTACCCTTCCATTTACGATAAACCTACGACCATTACAACCCTTGGGGCCGGGGGCGTTACGCCTTTTCCGTTCCAGCTTCAGCAAAGCATTTTGTACAAGGGTATTATCAGCGTAAAAAACGGCCGCTTCCGTTTTTCCTTTATCGTTCCCAAAGACATTGCCTACAATTACGGACAGGGAAAAATATCCTATTACGGAGAAAACGGCACCAATGATGCCAGCGGAAACTGCGAGAAATTTTTAATCGGAGGAACCAACCCCAACCCGCTGCCTGACAACCAGGGCCCCAGCATTAAGTTGTACATGAACGATGCCAATTTCGTATACGGGGGAACCACCAATCAGAATCCCTATATTTTTGCGATACTTAAGGATTCCAGCGGAATCAATACTGTCGGCAATGGAATCGGACATGACCTGATTGCTATTCTCGACGGAAACACCAGTCAGCAGATTGACCTGAACAATTATTACCAGGCCGATCTCAACAGCTATAAAGACGGAACCGTGCACTACCAGCTTCAGAATTTAACCTCCGGTACCCATACCTTAACATTGAAGGCCTGGGATATTTACAACAATTCATCGGTGGCCAATACCGAATTTGTGGTCGAAAATTCGGCCACACTTGGTCTCACCCATGTGCTGAATTACCCGAATCCCTTCAGCACCCATACCGAATTTTATTTCGAAGAAAACCGCTGCTGCGAATTGCTGGATGTTCAGATTGAGGTCTTTACGGTTACCGGAAAACTGGTAAAAAACATCGTTCAAAAAGTTACACTTACCGGATTCAGATCTGACCCTATTGCCTGGAACGGAAAAGATGACTATGGAAACAATATTGGCAGGGGTGTTTACGTTTATCACCTGAAAGTCAGGGGGCAGGACGGCAGCACCGCCGATAAATATGAAAAACTGGTAATCTTGTAATTATTTTTTTAATTTAGGCCTCCCAAAATGAATAAGTTGAGAACTGCTTTTTATACGATTTCGGGTTTTCTGTTTCTTGGCATGAGTGCCAAAGCTGGCGGACAAAATACAGGCACTACCCTTTTGGGAGCCCAAACAACCATTCAAACCGTTACCACTGCCGTCCCTTTTCTGATGATTGCCCCTGATGCAAGGGCCGGCGGAATGGGAGATGCAGGTGTAGCCACCAGTCCCGATGCCAACTCTGATCACTGGAACGCTTCAAAACTCGCTTTTGCCGAGGACAAAATGGGATTCGCTGTTTCCTATGTTCCCTGGCTGAGAACCCTCGTACCGGATATCAATATGGCCTACCTTTCAGGTTATTACAAACCCACAAAAGACCAGTCCTTCTACGGATCCCTGCGTTATTTTTCAATGGGTGACATTACCTTTACCGATGTCGTGGGCAACACCATCGGACAGTTCAGGCCTAACGAATTTGCCATCGACGGAGGTTATGCCCGTAAACTGGCAGACAATTTTTCGGTGGCCATGACCGGGCGCTTCATCTATTCAGACCTGACCAACGGAGTTGCTGTTCAGGGAGCTGAAACACACGCCGGAACTGCTTTTGCAGTTGACCTGTCAGCCTATTACCGCAACAATAAAGTCAAAGTGGGTGATAAAAAAGCCACTCTTTCTTTTGGCACCAACCTTTCCAACATCGGCAACAAGATCGCTTATTCCACCAGCGCACAAACCGATTTTCTTCCTATTAACCTTCGTATTGGGGCCGCACTCAAAATTGATCTGGACGAATACAACAGCATTGTTTTTGCCCTTGACCTGAACAAGCTCATGGTGCCCACCCCTCCGATTTACAAAACCGATTCCACAGGTGCACCGGTGATTAATCCCTTAACCGGTCAGCAGGAAATTCTGGCAGGTCAGAATCCTAACCGGGGTGTGGTCAGCGGTATGTTTGGTTCCTTTACAGATGCTCCTTACGGATGGAGAGAAGAGTTGAGGGACATCGATTATGCATTGGGAATGGAATACTGGTACGACAAGCAGTTTGCCCTGCGCGGAGGATTCTTTTACGAGAATCCATTAAACGGGAACCGCATATTTTTCACGATGGGCGCCGGATTAAAGTACAATGTGTTCGCCCTTGATTTTTCGTATTTGATTCCAACCGATCAGCGCAATCCCCTGGAAAACACCCTGCAGTTTACCCTCTTTTTCAATTTCGACGCCATGAAGGCGGATGAGAAGAAACCCGATTAATGAATTTTCGAATCGGTTTTGGCTACGATGTTCACCAGCTCAAAGAAAACATCCCCTTCTACCTGGGTGGCATACGCATTCAGCACGAAAAAGGCGCCACCGGCCATTCAGACGCAGATGTATTGATTCACGCCATCTGCGACGCGCTTTTAGGCGCGGCCGCACTGGGAGATATAGGAACCCATTTCCCCAACACCTCTGCCGAATACAAAAACATAGACAGCAAGATCCTGCTCAAAAAAACCCTCGATCTGGTCAGCCGCGAAGGTTATGCAATTGTAAATATCGATTCCACAATCAGTCTTGAAAGACCAAAGATTAAACCCTATATTGCGGCCATGAAAAAAGTCCTGGCTGATACCTTATCCATGCAGGAAAATCAGATTTCTATAAAAGCCGGCACCAATGAACAGATGGGTTATGTCGGACGGGAAGAAGGCGTCTGCGCCTACGCAGTGCTCCTGATCGAAAAGAAATAGAAACCAGCCGTATGTCAAAATTTTACTCACTCAAGGTCACCGATATTAAACCCGAAACAGACAGCTGCGTTTCGATAGGATTTGAAGTTCCCGAACACTTGCGTAAAGAATTTCATTACATCCAGGGGCAATACCTTACGCTTCGCCTGCGCATCAGTGGCGAAGAACTGCGGCGCTCCTACTCGATCTGCTCCTCTCCGCTGGAAGCCGGCCTTCGGATAGCGGTAAAAAAAGTAACAGATGGCAAAGTGTCAACGTATATCAATCAAAGCCTGAAAACCGGTGATACCGTAGAATCCATGGTTCCGATAGGCAATTTCTACACCGAACTCAAAGCCTACAATAAAAAAATCTACAATCTGTTCGCCGCCGGAAGCGGTATCACTCCTGTTATTTCTATCCTCAAGACAACACTTGGTTCTGAAACCCAGGCCCGTGTAAATTTATTTTACGGCAACAGCGACGAAAACCATATTATTTTCAAAAGCGAACTCGATCAGCTCTGTGCACTCTACAAGGAGCGCCTGCAGATTCACTACAGTTTCAGTCGTCCTGTACATAAACAGGACGACTGGGTTACTGGTCGCATGAGCAAAGAAAAAGTACAGACATTGGTAAAAAAATTCATTAACCTCAGTCTGATCAATGAGTTTTTCATTTGTGGACCGGCCGATATGATGGCCCATTGCAGGGAAGCTCTCGAATCCTTTGGAATACTGAAAAGCAAGATTCATCTTGAATATTTCGGCGTGGTTCCCGAAACATCCGCCGATACCAAAGCTCAAAACCAGGCCGTCCCTTCAGAAGTCACCATCATCTGTGACGGAGACGAACGCGTGGTCTTTCTCGAGCCCCATCAGACTGTCCTCGAAGCTGCGCTGGAAGCCAACCTCGACGCACCCTTCGCCTGCCGGGCGGGATCCTGCTGCACCTGCAGGGCCAAACTGATTGAAGGAAAAGTGATGATGGATGTCAACTACGCGTTGATGGATTCAGAAGTCGAACAAGGCTATATCCTGACCTGCCAGTCCCATGCCATTACTCCTACACTGACCGTGGATTACGATCAGGGGAAATAAGTTTATCGAACGATTAATTTCTTACTATAGTCGATGCTACCCGACAGGGCCGTGATAATATAAATTCCGGGCGTAAGCTTTCCATCCGGATCTATCGCTGCCGTTTGGTATTGATCCTTTTGAACCACGACTACTTTTGAATACAACTCATTTCCCAGAATATCCTGCACCACGACCAGAATGCTTTTGTCTTCGGGAGAGCTGATGCTCAGCAGCGGAGACTTTCCGTAATCTGAAGGGTTGGGGAACAAATTAATTTCGGTAGCTGCGGTTGCCGCAAAATTAACCGGGACAACCTGAGAATAGGTATATTTCCCGTCGTAATCGGTTTGTTTCAAACGGTAATACGAAGTTCCGGACAAGGGGTTGTAATCGGTCAGGCTGTAATTGTGAAGTACTGCTGTTGTTCCTGCACCAGGTACAATTCCGGCCACCTCAAATCCGACTCCATCCGCAGAGCGCTCCGCTGTAAAATAATCATTGTTCGTTTCAGTAGCAGTGCTCCAGTTCAAATCAACCTGGTTGCCGGCAAAATTGGGGACAGCCGTAAAACTGAGCAATTCAATAGGTAAGGGATTGCTTCCTGCAGTGTGATTTCCAAAAGCGAAATAACTGAAATTGGTAAATGTTCCCGAAAGCATCGCGCCCTGGCCATTGGCAGCAGCAGTTCCGCCGATATCTGTCCAGGCTGAAGGGTCTCCTTTTAAAACCGTGGCATTTTGATAATTGGTTATTCCGTCGTAAAAACCATAATGCAGATTCACGGTCGCTGCCGTTACCGTATAGGAAGGCGTTGGCGTAATGCTCCAGTAATCCCGCAGGGAAACCCTGTTGCATGTTGCAGGTAGCGTGTACCCCAACGATACGGCCGAACTATAGGTAAACTGACCTGTATACGTTACAGAGGTGTTGTCTGGATCGGTGACATTGAAGTCCACCTCATGCATGTTATTGCTTCCATTGTCTCCCACAGGAAATACAAAGGTCTGATTGGCGGTCGTATTTTTCAGGTACGCAAAGGGTCCCCGTACAAAACTGCTGTCCTGAGGCGAGCCGTTCAGGGTAAGCGTAGACCCGGTAGCCATCGTAATCAGACTGGTAGCAGAAGTCACCACATGTCCGTCTGTCAGGGTTAAATTCCCGTTTATCACAACCTCCTGGGCAAGCGAAACAGCATTGACCGGGGTCGTATTATTGATCACCAGATTGGTTAAGGTGATTGGATTAGAACCTTTTATAAGTTGCTCGCTGCTTCCGTTCATCGTAACGGTTCCCGATGCAGCAATCAGAGTGCCGTCATTGGCAAGGTCCCCGGCCATTGTCAGGTTGTAACCCGAAATAGTTGCCGATGCTCCGTTTGCGATCCACAGGTAACCTATGGGTGAAGGACTCAGGGTCAGAACCGGATAATTGGTCAATCCTCCCGGAATGTAAATATTGGCCCCCGAAGCGGGAACACTGCAACTGGTCCAGTTCCCTGCAACGTTCCAGACCGTTGAGACGGCTCCTGACCAGCCCACCTGGCCTTGCTGGGAACCTATGGTATAGAAACCCGAAGGGTTGTTTTGATTCGCATACTCCGTAGCTATCCAGCCTGCCGACAAAACCACATCAGAGATTTTAAATTCATCGATAACGCCGTTAAAGTAGGCCCCGCTTCCCATATTCGTTCCATCCGTTGGCCCCAGGCACAGGTACTCTCCATCCCCGCTGTTCCATGGAAGGCTTCTTGCAGTTCCCACATCGCTTGAAGCAGAGGCCACTCCGTCCAGATATCCGTTTAATGTATTTGTCGAACTGTTGTAACAGATCACGGCATGATGCCAGGTTCCGAAAGACACTGTATTCAGACTCACTGCTGTTAAATTCCACATCCTGACCTTTACCTGGCCGCTGGCCAGAATTTCTATCCAGCTATCGTGCCAGCCCGAATTAATCGTGGTTGAGCCCAGCTCATCCAGAATGACCCCGGCCGCATTTGCCTTAAACCAAAGTTCAGCCGTTGTTGTTCCGCTGACTGAACTGAATGTACCCGAGGTATTCGGCAGAATGATATAATTGCTTGAACCGTTAAAACTCTGGCCGCTTGAAATATTTCCTCCGGCAACGTTTGTTGTTCCTGAATTGGTTGCATTGTTCGCATTCGAGGTTACATCTGCAAAACTTCCGTTCAGGTGGTAAACCCCGACATAGTTTGTATTCCAGGTATTGGTGCTGGTCTGGCTGGTAGTGACGGTACAATTTCCATAATAAATATAAATGGTTGTGGCAGCACTTGCAGAAAGCGTTGGAATCCGGACCCAGGCTATCAGTTGCCCGGTGGTTGCATTGTACGACTCCACCTGGTAATTCAAAAGGGTCTGACCGTCATTTTGAGTGAAATTGATATCGTATCCGCTGGCATTGCTTACGTTTCCTCCATTGGCAATGGTAGCCAGATTTGGGTCAGTCACACTGATCAGCATTGGAAAATTTGTAAGGTTGCTTCCGCCGGATACAGAAGAAGAAGGTATGGTGATCAGCTTTCTGAAAACATATCCGCTCAGAAACTGAGGACTGACCGTTACCTCAGTAGTTGAGGAATAAACAGTGCAGGATCCTGTTGATACGGCACACCTGAAATAGGTAGTGACGTTTAATGTGCCGCTGTTAACGGTGTTGGTCGTCACTCCGGCACCCGACATGTTCGCGAAGGTGACATCGTCTGTTGAAGACTGCCACTGCAGGCTTGTTCCGCTGGTCGAATAATTGGTAAGTACAATGTTGGTATTTTCACCTTCGAATAAGCTGCTGGCCAGGGCAGTCGCTGTACCCCCTGCAGATGATCCCGATTCTGCCCCCACTGTAAAAAAGGAAGAGAGAC
>JABDFU010000054.1 GCA_013286385.1 Bacteroidota bacterium
CAGCTGAAGAAGAACGATGATTTACAAAAAAATGAAATCGATAGCTTAAAAGGTTTAATTGTTTCGCTTCAAAACCAGATCAATTCCTGCTGCAGTAGCAACCAGTCTGGAATGAAAATAGGTAATGGTGGAAGTTCAGGCATCTCGAGTTATAACACAAGCGGTGCTGATTTTAATAACTCCTCAAATGATTTATCGTCTGGTCCTAGCTCTGTTCCAATGCTATATCAGAATACTCCGAATCCATTCAATCAGCAAACAAACATTCAGTATTTTATTCCAACTTCAGCCCAAAGCGCAAGTATTATGTTATTTGACTTGAATGGAAAACTTATAAAAACAATAGCAGTAATCAATTTCGGAACTGGTTCGATAACCATAAACGGAAACGAACTAACTTCTGGAATGTATGTTTATTCATTGGTAGTGAATGGACAAATTATTGATACAAAGAGAATGATTTTAACACAATAATTCAGAAAATATTACTCTTAATTTGTCCATCGACATTTTTCGTCATATATTCAACTAGAGTATATCTGTAGGATGGGCTAGAAGCCAGTTCAAATTCAGAACAACACTAGATTAGAATTGGTTGATCCATTTTACCCTCAGTCGTATTTCAAACGCTTGTTAACTTATATTCAATTGAACATCTTTCTTAAATTTACGTAGCGCTTATTCATATAGTTTCCTGTTGGTATATGTATTATTGATAAATTAAACTTCTGATGGCGAAAATTCCACACTTTGTTCGGTTTGTTGTTAAGAAAAGTGGCATGATATCCATTTTCAGAATGCTCAATAATAATATCGTATTAAATAATTTTATGATTTTGTTTGGTGTGGATGCCGCTATAAAATTTTCTGCCAGCAAACAATGGAAGGTTTTTAAATTTGATACGAATAAAACTGCTCAGTTAAATGCCGGTTTTTCACATACGCCAATTGAAGAGGAATCTATCACTAAAGTAAAAATGCAACTAATTTCTTTTATGGAAAAATATGTACCGAAGCAATCGTTTATTCTTGATTTTGGTTGCGGACCAGGATTGTATATGCAGTTATTGAAAAATGATTTTAATGTTGAGGGGATTGACATCAGTGAGGATATGCTGAATATTGCTGCGAGGGAGTTGCCGAAAAACAAATTTTATCATGGCAATTTTTTAAGTGCGAAATTTGAAAAGAAATTTCAAGCTATTTATACTATTGGTGTTTTGCAATATGTTGCAGTAAGTCAGATTGACTTTTTTTTCAGAACGTGTTCGGAGTTGCTAAACAATAATGGGATCCTTTTTATTCAATATCCTGAAGCTATAACTGAACGGGATCTTTATTATCCTGACAGACATTATATCCGTTATTCACCTTTACTTATAGACAGATTGGCAAAAAAGTATTTTAATGTTATTTATCACAAGCAATGTTTTGATGAACGGGAATTATGTAAATATGACAGGACCCCATATAGCATGAATCCAAAAGTTTTCAGAGATGGTTATACGCTGGTTGCAGAAAGGAAAATATCTCAATCTTATAATAAGAATCCAATATTGAGCTTTGACTGCTTCTGGAATTACAGTTAGCACGTCTTCCTTACCGGACACTTGTAGCAAAGTAAACGGTATGGCAATGGCAAATGCTACTGGTGGCAGCGGTGCTTATACCTATAATTGGAGTAGCGGAGTTTCAAATGCAACAGTTTCAGGTTTAACTGGCGGAACTTATTCAGTTACGGTAACTGATGCCGCTGGCTGTGCCCAAACGCAATCAATAAGTGTTTCACAATTAATCGGCCCCAAAGCCACAGCCACATCTGCTTTAACTTCCATCACAAAAGGTTCAAGTACAACTCTAACAGCAGCAGGCGGAGCAAAATACCTTTGGATACCGGATACTGCACTTACCTGTGACACCTGCCACATAACAATAGCAAGCCCTTCGCAGACAACTTACTACTGCGTAATGGTTACGGACATAAATAACTGCATGGATAGTGCCTGTGTGAATATCAGCGTAGAGCCGGAGTGTGATATTTTTATTCCCAAAGCCTTTTCTCCCAATGGCGATGGAATAAACGATGTTCTGTATGTTAGGGGAACTGCCTGTCTGACCAATATGCAGTTATCCATTTATGACAGATGGGGCGAAAAGGTATTTGAAACCAAGAACCCTGGAACAGGATGGGATGGGATGTACAATGGGAAATTAATGAATATGGCTGTTTTTACTTATTATTTGAGCGGGACTGTTTCTAACGGGCAAACAATCAGCAAAAAAGGTAACATAACCTTGTTAAGGTAGGCAGCACATTCCCAAAACAACCCACAAACCACTTTATTTTGATTTTACCGCACTTTCTCTTTGCCAAAGCAGTGCAACTCAAAAATGCCTCCGGTTGCGTATAGCTGAAATTTAGAACTTCATTTGATTGAACACCGTAGAAGTCCATTCTGGAAAATAGCTGATGCCGGAAAAAAACCGTTTTTTCTTTATTCAGTCTTTATATTTTGATGATGAACTCCACCTACTTCCAAAACTGTCAAAGATAAATACCGACTACTTCTACCGAACTGTACATAAAGAGTGCTGGACTGGAAGACCGGGATATGCTCAAAGCAGTGCATCCGCTTGGCTAAATGACCTGAATTTCGCACCTTTACGATGGCAATAAAACAATGAAAGAGCAGTAATTTTGAAGAAGAAAAAGCCTTTACAGAATGAAGTTTCCATTGAGATAGACAAGTTAACTAACTCCATTAAAAATGCACAAACAGGTAATGTTTTTGATACAGAATTTCATCGTATAACAAAAGCCGGAAAAGGAGAGATTAAAAAAGGTGATTGGCTATTCAACTGGCACGATGAAATAAAGTATGCCGAAAGAGAGGTTTATAAACTAACAATAGAAGGCGAGCCGGGCAGAATACAAGGTTTGGTTTCGTTTGTGTCATTTTTCGCAAAGACCGCTTTGATAGAACACTATTCAAAAACGCTGGGTGCAAAAGGAGTTTGGACAACGCATGGTGATAGGTGATTTGAGTGCTATAAAATTAATAAACCAATATTTTAAAACGTAAAACAATGGGATTTATCAGAGAACCGGAAGGAGTGGACTTTTTCGTAATAAACAGGCCACTGACAAAAAAAGACAGGAAAGAGATTGTCGCCTTCATTGAAAATGAAAAGAAAAAGAGACGAACTCCGACGAAACGCACTGCTCGCAAGAAAGTGAAAGTGCTGGCGTAGAAGTAAATTGTGGATAACCGTTTAAAGCCTTTGGCTAAGATGCGGCAACAGGATAATAAAAGAAAAGTAATTCGACAGACTCCTTATTTTCCCGTCACCTTTTTCCCATCCTTATACGTCACCCGCATCATCTCCTTCCCATTCTGGTCGTAGTAAATCCACTCCCCATTCGGTTTAGACGTATAGCGCTCGTGCACCTTTTTCACATCCTTGCCTGAATCCAGGTCAAAGCTCTCGGTCTTGTTTTCGTAAATCTTATACTCCGTTACACTCTTGAGTTTAGCGTCTTCGTACCAATATTTGCAGGATCCGCTGAGCTGTCCGTCCTTGTAATTCTGCTCCTGCGACTTTACACCCGTTTCGTAATAATAGGTCCAGAGCCCATTCGGTTTTTCATCCTCGTAATTTCCCTCGCTGTCCTTAATGCCCTGTGAGGTCCACATCACCCAGTGTCCTTCTTTGTGTCCTTCTTTGTAATCCCCTTCCTCACGCGGTTTGCCATTAGGGAACCAGAACTTCCAGTGCCCCTCCCTCAGATCGTTTTTAAATCCGCCTTCGTACTCCGTCTTCCCGTCCGGATACAGCCCGCGCCAGGAGCCGTCTTTGGCTCCTGCCTTGAACGTGCCCGCATCCTTCAGTTTCCCGTCATCGTACCAGCTCTGCCAGAGTCCGGTTTCTTTTCCGGCATCAATACCTGCGGTATGCAGAGTATAAGCCCCCTGCTGCAACTTCTGCCCGTTCTCAAACCAACTGGCCCAAAGTCCTTCCTTGAAATTATTCCTGTAATTTCCCTGTCTCCATTTGGGGCCGCTTTTGTACCAATAGGTCCAGGTACTGTCCTGCAAATCGTTTTTGTAAAACCCCTCCGACTCTTTTGTTCCCGAGGCAAACCAATACGTCCACTTTCCGTTCTGGCGGTCCTCCTTAAACTGCCCCTCCATCTCTTTTTTTCCGTCCTTGTCATACCATATCCAGTTTCCGGTTTTCTTGTCATCGGTAAAAAAACCTTCGCGGTTCACCGTGGCATTTGCGTTGTAGTACTTACAGGCCCCGTTCTTTTTTCCATTGGCGTAATTCGCAATAGATTCCTGCTCTCCCGAAGCTTTCCAGAAATCCCACTCCCCATCCTGCCGTCCCCCCTTATACTTTCCTTCGGCTTTTTTCTTTCCGCTATCGTAAACAAAAACAAAAGATCCGTCACCGTCCTTGATAATCTGTTTTCCGTCTTCGGTCCAGAAATTCATAATGTAAGCAGTAATTGTTGAACCGCCGTTGGCGGACGACTCCGGCTTATACTCCAGTATGCTCTTGGTTTTCCCGTCCCTGTACCACTCCCTCCACTCCGCACTCTCGTGGTCCTTTACATACATCCCCTCCTTTTGCTTGTTGCCGTTTGAATAATAACTTACAAAATAGCCTTCCTTCAGATCATTGATAAATTTTCCATCGCTTTCACTTTGCCCGTTGACGTACCAATAGCTCCAGGCTCCGTCCTTCTTACCCGCTTTATAAGATTCCCGGCTGTGCACCTGTCCGTTTTTTTCAAACCAACCCGTCCATACCGAGTCCTCCTTGTTGTCCCTGAAAACCATTTCCTGCGCAGGTTTTCCGTTCATATACCAGTACATCCAATGCCCCTGTTTCCATCCTCTTCTGTAATTTTCCCTGGCTTTCTGCTTTCCGTCCTCGTAAAACAATTGCCAGGTTCCGTCCTCCCGGCCCATTTTATACGAACCCGACTTCTCTACTTTCCCATTCTCATACCATACGGTAAAAGGCCCGTCCTGTAAGCCGTTCTTGTAATTCTCTTCGCTGTGTTTTTTGGTTTGCTCTTTGTCGTAATACTCAGTCTTGGGCTGGGCAAGAGCTGCAATTGAAACAGACAAGAGTGAAAAACTGTAAATTAATTTTTTTCTAGAATTCATGAATGCAATAATAAGTAAAAAGCTGGCTGACAAAACCTCGTGTAAAGCTGAGATAATAACAAGCCGGTTCAAATTCACAATATGTTTGAAATTCGAGCTTAAGTTAATACCTTCATAGGCTGCCAACCTGGAAGAAAATAGAAAAACTCCTGAAGGAGTACAGCTCGTTAAACATCGATGATGCTTACAACCATGATCTGTTTAACAGGGTGGCTATCACCTTTCATTCGACATCCATCGAAGGCTCTACCCTCACACTGGTAGAGGCAGAAGTATTAATCGAATCCGGACTGCCTGCTAAAGGCAAACCGCTCGAACATAGCAACATGGTCAAGGATCACTACGATGCTTTAGTGTTTGCCTGTAACGAAGCGAAAAAGAAAAGAGCCATTACTACTGAGTTTATTCAGGAAATTGCAGCACACGTAATGAAGTCCACAGGTGGCATAGTCAACCAGATGGGAGGTAGTTACGATTCTTCAAGGGGGGAACTGCGTAAAGGCTCTGTAGCAGCAGGTACAGCTCTGTTCCCCGATTACAGGAAAGTGCCCGGTCTGCTAAATAAATTATGTGCCATTCTCCGCGACCAGGACAAAACAGCAAAGACTACAAGCGACATACTTACACTTAGCTTTCAGGCGCATTTCCACCTTGTCAGCGTTCACCCCTTTGCAGATGGAAACGGACGTGTCTCCCGCATACTGATGAACTACCTGCAAACCCTTCACAAATTACCTATGGGCGTGGTTCACAAAGATGAAAAGGCAAATTATATTGAGGCCTTAAATGAAAGCCGGAAGATAGAAACTCCAAAATCTATTGTTGACTTTTTGGCTAAAGAATACGCCCGGTTCCTGGAGGAACAAATCAGCCAGACTCAAAAACAAAACAAGGGCTTTTCATTCCCGTTTTAGCCCGACTGTAAAACCCTTTACTCCGCTTCCGCTGCATACACACTTTGGGTTATCGAGACTTCTCCCTGAAAATAATAAACCGCACCCCAGCTGTAAATCACCTTGCGGTAAACTTTCACCTTTCCCCCTTTTGTTACCGTTACCTGTGTAATTTTTTTGTTGCCTTCCTGAAAATACTCTTCGACTCTGTTATCGGGTGCTCCGGGTGGGGCGGTAATTTCGGTACTGCCGTTTCCTTTGGCTGTTAATTCTTCTTTGGGCTTGGTGTTCTCTTTTTTGCGGGCCTCCTCATCGGCTTTGGCCTTTGCTGCGAGCGCGGCTTTACGGGCCGCTTCTTTAGCCTCCTGATCGGCCCTGGCCTGTGCAGTCTTTGAGGCAGCAGCATCTTTGGCGTCCTGATCGGCCTTAGCCTTCGCTGCCGCTTTATCGGCGGCGGCCTTGTCGTCCTGTTCTTTTTTCCTGCGGGCCTCTTCGTCCAGTTTGGCCTGGGCCGTCTTTGCCGCAGCATCTTTGGCATCCTGATCGGCCTTGGCTTGCGCTGCCGCTTTATCGGCGGCAGCCTTGTCATCCTGTTCCTTTTTCCTGCGGGCTTCTTCGTCTGCCTTAGCCTGAGCCGCTTTTTTAGCGTTCTCTTCGTCTAATTTGGCCTGGGCCGCTTTCTGCTCATCGCCCTTCATTTTATCGATACGGGCCTGTTCTTCTGCGGCCTTTTTCTTGTCTTCTTCGTCCTTCTTTTTACGCGCCTCTTCGTCCGCTTTAGCCTGAGCTTCCTTTTTCTTGCGGGCATCCTCGTCTAACTTGGCCTGAGCTGCTTTCTTGTCATCCTCCGCTTTCTTTTTGGCATCCACTTCCGCTTTTTTACGCGCTTCTTCATCCGCCTTGGCCTGCGCTTCCTTTTTCTTACGGGCCTCTTCATCCTCCTTTGCTTTCTGGGCCGCCGCATCCTCGGCTGCTTTTTTCTTAGCCAGCTCATCGGCCTTCTTGCGCGCCTCTTCATCTTCTTTGGCTTTATTGGCCGCTCTCTTTTCTTCGTCTTCCTTGGCTTTGGCAGCTTTGCGGACGTCCTCATCTAACTTAGCCTGAGCTGTTTTCTTTGCCTCCTCGTCTAACTTAGCCTGGGCCGCTTTCTTTGCATCGTCGTCTGCCTTGGCTTTGGCAGCTTTGCGCGCATCATCATCGGCTTTTTGCTTGGCCTTCAGGGCATCTGCTTCGGCAGCCTTTTTCTTTTCATCCTCATCCGCCTTTTTCTTGGCTTCCGCATCCGCTTTGGCTTTGGCGGCTTTATCAGCTTCCGCTGCTTTTTTCTTTGCATCGTCCTCGGCCTTCTTACGGGCTTCTTCATCCGCCTTGACCTGCGCTGCTTTCTTGGCCTCCTCGTCCGCTTTGGCTTTGGCAGCTTTATCAGCATCTTCTTTTGCCTTTTTCTTAGCGTCCTCTTCAGCTTTTTTCTGCGCATCTTCTGCAGCTTTTTTGGCTGCAGCTTCGTCAGCAGCTTTCTTCTTTAGCTCAGCATCCGCATTGTGTTTTTGAGCCTCTTCAATTTTTTTACTTTCCTCTATTTTTTTCTCCACCTCTTTGAGCTCCGACTCAATCGATTTGGTGTAATCGGTATCGTAGTCAAAATCATCCTTGGTAGGATTAAAAGCCACCTTTCCCACCGGCTGATTAAACACCACCAGATTGGTTGTGCTGGGTTGCTTAAAAATGGTCACCGTAAACAGATAAGGCGGAAACTCCAGATCCTGCACGTCCGCTGGTACCTTGGTCGAAAAATAAATTTTTTTGGTAATGTATCCGGGTTTCGAAAACGTAAAAAGGTATTCGTGATTCAATTCGAGTTCAACACTTTCCTTCTTCCCGTCCGAATCCAAACTCTTAAAGGCAGCCCCGTCCTTTTGAACGACAATCTTGGCGCCATCCCTGTTTCCTTCATCAACAATAAACTTGAGGTTAACCTTGTAAGGAGGGGCCTGTGCAAAAGCAACAAAAGAGCTCAGGCACAACAGTAAAAAAACCGATAACAGTAGCCGTTTCATTAATTGGCAAATATAGCATTTCTGCATCTAACTTTAAGATGCAGAAATGAGTGAAAATCCATAAACGAAGAGCCTGTTTAAAGTGCTTCCTGAATATAGCTCGGCTGGGTAATATTTACGCCGTCCCTGAAATAATAAACACCCCATACATACACTATTTTTTTATACACAAACGTGCGTCCGTTTCGAACAACGGTCGTTTCAGTTACCCTTCGGTTCCCCTCAATATATTCCCTTTCAATATGGTTGTCAGCCATCAGTGCCGCTATTCCACCTGCCTGACTATCATACTCAGTGCGGCTTTTCAGATTTGCCCTGCGCTTGTCAGAATCTTCGGTTCTCGCAGTAATAGAATTACGATCAGCATCTTCAGTCCTGGGGTTCAACATCAGACGAGGCGTATCATCCGTCTTGGCGACAATTTGTTTTCCGTCTCCCTCCTTTGCCTTTTTGCCGGTTTTTTCATCCGGTCCCGGATCTCCCTCTTTTGCTTTCTTATTCGTACCATCATCGTTTACCGGATCCCCTTCTTTCCCCTTCTTACCGGCCGTTTCGTCATCCGGTTTTTTAGCCGGAGGATTCGCCCGGGCATTCGCCTTATCCGCAAAATTCTTGTCTTCCTTGTGCTTTAATTTCAATTCATCCTCGGCCTTTTTCACATCCGAAAGAATCTGTTTGTTGTAATCCGTATCGTATCCGAAATCATCCTTGTCGGCTCTGTAGTCGTATTTGGCAACAGGCTGCGTAAACACAACGATATTAACCCCGTCGTACTGCCTGAAAATCGTCACATCAAACAACAGCGGCTCAAAACCGTCCTTCAGCATATCCTTGGGAACCTTGGTCGAAACGGCTATCATTTTGGTAATAAATCCAGGCTTCGAAAATTTAAGCACATACTCGTGCTGGTAATCCAAATCAATATAACCCTTGGTAGTAGCTCCGTCATTTTGTTTCCAGCGCTTGCCGTCCTTTTCAATATCAAGCTTAGAGCCGGCCCTGTCACCGTCATCGATGTAAAAATTATACTTCACCCTAAGGGGTTCAGTCTGAGCCCAAATACGACCGGTAAAAGCCGTATTCATCGAAAAAATAAGCAAAAACACCGCTATTTGCCTTAACGAGCCCATAGTAAATTTCAAAAAATAGTATAGATTTGTATACGGAAATTATGAAAAAAAGTTATCATTTTCTACTGGTTGCACTGTTTTTTAGCTCATTTACCCTATCCGGCATTGCCCAGACAACCAAAAACCTGACGGTCGATGACGCCATCAGCTACATCAACGAGAAAATTGCAGGCATCGCTAAAATCAAAAACGTAAGAGGCGAAATGTACATCGACTTTTACGAAAAAGGGAAAGTCATACGCAACGACAGAGTACCCTTCGAAGACCTGAACGGAGACAACGTAGATTACGCACCAGATGAAAAAGCCATTCTTTTAAAATGTGCTGCCAAGGACTGTATTGAACGTGTAATTTTTGTTCCCAAAACGCGGGGCCAATTCTCCCGCATCAGTATTCCTATTGACTGCGACAAAAAAACCCAGATGGGTCTCATCCATGCCTTTGAACACCTGCTGCTTTCCTTCAAAGACCCCAAATACAAAAGCAATAAACCATTCGAACGCTAAAACCCACCCTGATGAAATTTCAAATTACACTCGCATGTTTTGCCCTTAGCCTGCTGTTTGTTTTACCGCTGAGCGGATTCGCCCAAAAACCCGGCCAACCGGCCGGCAAGGAAGAAGCCGATGCGCTTGTGAAAAAAGCCCAGGAAAAAATAGGCAACGGAGAATACGCCGCAGCCATCCCCATCCTGAACTCGGCTGAAGAAAAAGATGCCAAAAACCTCAATGTGTATTTAAAACGCGCCTTCTGTTACAGTCAGACCGGCAACTACCAGGGCGCCATAGAAGATCTCACAAAAGTAATCAACCTCAAACCCGATGAAGAATTCGCATTCGTCAGCCGTGGAAGTGCAAAAAACAAACTCAAACAATTCAAAGAAGCCATGGCCGATTTCGACAAGGCCATACAACTCAAGCCCGATGATTACGATGCGTACAATAACCGGGGTTGGGCTAAAAAAGGCCTGGGTGACGAAGACGGAGCCTGCAAAGACTGGCATTACTCAAAAAAGAAAGGAAACAGCGAAGCCAAAATAATTTTAAGCAATAACCGTTGTAAATAGAGCGATTAGCGAATAGGGGAAAAGATTTAACTTTAAAACTTCTTAAAAATGAAAAAATTACTCTTAATCTTGACCTTGGCGGCACCGCTCTTTCTGCTTTCGGCCTTTACGCTGCTACAGGATGATAACGACCTCAAAAATCTTGTTGTCAAAATAAAAGAAAAATGCAAATGGGGAGCCAAATGCAAAGACTGTGGAAACAGTCCCGACACCTTCACGGTATGTTATGTCAACACCTCAGCCAGGAAACTTGATATACTCATCGGCGTGCAGGAAGATGCCAAATGGTGGAGAACGGCTAAGTTTTTAGGCGTTGCGCCCAAGGACACCGTGTTTGCCTACGCCTGCAAAGGAACCGGCAAAAGCCTGGTCTGGGCAAGGGCGGCCGCAGACGAATCGTATCAGTTTCCTAATCAGCAGAAAATAAATGAAGACTATCCAAAGTAAAGTGATGACAGCAACTGAAAAACAAATTCCTGTCAATAAAGAAGAGCTCTTTAAAAATATCATATCCCATTCCAAAGAATACGGTTTCATATTCCCCAGTTCAGAAATTTACGACGGCTTAAGTGCCGTCTACGACTACGGACAACTGGGCGTAGAACTCAAAAAAAACATTCGCGAATACTGGTGGAAAAGTATGACCCTGCTGCACGAAAACATCGTCGGCATAGACGCTGCCATCTTCATGCATCCCACCACCTGGAAAGCTTCGGGTCACATAGATGCATTCAATGATCCGTTGATCGACAACAAAGACAGCAAGAAACGCTACCGGGCCGACGTGCTCATCGAAGAGCACGTAAGCAAGATCGAAGGAAAGATCGAAAAAGAAATCGAAAAAGCGGCCAAGCGCTTCGGCGAAAGCTTTGATCCCAAAATGTACCGCGAAACCAATCCCCGCGTAACAGAGTATCAGAAAAAGATTGAGCAGATCAACAACCGCTTCAAAACCGCACTGAACGCAGGCGACCTGGCCGAAGTCAGACAAATCATCATCGACTGCGAAATCGTTTGCCCCGTAAGCGGATCACGCAACTGGACAGACGTTCGTCAGTTCAACCTCATGTTCTCCACCCAGATGGGATCGGTCAGCGAAGACTCAGGCACCATCTACCTGCGCCCCGAAACGGCACAGGGAATCTTTGTCAACTTTCTGAACGTCCAGAAAACCGGACGCATGAAAATCCCCTTCGGCATCGCCCAAACCGGCAAAGCCTTCCGCAACGAAATTGTAGCCCGTCAGTTTATTTTCAGAATGCGTGAATTCGAGCAGATGGAAATGCAGTATTTTGTCAAACCCGGAAGCGAGATGCAAGCTTACGCTTTCTGGAAAGAAACCCGCATGAAGTGGCACCGCTCACTGGGTCTGCCCGAAACCAAATACCGCTTTCACGATCACGTCAAGCTCGCCCATTACGCCAACGCCGCCTGCGACATAGAATTTGAATTCCCCTTCGGCTTCAAAGAACTCGAAGGCATACACTCCCGCACTGACTTTGACCTCAAGAGCCACGAAGCACACAGTGGAAAAAAACTGCAGTACTTCGACCCCGAACAAAACTTAAGCTATGTACCCTATGTAGTTGAAACTTCGATAGGACTCGACCGCATGTTTTTGGCTTTGATATCGCACGCCTATAGGACAGAAACCCTTGAAGATGGAAGCATCAGGGATGTTCTCAACCTCCCGGCATTTTTAGCTCCGGTTAAGGCAGCCGTCCTCCCTCTGGTCAGAAAAGACGGGCTCCCCGAAAAGGCTCTCGAAATCATGAACGTCCTGAAGTTCGACCACCTCTGCCACTACGACGAAAAAGACAGCATAGGCAAACGCTACCGCCGCCAGGACGCCATCGGCACACCCTTCTGCATCACCGTCGACCACGAAACGGTCGACGCCTCCTCAGCCAACTTTAATACGGTCACCATTCGTCACCGCGATACCATGAAGCAGGAACGGGTTGCGACAGATAAACTACAGGAGATTGTGGAAGAGAAAGTGAGCATGAAGAAGGCGCTCAAGAGTCTGTAGCCGACGAACCTGTAAGCACCGATCCCGGTGATTAAACTAAAACGCAGGTGGACTAAGCGTAATCGGCAATTTTTTCGCGTTCTTGTAGTGCAGCCAGCAGGTCAGCGAAACTTCTTGCGCCCCGCCTGAATTAGCCTCCGTTAAATTTGAAATTGTATAATCAAAACTATAGGCTATCCTCAGGAAACGATTTTGAAATCCGGCTTCAAAGATCACGGCATCATTTACCCTGTAAGCAAAACCCAAAAGAAAATACCTGTATTTCGCAGTAAGGCCTGCAAGCAATTCGCTCGCCGCTCCCTGTTTTACAAACATACAGTTCGGCGTAACCGAAAACTTGCTAGAGCTGTCATGCCCAAAGGTATAACCAAAGATGTACGTTTGCCTTGTGTTAAGATAATCGGTTGTCCCTGTGTAAAAAGATTCGTTTGGCGTATTCAGATGATCGAATGAAGCCCCGGCATAAAATCCCTTCCCATAAATCAAAAGACCAGCCATAACATTAAAATATCCTACACTCGGTTTCAGGACAGGCACTGTTCCTGCGTACGAAAAACCATTCCACTGATTGTCCCAGGTTAAATTTGCCGTATTCAGGTAAGACTGTCCATATCCAAATCCAATTGCCGGTCGAATCGCAAATTGGTCTTTTAAAACCGGGATCAATGCTGAATACATCAAATTTCCGACATCAGTCCTTAAATTGCCACCCTCAACATCATTGTAAAAATTAAAACCCAAACCGCCCTTCAAAAATGCAACCGGCTGATCATACGAAAAATAAGCGGTCTGGTACCCGCTTGATATATTGGGCCACTCATCACGGTAGATGAGGGAAGCCCTGCAATCACCTGAGGTTCCGGCAAAAGCCGGATTTACATACAAAGACGAAGTATTGAACTGAGAAAAATTAATGTCCTGAGCGATTGCACTTCCGGCGGTAAAAAACCCAAGAACAAGAACAAGAACAAAAAGCAATTTCACTCTCATATATCGAAGGTAAGTCTTTTAAATTTTTCGTAGGTTGTATGAAATACAAGCCTATCTGGAATTGCCAAGAAATTCCTTTTTCCCGGGGTTTTTACAGGTTTAATGGTTAATGGCAAGGAACAATACGATACCCTTGTCATTGGGCTAAATTAGCCTATTTAATTCAAATTTTCGCGGTTGGTATATACCCTTTTGGGGCTGTGAGCGAAAACACCCTATACCCAATAAGCTAAGCGAACGGCAATACTAAAAATGGTAATTCACTGAAACATTCGCCCTGTAAAGCGCAATGTTAGGCGTAAAGCCAACGTGCCAGACCGACGGGTCGCTGAAATACCAGACCGTGTAATTGTCCATGGTTGCAGCCATACCGACCTCGGCTGTGACCGACCAGTGATCATTGATGCGCCTTCCGAATTTGTAAAACAAACCTATTCCATAACCCTCCCCCTGACCCGTGGGATGTATACCTAAAATCACATCTGTGTTGAGCGGGAACTGGGTCATGAAACCAATCAGGTCCATGCCCCAGGCCTGCAGGTAATCGGTCTGGTTGTAACTGTACTGAAAACCAAGGTTGAGCATGTACATATACGTGCGGGGCAATTCTGATACGCCCAAACCAGCCCTCAACTCCCAGCTTTTGTCGCGGTAATAACTTCGGGTGTGCATCATGAATTCGTGACGGTAATCGAGCTGCAGAGCAGGGGTCACGGGCAGTCCGTAGATCGATAGAAGAACGGGCACATTTACACCCACTCCGAAATTATTCGGATAATTAAACTGAGCGCACGAGCGTCCTGGCACAACCAAAACGAAAAATGCCAACAGGAATGGCGTTTTGAAAATACTGCTATTTATTGTTGTACGCATTCATGCAACGGTCAATACCAATTGTGGGAAAAGCCTTGATGGCTTCCACAGCCATTTCAATACGGGGCGCAAGCAGCTTTTCCTCCTCTGCGCTCCATTTTCCAAGCACATACTCCACCTGCCGCCCTTTGGCAAATTCATTACCCACCCCAAACCTTAGCCTCGCATAAGAGGCTGTGCCTAGCGTTTCCTGAATACTCTTCAGCCCGTTATGTCCTCCATCGCTTCCGCCAGCCTTTATCCTGATTGCCCCGAACGGAAGCGCGATATCATCGGTGACCACCAGCAAATTTTGTACCGTAATTTTTTCGGCCTGAAGCCAGTAGTTGACGGCCTTTCCGCTGAGGTTCATAAACGTACTCGGTCTGATCAGCACAACCGTTTTCCCCTTGAATTTATAGTCGGCCCTGGAGGCCAGACGATCGGTTTCGAATTTCAGACCCCACTCCTCCGCAAGCCCCTCAACAACCGAAAAGCCAATATTGTGCCGGGTATTTTCGTATTCCTCTCCTATGTTGCCAAGACCGGCAATTAAAAACTTCATCCCACAAAGATACTAGATGTCTGATAAAAGAAACGCCCCCGGAAATCCGGAGGCGCTCATTGCTTTGATCAGCGATTCGCTATTTCTTCTTGGCCTCGTCTTTCTTGGGAGCATCCTTTCCTCCGGCTGCAGGGGCTTTCGCGCCTGCGGCGGGGGCTGGGGCGCCTTTCGCACCAGCAGCGGGAGCTGCTCCTGCTGCGGCGGG
>JABDFU010000055.1 GCA_013286385.1 Bacteroidota bacterium
ATCAACATTCGTGTCCTTAAAAACAGCATTATCCAAATTAAAATTCAGCGTTACCGATTTTGAATTGTCAGCATTGGAAAAGAATGGCGATTTCAATACTCCTTTTAAATAATGAACTTTGCATTTTTTGGTTAAAATCTCAAGTTTGTTTGCGACTCCTGCAAGAACCATCGTATGATAATTTTTGTAGGGCTTTCTTTCTGATTTAAAATCTTTGAAAAATGGCGAAAGGTCAGTTTTGGAATTGAACTTCATTGTGAATTTGCCATTGGTTAGAATGGAAACTTCAACGAACAGGTTTTCATTTTGGCAAAGGCTTATACAGTCCTTTACCTGTCCGCAGATGAGGTTAATAATGCCTTTACCTTCATTGTTGCCGAGGTACATCCCTGTCTTGGTTCTGACACTTTCTGGAAATCCAATTGCCATTTAATGATTTTAATGTTTATCAAAGTTAACCCAAATCCATTACATGATTGTACCGCCCAGGAGCAGGACTATGCCTTTCAATCCTTTTCCCATTTCCGTGATGTTCTACCATCCTGCCTTATGACATACCAGTTATGCTTTTCTGCAAGTCGGAACAATCGTTTCCGAAGTTTCTTCGGATAAAATGTGGTCAAGATGTAATTCAATCTTTTATGCTTTCCCATTATTCCGACCTGTCCCAATATATCACGGGTGGCAGAAGCACACCGCATTCCGAAGAAGGCATAGTCGTATGGTGTTTGACCACAATATCCAGACAGAATTTCAACAATCTTGTCATGCTGTGCCTGCGTTACTGGAATTGTAACTGAAGCGTATTTGTAACCGTCCCATAATCCAGGCTTTCCATGTGTATTTTTTGACCCGAAACTACTGTGGATTGATTTCTTGTGAGCGAAAACGTGAAGCTTTCCCTTTGGAGCGAAACCGCAGTCTGTGCTATCTACATCTATGGTTACGTGTCCTCCGTGAAGACCGCCCATATATTTCGGTTCGTCTTTAAACTTTCTTATTGGTTTAGAACCGTACAGGAAATTTACTCTGATAAAGTTTTGATTTGTCTGCCCAAATCCAGCCACAGCCAAGCAAACAATCAATATTGTAAACACCTTCCTCATATCCCAAATATAGCCCTTTCTGGAATTCTTGATGGTCAGGAGTTGCTGGAAGGAGGAATTGGGTTAAATTTGGTTGATGAAGGTATTGTGGCTGTTTATTTTCAGTATTTGTATAGTATTCCTTGCTTTTACACCACAGCAAGCTGAAAAATATTCATTAAAGGTGGTGCAAATCGGTGCTCCGAAATATCTTGACAGTAGCAGGACAAGCAAGACTTTGAAATTAATGACTACGCTGACAAATAATACGAATGATACATTGAAGTATTTTAATATGTCCTGTTCTACCTCCGAAATTTATAAGGCTGATGCAAGGTTTGTTCGAGTTAATTCAGAAATTTGCAATAAGAACATCCCTGTACTATTGAAATTGCTTCCCCATGAAAGCTCAACAATGGAAATTCTGGTTGATGTTGATTTGACCTACAATTTCAAAACGAGTTTTCAAATCGGAATTGATTTAATTCATGTAAAGAATTGGATGGATGTAGAAGAAGTATTCGGTAAATTTCCTAACCGTGATATTTCAAAATTAATTAAAAAGGAAACGGTTTGGTCAAATAAAATTGATGGATAGATGAGCAGTCGTAAACAGAACTGGGACTTAGGCTTGGCAATATTATCAGTACTCCTGTTGGCTACAGCACTGTTTTTGAATTATTATCGTTATGAATTCTTCGGTGTTGTTCCTCACAGTGCTCCTAATAATTTTTGGTTCAATTTTACCTACTTTATTCCGTTGACATTAGCATCTTTTCTTTTTTCCGTGATAGCATTTAGTAGAATTATAGGTAACTGGAAAATTCGGGTTGAAATCAGAAAGAAAGTAATTACTCTTATTCTGACAATTCCGATAATTGTAATGTTTTTCCTTCGGTTATTTACGTTATTTTGAATGGCTTTCTAAAGATAACCCTTTCCAGAATTCCAGATAATTTCCACTGTCATTCCCCTCAAACCATCCAAGAGGCAACAAAACCCTTCTGTTGCTTGAATTGGGTTGGCATTTGCTTGGGTTTGTGAGGTTGCGTTTATTTCCCGTTTGAAAGGTTGATTACAAGAACCACACCTGACGTGCTCTGAACGAAATTCAGGTTTGAATAAAGCTCAAATCCCAAACCCAAATCCTTCAACGGTTTGAATATGCACTGTACACTTACGGATAATCCAACTGTTGTAAACGGAGCACTTTTAAACTCATCCCCATTTTCTTCTTTGTTGCCCCACATTATTGCAGGGGAAATAAATCCACTCAGCAAATAAAATCTATTGTACAGTCTTTTTCCGATGCCAACGTAGATGGCTGACAAATAAGGGTCAACTGTAAGTAAATCTGCATTAATACCTGCCTGATAGTATGCGTTCCCAATTTGTTTGTTATAATTCAGTGTGAAGTTCACAGCCTCTGCTGAACTTTTGAAGAAGCCCTTTGAAACTGTTCCAAAACCGAAGTCAGACCAATCTCTTTTAACTTTTAGGCTGTCCTGTGAGAAAGAACAGAAAGTTAAAGTCAGTAATATGATGGTAATTTGGATTTTACCAGCCATTAAATTTTTAGAATTTTTATCCAGGACACCCGAATATTAAAAGTTGAACCAACAAGTTCGGTTGCAATGCTGTTTGCTGGAAGAGAATTCGAGCTCCCAAATGCCAATAAAAGATTTACTTCATTTAACCTGTTGCGTTTGTTCACATACCTGCATCCCGCTTTAATTGCAAAAAGGTAATATGAAAATTTTGGGATAACAGGAATATTTTGATTGTTAATAAATCTCTGTGTATAAAATGGAAGTATGACATAGTCAACTCCCATTCCTATAAACCCGCCTCCATTTTCACGTGCTGATGCTGTTGAGCCTGTACCAAAATCATATTCAATCAAGATTGGTAAATCAGCCTTCCCATAACCGCTTGAGTATGTTTCAATTGGTAATGTAGGCATATAGGAATAGACATTAATATAAGACAATCCAATTGTAGGGAAGGCACTTATTCCAAATGCCCTGTTTTCAGACATTTCAATAAGATTGTACCTTAAACCAAGGGAAATTTCAGTGATTGAGTTTCCTGTATATCTGAAATAGCCTGTTCCACTTCCTGTTGTTGGGACAGACCCGTATTGCTGAATGGTCTCTGAATATTTAGCTATCTGAACAGGACTGACTGTAAAATCACAGAATGGAGCGGAAAAACCGAGTGAATAAAATATCTTTTTATTTTTCTGAATATTTTCCTGTCCCATTAACAGGGTGGTAATCAAGACAGGAGACAAGAACAGCAGTACAGTCCATTTCATCAGCCCTATAACTGATTTTTCAGCCTTTTATTGTTCCTTCAAAATTCAGCATCTTCAGGAACTTCAGGTAATTTCCAAGGGTCGGGAGTTGTGGGATAAGGGAATTGGGGTAAATTTGGGATTACCCTATGCCGAAAAAGAGAAACCTAAACGGGTTGCCATATAATTTGGTTCAACAATATTTTAGCACACTTTTTTATTTTAAGAAGGGCTATATGGCTGACTGGATATGGTGTGCAGCGGATGAAAAAAATGTAGCTGATATTGAAATTAATATTCTAACTAAAACTGTTAATCCAAAATTACTGGAAATCAATCCGATTACAGCTTACCTTGATAGACTGCAGGAAACCATTAAAAAGGAGCTTGTAGCTAATGGCTTTGGAGATAATTTTATAAAGTCAGCCAAATTTGAAATAAGTATATCTGAAACAGATAAGCCAAAGAAATTATTCAGATGTGTCGCTATTCTTGAAGATAAATACGGAAAAATCTACAGGAGCAAAATCCACACTGATTCTTCTTTGGAAAAGAAAATTAAAGTGTTTTGAATGAAAATTAACGCCCTCTGGAACTCCAAAAACAGAATGCCCAAGAACGCCAACATTCAGCAGCGGATAAAATGGCATCTTGCTCATCAGAAGAACTGTGGCTGCAGGGAGATTCCTGAGAAATTGGTTTTAGAAATGAAGAAGAGTAAAATAAAGATTTGATTTTGAAATTTCTCCAAACAAATATCCCTTTTCTGTTGGCAATTGTCCTGACGGTGACGCTTGCGTCCTGCTCAATGGACAAGAAGCTTTATTCTTCGGGCTACCATATTGAATGGAAAAACAGGATGCCTGTACCTGAAAAAACTGTGTCCGCCTCGCAGAATAAAAAAGAGTGTGTACAGTCCATTCCAGAAAAGACGGAAACCTCGCTGGCAAATCAGCCTGAAACAGAAGCCGAAACTGAATTGGTTGCTTCTACCGAAAAATCCAGCATTCAGATAAGTGATGTGAAAACAAGTTTCATTTTCAAAGGAAAAGATGCGGAACAATTAAATCCATCAATTAAATTAAAAACATTGACCAGAAATGCAGAATTGAAACCTCACAATAAGATTTCAGGCAAGTTTTTATACATTTTGGTAATGTGTATTTTGGTTGTAGGTCTTTTTCTCCTTCTGTACTTTTTCGCTTTTCCTGGTATGACTGTACTGGGAAAAGTTGGTTATTCTATTCTGACCATTGGATTATTAGCTTTGGGATTTTGGATTAAGTTTAAATTGTCGGGAGGAGCTGTGTTTCAGTGATTAATTATTTTCATTGGTTTCTGGCAGGATGTCACTGAAAACCCTCCAAAAGGCTCCAGAACCCTTAAGTTGCTTGAATTGGGGTTATTGAACGACCAGCTTCTGCCTGCCTGCTGTGTTGTTCTGAACATCTGTGAGCTGGATGACGTAGATGCCTTTTGGCAGACCGCTCACGTCAAGAGTGAATTCCTGACCTGTAACAATGACTGGATTGCACACAACCTGACCGAGAAGGTTCAGGAGTTGAAGGTTGTAGGGGTTGGTTATTGAGGATTTGACCGTTACAGTATAGGAAGCTGGATTGGGGAAGATTTTGAAATGTATATTGTCTATTATTTCGGGGATGCCCGTGGGATTTCCTCCGTTAGTGGTATGAAGGATTGTGCCACTATCTCCTACAATCCACCCTTCTGACTGTGAAGTGAAAAAAGTTGACCCTAATTCCTTATTTGTTCCAGATGATTGAGTATTCCAAGTTTTACCGCTGTCAGCCGTTGATAAAATTAAACCACCAGAGCCTACAACCCATCCTTGTGATGGAGAAAAAAAATACACGGAATTAAAGGTGGGGATTCCAGGTGGTTGATAATTAAAAGGTTCTGACCAAAAATTTCCAGAGTCTGAGGTATTAAGAATTGCTTCAATATATGACATTTGAATGTTGCTATAGTAATTTGCGACTGCCCAACCTTGTGAAGGGGAGATAAAAAACGGAGAATTTATACCATAAGTAGAAACACCAGATGAGTATTTTACATCCCAGCTATTGCCTCCATTAGTGGTTGTTAATGTTTTTCCATATTCGCCATCAATAACCAATCCTTCAGTGGCGGTAGTGAAATTGACATAATTTAAATAAACTTTTGTTCCAGTGTATTGTAAGCTCCATGTACTTCCTCCGTTTTTAGTTGTCAAAATAACATTTCCTCCTACTGCCCATCCTTGTGAAGGAGAAATGAAACAGAAATAAGATAAATCGTTCAATGTGCCAGAGGTTTGCATGTTCCAATTTGAGCCCGAATTATTGGTTTCTAAAATAGTTCCGCCATCTCCAACTGCCCATCCCAGGTTTGAAGAAATGAAACATACATATTTTAGATTTTGTATTGTACCAGAGCTTTGTTGACTCCACGTTACACCGCCATTGGCTGTTGTTAAAATTGTTCCGTTGTCACCGACAGCCCATCCCTGTGTTGCAGAAATAAAATAGGTAGAATTTAATGACTGGTTTGTACCAGACGTTTGGGCAACCCATTGAGCATTCGCTTTAAACGAAATGAATAAAAGAAAAACAGAAACAATTACGATTTTTCTCATCACGTTTTCTTTTTTGCAACAACCTTCAAACGGTTTCAAGGGTTCGTTATTGCCTGAACTAAGTTATGCCTTTAAAAGTTCAAATTCCACCTTGTGAAAGAGCACAGTCCTCCGAAAAACGACCCCAATCCATATAAAACCACAACATTTTCCACATTTTTTGCCCTGCCTTTACAGAATTCTCCTATTTTTGTCTTCCCAAACCTGTTTTCAGCGGTTTCGGGACAGTTCTTTGACCATCATTTTCTTCTTTTTTTGAGCACCGCTGGAGTGCTATAGCTGGAGTGCTGGAGTGCTATAGTCATGCTGCCAAATGTGCCCAAATGTGCCCTTTTGCACGAAAACACAGCACTCCAGAAACGCAAGAAATTGAAGAAATAACAGTACCAATAACCTCTGAACTCATTGATAACAAGGCAGTTCGGACGATAAAAGCGGAAGTAGCTCAGTTGGTAGAGCGTAACCTTGCCAAGGTTAAGGTCGCCGGTTCGAGACCGGTCTTCCGCTCGTCGGTTAGAACTAAACCCTGCCCTTATAAGGCAGGGTTTTTTTATGAGCCGTAGCCTAGCGTGCTGCCAACTATACCGATTTTTATCACCGATTTTTGCATTGAGCGTTGCAAAATCTGAAACTGTAGTCTAAATAATATTTGTTGTCGAAATCCTGAAACTTTTTGCTCTTGTTCTTCGTTGAACACTGCAATAATTAATAAATTAAAACAACAAAGAGAACAGATCGGTTGAAAACAATACACGAAATGCTGGTAAAGGGTTTTAAGGGGAGATCTCTTGTTTACCAGGCCCTTCATCTTGGGGAAACCAATATCCTGATTACAGAACAGCAGCAAAAGCTGCTTCAGGGGGCGATCGAAAACAAGGACTATTACGAAATCAAGAGCATCATCCAGGACTTTAAGCATAAGTCTCTAATTTAATCCGGGTTCTGTTCGATTGAGTAAGCCGATTTCCAAGACATCTTCGTCCTTAGCTGAATACATTGTCTTGTTAAGGGGCATTAATGTGAGCGGGCATAACCTGATTAAAATGGACGCTCTCCGGCGCATGTTCGAAGGCCTGAAGTTTAAAGACGTTACTACCTATATCCAGAGCGGTAATGTGGTTTTCAAGGCGAAACCGGAAGCCAAGCCAGCTTTGCAAAAACAGATCAGCAAACAGATTCAACTGAACTTCGGCTTTGAAGTGCCTGTGCTTGTACTTGAGCAGAGCGAATTGAAGAGGGTGATTGCAACGAATCCGTTTCTGAAACGAAAGCAAATAGATTTGCTGAAGCTTCATGTTACTTTTCTGTATGATCTGCCTGGTGCGAAAGGCTCCACGAAGCCAGATGCAAGCGCTGCTCAACTGAAAGATCTGAATTTTGCTCCTGATGAATTTGAGATTGTTGAAAATGCTGTTTATCTGCATTGTCCTAATGGATATGGAAATACCAAACTGAGCAACTCCTTCTTTGAAAACAAACTCAAACGTTCTGCTACTACCCGTAACTGGAAAACCCTTAATGAATTGCTCAACCTTTCGGGAATTGCAAAAAAATAAGAACTTTGCCTCGGTTTAGATTTTGAAGACACCAGATTTTGAAAAACATTCTTGCTGCTACGTTTATTTTTTTCAATCTTTTGTCTTTCGGACAAAAGAAGGTTCAGGATTCGGTAATTGTGGAGGAAGAAATTCCGGGAGATCTCCATATGTATTGCAAGGATGTCCGGATGAAGATTCACCGCAAAACGTATATGCATTCTGATTCGGTGACCAATTGTATTATTTCAAAGACCTACAGAACCGATCACATTGGCTTGTTTTATATTAAAGAATTCGATATGAACGGCAAGTTGAGAGACGAAGGTTATGCCAAGACCGTATGGAAGCAGCGTAATTTTGCAGGGATTCATCTGAAACCTAAAAACCGTGCTGTTCAAAAAGATGGGGATTGGAAGTTTTTTGATGAGAATGGGTATAAAATTTCTGACTGCTGTTACAAGGAAGGCAAGCTCTGCGATGGGTGCAATTGGACAGAGTATGATGATAAAGGGAAGATTATAAAAGAGTATAAAATAACATGGTAATATTAACAGGGCAATACTAACATGGTAATGAAGACTGAAATTTTTTTGAAATCTGAATCTGGATTGGGGTTAGAATCAGAATTGTGCAAGGGGCTGTTTTTTTTAGTTGCTCTTCTTATTGTATTGTTGGAAGCCTGCAGCAGCGATGTTCAGCCGGTCGATAAACCGGCTGAGGCTGTAAAGGCAGAAAAGGCTGTACCCACGATACCTTATACTTTGGTGAAAACTCTTGTGCACGATACAAATTCCTTTACGGAGGGTTTGCTTTTTCACAACAAGCAATTGTTTGAGAGTACAGGTGCAACGGGTAATCTTCCTCAGACGCGGTCTTTGTTCGGAGTGGTTGATCGCAAAACGGGTAAGATAGATACCAAGGCTGAGCTTGACCGTGAAACGTATTTCGGGGAGGGAATTGTTTTTTTAAAGAACAAGGTGTATCAGCTGACGTATAAAAATCAGATCGGATTTATTTACGATGCGAACACATTTAAAAAGCTGGGAACTTTTGCATTTCAAAATAAGGAAGGTTGGGGGTTTACCACCGATGGAACTTCGCTGATCATGAGTGACGGGACAAATGTGTTGACCTACCTCGATCCTGAAAAATTGAATGTAGTCAAGACCCTTGCTGTGAACAACAAGGGATACGCTGAGGACAATCTGAATGAACTGGAGTACATCAACGGATACCTCTACGCGAATATCTGGACCAGGAATTACATTGTTAAAATCGATCCCGGGGACGGCGATGTAGTCGGTATTCTCGATTTGTCGAATTTGTTTTCAATGGCCAAAGCAAAATATCCTGAAGCGATGGAAATGAACGGTATTGCCTTTGATCAGGATTCGGACAAGATTTACATCACCGGTAAAATGTGGCCCAGCATCTATCAGATAGCCTTTGTGCACTAAAAGGTAGTTACTTCATCAGCAGAACCTGACCGCTGTACGTGTGGTATTTGTTGAAGGCATCGGTAATTTCAAACTGATAAACATAAATGTCTTGTTTGGCAACGTCTGAGCCTCCAATAGTGGTTCCGTTCCAGCCGGAGTTGGGGTCCTGACTTGAGAAAAGTACGCTTCCCCATCTGTCGAAAATCATCATCTTATAGGTATTTATTCCAATGCCGCTTCCGTTGAAGATGTCGTTGTGTCCGTCTCCGTTGGGTGTAAAGGTATTGGGAATGTAAAATGTGAATTCGGGAATGACAGTGATGCAATGCTGAACAGTGTCTACACAACCCTGCGTATTTGCAACGGTCAGCAAAACGCAGTAGTTGCCGGTCTGGGAATAGTTGTGAACCGGGTTCTCAACGGCTGTAGTAACTGTGTCTGCAAGGTTACCCGGGTCGCCGAGGTTCCACATCCAGGAAACTGCTCCGGTGGATTGGTTGGTGAGCTGAACCGGATCAATTACAGTTGGCGTTTGTGGAGCATAGGAAAATGCCGCAACGGGTTTTGGATAAACTGTAATCATTTGTGAAATGCTGTCTGATGTGCTGCAACCTTTGTCTGACTTTACAGTCAGGGTAACTGAATAATGGCCGGGGGTTTTGAAACAGGAATGAGGATTCTGAACAGTTGAGCTGCTGTCACCGAAGTTCCAGTTCCACTGTGCGATGCTTCCGCTGGCTATGGTACTTTTGTCGGTAAAATCAACGCAGAGATCAGGGCAACCCGCCAACAGGTTGCCCGTGAATTTTACAACAGGAACCGTATTTACGTTTAGTGTAAGAAGAGCAGTGTCAGCAGGTGTTCCGCATCCATCGGATACTACCAGTTTGCAGGTCATCTGGGAATCGACAACCAGGGTCAGGCTGGGATTGTTCTGAGCTGGAGTGGTAAGCCAGGTATAGGTGTAAAGGCTGTCGCCGCCTGCTGCCTGGCCCTGCAAGGTAACTGTGGTTCCAGGGCATACCGAGTTCAGGGGAGCGATCTCAGCCAGCAACGGGGGATTCACATTTATACGGACAGTCTGACCGGGAGATTCGCAACCATTGGCATCGCTTGCGGTAACGGTGTAAGTAGAAGTGACAGAAGGATTAACGGTAATGCTGGTTCCGCCTATCACGCCGGGGTTCCAGTTAAAGGTATATGGTGGGGTTCCGCCAGAAGGATCAACGGTAAGAGTTGAATTTTGTCCGATACAGGCATGCAAAGACGGAATCGCAGCTATGGAAAGTGCAGGGGGCTGGGTAATGATTGCCTCGGTGGTTGTGCTGCAACTGTTCTGGTCAGTAATTGTTATAGTATAGGTACCTGCTGCTGCGTTTGAAATCTGAAGAGTGGCGCCTGACACCGTTCCTGTGAGCGAGGTTGATCCGTTACTCCAGAAGTAAGCGTATCCGGGTCCGGGTGAACCTCCTGTAACTGTGACACTGACGGATCCCTGTCCCTGGTTACATATGGCGTTTGTGGAAGAGGGCGTTAAAAGGATGGTTGTGGGTTCAGGAACAAAAATGCTGCTGTCCCTGGTGCATCCGCTTGCATCGCTGATGCTTAAGGAATAGGTCCCCGAACACAAGCCGTTTATACTAAGGCCGGTCACCGAATTGCTCCAAATGGCTGTATAGGGCAAAGTGCCTCCCGCCGGTATCACCACGGCCTGACCGTCACAACTTCCGCTGCAGGCTGTACTCAGTCCTGCAACAGTCATATGCAAAGGGTAGGCTGGCTGGGTAATAGTTATAACGTTTGTTGTTTTGCAGTTGTTGCTGTCGCTAACTGTTACAGAATAGTCGGAGGCGATAAGACTTGAAGCTGTCTGGGCGGTACCTCCTGAAGGCAGCCAATTGTAATTGAGAGTTCCCATGCCACCACTTACTGCAACACTTGCGGATCCGGTGTTGCCGCCGAAACAATTTACATTGTTGCTCATTGGGGTGAGCGCAATGGCATCGACAGTAATGCTGATGCTGTCGAGTGCTGATATTCCGCAGCTGTCGGTTGCGGTAACATAATATTTGGTACTGACGCTGGGTGTTGCAACCGGATTGGAAATGACAGTTGAGCTGAGTCCGGTGGCAGGTGTCCAGGAATAGGTCACCCCTCCGGAGGCCTGCAACGGTAGTGCCGTGCCATTGCAAATGGTGGTATCCCTTAGGTTCTGAAGAAAGGTATGCTCTATACAGAGCCCCTGAATATTGGAAGCCCCACCTGTACTTGCTGTGAATCCCCAATAGACATTGGGATTTCCTCCGAATATGTTATTTACGATATCACCGGTGTAAGAGCAACGCAAACTACAGTCGAAATACACGTTGATGGTTTGAGTCTTTGGATTCCAGATGATTCGGGCCTGGTGAACCTTGCAATCGGGAAGGTTGGGAAGCAAGGGGGACATCTGTACCGGTCCGGCCAAAAGATCTGCTACAACATTGTGGTTGTAATCTCCGTTTTGCTCAATGGCAATATGGGCATAGGCCGGATCCCAGGGCAGATTCTGGTAGGTGTCGAATTCAACATCCAGTGAAGGTGTGATTCCTCCGTAACCCAATCCACCTCCGGTGAAACCCTGATTCGTACTTAAGGGCTGTAAAACAAAGGCCATGCCATCAGCTCCGACACTGTAGGCTTTGCACCCCAGAAACAAACTGAATTGAACGTCCAGGGGCTGGTTTAAGTTAAACAGCTTGGAGTACCAGACCGAGCCTCCTTCCGTTAATGAATCGGATGTGAGTTCGTAACAACTTCCGCCTTCTGAAACCGTATGGCCATGCATAATGAATTGCGCGGATAAAGATAGGCTGTAAAACGTGGCTGTAGTAAAGAGACTGGCAAAAAGAATTTTTGCGAAGGGTTTCATTTCGCAGTTAAAGTAGACAATAATGCCCCCGGAGCACATCGCGTTAACTCAAGGAAAGGATGCGTTGCCTAGAAAGGATAATGACTGTTGCCCGGAAAGGCTCATCACTGTTGCTGAGATAGTCTTTTCCTGGCTTCTTTTCGTACTTTGTTTTTTAAAAATGTTGTCCATCCCAATACAATTCCGGTTATTCCCAGTGCCTGAGCGGCCCAATTGTGAAAATTAAAATGATCGGTATGCCGGATGATTCTGCCCTGTGAAAAAATAAAATCTGCTTTAATGCGGTTGATGACCTTTCTGTTTGTTTTCGAAAAAGTATACGTGGCCTCCCAATCTGCCGTTCCTTTGTTTTCATCGGCAACTACATTGGAAAAAACTATTTTTAAATCGGGATTTCCACATAGCATTTTCCACATCGCCTTTACTTCGGTTGCAGTAAGATTAACAAATACTTCGTCGGTAAAAATGGCAGTATCTGCATAACATTCCTGCATAGTTTTGTAATCTTTTTTTTGAAAAGATCGGTAGAAAGAAGTGATTAGTTCCTGGTTCGAATTCATTCTTTGTAGGTATTCCATTTCTTCAGCAGTTGAAGAAAGAGCAGCAGGCCCGCCAGTGCGTAGAGAATGAAAAACAGGGGGGAAGCCAGCACCGAATCTTTAATGCCGTACTCCATGCATCCTTTGCACTTGTCAAAAAACGAATAAAGTTTTACCTGCTCATTGTATTCCAAAATCAGAAACAGGACTATAAAAGGCGAACAGAAATAAGTTAAATTGATTAAAACAGCAAGGATTGACTTTTTCAGTTTTTTAGAATAGAGCGCAACCAGCGTCAGGGAACTAATAACCAGGAAGGTGGTAAACAAACAATTTATAAAACGGTTGGTAAATGAATACAGAAGACCGTCAACAATAGCAATGATGCCTGCGACAGGAATACTTATGAGAAAGGATTTACGGGTGGTAAATTCAAAACAGATAAACAAGGCAACAAGAAACAGGGCGCAGTTCAGTGCAATTTCGATGGTTTCTAATTTCAGAAAGGAATGCCTGCTTTCTCCAAAATTGACGATGAGCTGACGAAGTTCTTTTTCCTGAAAAAACAGCATATGTTTTGATTCGAGAAGGTCGGCTATTTTTTTCCTGTCCTTAAGCGCTATCAGTTCTTCAACCGGAACCTGATCGTTTAATTCAGAAGTAAAGTCGGGCTCCCGCTGGTACACAACCGTCTTAAAAAGGTTTTTATAGGACTTTCCCTTTAAGTAATCAAGCAACAAATCAGCATTGATGTTGTTTCTTACCGAATACCTGTTACAGACAGAAGCAAAATCTGTTATGCAGTTTTTTATTGCGTTCGTGTCGTTGTGTCTAATCCACTTGTATATCAAGGGGGCAATATTTTTTTTGTAGCGGTCTGATTTACTTTCTTTGCGGTACAAATCGTATTCGTTGCTGATGTCAGCCGGGATGAAAAGGGTTGAGAAATTCAATACCGAATTGTAGGCCGGGGAATCGAGTTCGTCTTTGTGATAAAATTTTGTAATCAGTTCTGCGGGATTACAGGAATCACCATTGGGATAAATCTGTTTGGACTTATAAACCTGGTAGTAACGGTCTCTGATTGCAATTGCATTTTCTTTTGCATTGTTCTCAGCAGAATAATTAATCAACCCGTTTGATCCTTTTATTTTTAATTCTGTGGATGTCCATTTGTTGTCTTCATAGGTAGTGATGAAATTAAGAGGGTAGGGGTCGGGATAAACGCGATTTGTAATACTGTATTCTGAATTTGTATTCTCCTGGTAATCGTTCACAGAACAGGCCATAAAAGGAAACCCCCTGTTCAGCAAGTCGATGTCTTTTTGAACATTCACGGTTGCAATCAGCTTCTTTATTTTAAGTTTTGATCCATAGGTAAACGGAAAGTAGGGGCTGATGATTAAGGATATCGGAACAAAAAGCAGAAAGAAAAGCAAGGTAAAATATCCTTTTTGCATCGGGTAATTGTTTTTCCAGGCATTGTTCCTGTAAAAGGAAATCGCCCAAAAGGACAGTGCGATCAGGCAAAAAATCAAATGGTAAAAGACAAAACCGCTTTGCCAGTATTGATCGGTAAAGGAGTACTTCTGGAGCGTGTAAATGCCTGTCAGTGCGTATCCGGCAACAAAGGAAAGCACCCAAAATAAAATGCCGGTCAGGGTTAACTGAATGGCTTTGGAATGCCAGACCAGCGGATGATTTTCGATCAGATACCTGTTTAATGCTTTTAAAACTTTCATCTGAACCGGTTTATACAAACAGCCTTTTTGTGGATTGGGAAATATCTCTGGCGTATTTAATTTTGATATTGTTACTGATCAGAGCCGACAAAACCAGATGAAATCCATCGGCATTTTCTATTTCGAGTACATACATTCCTCCGTTGTAATCTATTTTTCGGATGTTGAGGTTTGAAATCGCCTGTTGCAATTGATGTTTGTTGCAGTCTATGTCGAGTTCAATAAAACTCAGGTTTTTGTCTTCTTCATTTTTTTCAGCCAGATGCGTTGGGTTTCCGTTTTTCAGGAACAGGATTTTGTCTGAAACTTTTTCGACTTCGAATAATTGCTGGGAACTCAAAATGATCCCAATCGGATTGGAAAGGCTCAGGGACAGATTTTTTAAATCTTTCAGTATCAGTTGCTGGGCGAGTATATCTAGGTTCGCCAGAGGCTCGTCCAATAAAAGAATTTTTGGTTTTCTTAAGAATGTTCTCGCCAGTTCGAAGCGCATTTTATAGCCCGAGGACAATTCATTCCAGTTGTGGTTTCTGAAATTCCACAAGCCAAAACGAATGATCATCATAGTTGTAAGGAGTTCATTTTCTCCTCCTTTTATATGGTAATGGGCGGCTGCAAATTTCAGATTGTCTTTTAAGGAGCCGTGCCATTTCGGTGTTCGTTGGGGAATGTAAACGAGTTGTGTTTTCAACTCGTAAGCGGCCATGTTTTCATTTTCGAATGAATACCGTATGCTCCCTGAATTGTAGCGTAGTTCCTGG
>JABDFU010000056.1 GCA_013286385.1 Bacteroidota bacterium
CGCTGAAACGGTTATCCAGTTCACCGAATAGCGAAGTGATGTCGGTTTGCTTTTCATTAAAACGGTAATGGTCTTCAATACTTACATTCTCACCAAACGAATACCGGAGCACCTCAAACTTAGCACTCAGTTTATCCGCAAGTGAATTCATTTTCTTTTGGTAATCACCCCTGTAGTAAAGGGAATCTTTTGAATTGACAATAGACCCGGAGTTGTCCTGAGCGACAATCAGTATAGGTTTTTCAGTTGTTCTGGAAACCGATTTGATCAGTGGGGAAAGCAATAAAAACGCAACACTGCTGATGGCTATAAAACGCAGAGCGGCAAGCAGGAGAATCAGTCCGGAGGAAAACTCAGCCAGTTTTTTATCCCTGTAATAGAGCAGGAAGGAAAAGAGCACTCCCAGCAGCAGGCAGATCAGAATAAATCCCGAAGGGTAGTTGGTAGTCAGCGAATACATGAAGAGATGCGAATGCATAAAGAGGTGCAAGGATAAAAACATCGGCTACCAGCGTGACTGCAAAAATAATGATTATATTTGCTAAATCCTTGATGAATGAAGCCTAAACTGATCCTGGAAAAAAAAGCATTCGAACTCACCATAACCAGGCTTTGTTATCAGTTAATTGAAATTCACAACGATTTTTCCAGAAGTGTCATCATCGGTCTTCAGCCGAGAGGCGTTTTTTTAGCACGGAGGATTCACGCCGGGCTTTCCGGCATCCTGAAAAAGCAAGAATTGAAACTGGGTTCCCTGGATGTTACCTTTCACCGGGACGATTTCAGAAAAAAGGAATTGATTCCGAATGCCACTGAAATTAATTTTATAATCGAGGATAAAAATGTTATCCTGGTGGATGATGTACTGTTTACCGGAAGAACAATCAGGGCAGGACTCGATGCCATGCTGGCCTTCGGGAGACCGAATGATGTGGAATTGCTGGTTTTAATTGACAGAAGACTTAGCCGCAACCTTCCCATTCAGGCAAAATATATTGGAAAAACAATTGATTCGGTTGCATCCGAAAAGGTAAAAGTGGAATGGAGAGAAACGGATGGAGAGGACAGGGTTTGGCTGGTTGAACAAGAGACCATAAACAGTCAGGACGTTAAGAAATCAGACCGTTTAAACGAGTAAGAATAGCGATTAAAAAAAGCATTGACTAAACTGAAAACAAAGCATCTGCTTGGAATAAAGGACCTCGACAAAGAGGATATTCAGCTTATTTTTAGTACAGCAGATACGTTTAAGGAAGTAATCAACAGGCCGATCAAGAAAGTTCCATCGCTTCGGGATACAACCATTGCAAATCTGTTTTTCGAAAATTCAACGCGAACAAAAATATCCTTTGAGCTGGCCGAAAAGAGGCTTTCGGCAGACGTTGTGAATTTTTCAGCTTCTGGTTCTTCCGTCAAAAAAGGTGAAACACTGGTTGATACCGTCAACAACATTCTGGCCATGAAGGTTGATCTGCTGGTCATGCGGCACCCCAATCCGGGTGCCGCCGAATTCCTCTCCAGACACATTCAGGCAAAAATCATTAATGCCGGTGACGGCGCACACGAGCACCCGACCCAGGCGCTCCTGGATGCGTTTTCAATTCGTGAAAAATACGGAGAGGTAAAGAATAAAAAGGTTGTCCTGATCGGGGACATTATGCATTCAAGGGTCGCCTTGTCCAATATTTTTTGCCTGCAAAAACTGGGGGCTGAGGTTATGGTCTGTGGTCCAACGACTTTGCTGCCCAAATACATTTCCAGTTTGGGTGTGAAAGTCGAATACAACCTGAAAAAAGCGCTGGAATGGTGTGATGTGGCGAACATGCTTCGCATCCAGCTGGAACGTCAGGATATCCGCTATTTCCCGACCTTAAGGGAATACACTATGCTTTATGGGGTTAACAGACAATTGCTGGATTCGCTTGACAAGGAAATAACCATTATGCATCCCGGGCCTATCAACAGGGGTGTCGAAATAACAAGCGATGTGGCCGACTCCAAACAGTCCATTATTCTGAATCAGGTTGAAAACGGGGTGGCCATCCGCATGGCCATTCTTTATCTTCTCGCAGGACGAACGGATCAATAAAAATTGTATCTTTAAATATGAGTTTTACTGTTACAAAAAATGCCAAGTACACGCTGATTACGCTTCATTGCGATAAATTGGACACCTCTGTTGCTCCCTCATTGAAATCAGAACTGGTCGTGCTTAATGCGGACGGTGTAAAATACATGATCATCGATTTAACAGAGGTCAGGTATTGCGACTCTTCCGGACTAAGTTCGATTCTGGTTGCCAACCGCCTGTGTAAAAATGCAAACGGAGCTTTTGTACTCACCGGCCTGCAGGAGGCGGTTAAAAAACTAATTACGATTTCCCAGCTCGATACTATTCTGAATATCGCCCCTACTGCAAAAGAAAGTGCGGATATTCTCTTTGCTGAACTTGCAAAGAATTCAGATTCCTAAAAGACATCATGCAGAAGTTTGAAGTTACCGTTTTGGGATGCAGTTCTGCCACTCCAACATCGAAACGCAATCCCAGTGCCCAACTTCTGAACATTGCCGAGCGCTATTTTCTCATTGATTGCGGTGAGGGTACTCAGATGCAGTTGAGGAAATTCAAAATCAAGTTTCAGCGTATATCCCATATACTGATCAGCCATTTGCACGGCGATCACTATTACGGGCTGATGGGACTTCTTTCAAGCATGCATTTGCTGGGCCGGACAACAGACCTTCATCTATACGGGCCTCCTCCGCTAAAAGAAATAATTGATATCCAGTACCGGTATTCAGATACCCGCTTGCATTACAAGCTTATCTTTCATCCAATGGATACTCAGGGACCAGCTCTTATTTTTGAGGACGAAAAAGTCACTGTTCACACCATTATACTGAATCACCGGATTGCCTGTACAGGATTTTTGTTTCGTGAAAAGGATAAACCAAGAAAAATAAGCAAGGAATCGATCAGGGAATATGCCATTCCTTTTTCTGAACTGAACGAAATCAAGAAAGGCAATGATTTTACAACAAAAGAAGGCCAGCGAATTTCAAATGAGCAGATTACCGGAGGTCCCTTACACAGGTTCTCCTATGCTTACTGCTCAGATACCTGTTTCGATGAAAAGGTCATTGAACAGGTGAAACAGGTTGATTTGCTTTACCACGAAGCAACATTCCTGGATGAAATGCTTAAACGCGCCAAAGAAACCTATCATACTACGGCCAGAGAGGCTGGAACAGTTGCTGCCAGGGCCGGTGTGAAAAAACTCATGATCGGACACTATTCAGCCAGATATAGCGATCTCCAGCCTTTGCTGCTCGAATCCCAGAGTGTTTTTGAGAACACGGTACTGGCCCTGGAAGGAGAGAAATACAGGATAGATGCTGTTTAAGCGACTGCTCGGCTATGTAAAACCCTACCGGGCACCGTTCGTTTTTTCGGTCGGCTTTCTATTTATTCTGGCTTTTCTCTCTCCCTTGCGGGTTCTGTTGATGCAATACATGATTGACCACTACGTACGGACCCCTGACCCTGTTTCATTGCTCCACTGCACCCTGCTGTTAATAGGACTGTTAGTCCTCGAAGGACTTCTTCAGTTTGCCGGTTCTTATATTTCGGCACGGGTTGGCCAACACGTCATCAGGGATATACGGATCGGTCTGTTCAGTCATATTTCAAATTTGCGAATCCGGTATTTCGACACAACGGCCATCGGAACGCTTGTAACCCGTGTGGTTTCGGATATCGAAACCATAGGCGATATGTTTAGCGAAGGATTGATTGAAATTACAGGTGATCTGCTTAAATTAATCGTTGTAATTGTCACGATGTTTTATTTCAATGTCAGCATCAGCCTGATGATTCTGACCACCATACCGGTATTGCTTTTTGCAACTTATTTATTTAAAAATGCCGTAAAGTCAGCTTTTCAGGATGTGAGAACCCAGGTCGCCCGCTTAAATGCATTCGTGCAGGAACACATTACCGGAATGAGTATCGTACAGATTTTTAACAGGGAAGACCGGGAATATGAAAAATTCAGACAAATCAATATGCTTCACAGGGATGCCAACATCCGCTCCATCTGGTATTATTCGGTTTTTTTTCCCGTAGTGGAAATTTTGTCTTCCGTTGCGCTTGGATTGCTGGTCTGGTACGGAGGCCGCAAGGTTTTGATGCATTCGGCAAGTCCGGGTGATCTGGTTGCATTTATTCTGCTGATCAATATGCTTTTCCGTCCGATCCGAATGCTGGCTGACCGGTTCAATACACTTCAAATGGGCATGGTAAGTGCCGAACGGGTTTTTAAATTAATGGATGCGAATGAACAGGTACCTGACTCCGGTAAGCTTCAGGTCAGGCGACTGAACGGAGAAATAGAATTCAGAGATGTTTGGTTTAGCTACGCAAAAGAACCGGTACCGAATTGGGTTCTCAAAGGCGTATCCTTTCAGGTTAAAAAGGGGGAAACGATTGCCATTGTGGGTGCTACCGGAGCAGGAAAAACGTCCATTGTCAGTTTACTGAACCGCTTTTATGAGTACGACAAAGGAGAAATACTGTTTGACGGAAATGAAATCGCTTCCTATTCATTGAATACGCTCAGGAAAAATGTCGGGTTGGTTCAACAGGATGTGTTTTTATTTTCAGATACAATTGCCAATAATATTTCGCTGCACGACCCCTCAATCAGCCGTGAACAAATCATCGAATCTGCAAAGTCAATAGGGGTTCACGACTTTATCATGAAGCTTCCCGGAGGTTATGATTACAACGTAATGGAAAGAGGAGGGATGTTGTCGGTCGGACAGCGGCAACTGATTGCCTTTATCAGGGCCTATGTGTACGACCCGGCAATATTGATTCTGGACGAAGCCACGTCTTCCATAGACACTGAATCTGAGCTGCTCCTTCAGGCCGCAACGGAAAGACTGATTAAGAGCCGAACCTCCATTGTCATCGCCCATCGATTAGCGACCATAAAAAACGCAACCCGGATACTTGTCCTCGACCAAGGTAAGGTTGTTGAAACCGGAAGCCATCAACAGTTACTTCAATTGGGCGGAATTTATAGTGGATTATACGAACTCCAGTTTAAAACCGACTGATTTAAAATCCTCCCAGAAGGCCGGATAGGATTTTTCAACCACATCAGGATCCATTATTCCGACAGAATCAAAAATCATAGCCAGGGGAGCAAATGACATGGCCATGCGGTGATCTCCATAAGTCTCAAAGCAGAAATAAGAATGCGCTTCGGTCGGGATACCGGAATTTAAGCGGTCCGGATAGCTGTTTATTTCCAGGCTGTCCGGATAATTCTCCTCTGCAGTTATGCCCACCCTTTTCAATTCTTCCCGCAATGCAAACAGGCGGTCGGTTTCCTTAATTTTCAGCGTATGCAGCCCGTTCAGTAAAACAGGTATTCTCAGGCCGGCGGCAGTGACAATAAAAGTCTGGGCGATATCGGGACAATCTGAAAAATCACAGGCAATGAAACCGGACACCGGACCTTCTTTTGAAAGCCGTATCCCTCCCTCAATAAATTCGGTCTTCACACCCAATAACACATACAGGTCTTTCAGAATAGAGTCTCCCTGAAGGCTTTCGGCTTTCAGGCCCATCAGCCGGAGGTCTGCACGGCCTGAAAGAGCAACCATCGAATACCAATAGGAAGCCGCGCTCCAATCTGCCTCAATACTGTATTGATTCACCTCATCAGTACAACTGTAATGCTGCGGTTCTATGCTGAGAGTACGGCCTTTCCAGATTCCCCTGACGTTAAACTGTTCCATCATTTTGAGGGTCATGTGAATATAGGGAACTGAAGTCGTTTCCCCTTTAAAATGCAGACACAGACCTCTGCTCAGTGACGGGCTGATCAGAAGCAGGGCAGAGGCGTACTGACTGCTCATGCTTGCATCGATTTCAACTTCCCCTCCTGCAAGACGACTACCGGATATCTTTAAAGGAGGATACCCTTCGTTTCCGAGGTAGGTAATCTCTGCTCCCAGTTTTCTCAGAGCTTCCACAAGTGGTTTGACCGGACGCTGTTTCATCCGCTGGTCACCTGTCAGTATACGCATTCCGGGCAAAACTGAAAAATAAGCCGTGAGAAAACGCAACACAGTTCCGGCATTGCCTGCATCGTAGGTTGAATTTTCGGAGGAAGATTCTGCACACTGCCTGAGCAGGCGAACCAGTATTTTGGTATCGTTAGCCTGAGACAGATTATTTAGTTTCAGGGGAAATTTGCAAAGAGCCTGAATAAGCAAAGCCCTGTTGCTCTCACTCTTTGAGGAGTTCAACGTTACTGTTCCGGAAAGGGTTCGGTCAGGTTTGCTTATTTTGCAAACCTGACAATTTGCAGGACTCTCGCTACTGTTCATTTGTATTGCTCGTGGTAATAGTCGAATGAACGCATTATCAGTTCAGCAGTACAGGTTTGATCAAAGCGTGCACCACCAATTTTTGAAAGCAAAGTAAAGTTCAGTTCCTTCCCTTTGTTTTTTTTATCGTGCTGCATAAGACCGATCAATTGTCCGTACTCTTTTTTGCTGAATTTCAATTCGGGGTAATGCAACCTGATAAATCGGTTTATTTCAGAAAGACTTGCAAGACTTAGTCCGGCCCTTTTGTGCGAAAGCCAGGACTCGCAGATCATACCGGCAGCCACAGCTTCTCCATGGAGTACCTTTTTCGCCCCTTTATTCAGAAAATAGCTTTCAAGAGCATGTCCGACGCTGTGTCCGAAATTCAAAATTTTGCGGTATCCTTTTTCCCGGGGATCCTTGTTTACGATTTTTGTTTTGAGCTGTACTGATCTTACAATGTCTGCGAGCAGCAGGTTGTTCTTCAACTCAGCTTTAGGGCCCGTTTTCAGAATTTGCTTCCAGTAGCGGCTATCGGCTATAAGCGCATGCTTAATAATTTCGGCATAGCCGGATGAGAACTCCCGGTCAGGAAGGGTCCTTAGAAAATCCGGATAAATTACCGTCAGCGCCGGATTGTTAAACAATCCGATTTCATTTTTAAGGGAGTCCAGGTCAATTCCGGTTTTCCCGCCAAAGGAGGCATCTACCTGAGAAAGAAGAGTGGTGGGTATATTTATAAATTCAATTCCCCTTTTAAAAACGGAAGCCGCAAACCCGCCGATATCGGTAATAACTCCCCCTCCCAGGTTAATCAGCAAATCTGATCGTTTGGCACCGGCAGCAATCAGCCCCCTCCATATTTCGGTGCAAACCTGAATCGTTTTGTTTTCCTCTCCGCTTTTAACCGAAACCACGCTGGCCTTTTTCAAGGTCTTGCAATTTTTTAAAAGCAGGGGCAGGCAGTGTTTGTCTGTGTTGTTATCAACCAGTATAAAAAAGCAGGCCCCCTGATTTTTTTTTTGTTTTAACCAGACCTCCAGTTTCTCAAGCGCATCAGTACCAATATAGTTCATGGGCTGCAGCAGGTATCTTTTTTTTGCTGAAGATCAGCAATAGTCAGAATTTTTGACGTATCAGCAATATCCGCTATCAGAATCCGGAATAAGCGCCCGTCTTTTGAACGACCATCAACTGCAAAAATAGGGTAGGGTCGTTCATGCACCTTGCTTTCGCTGTAATTCACCCTCCCTTTGCTCATTATTTCTTTAACATCAGTTGCAGTAAAACCTCTGCATTCCAGACAATGTTTGCCTGAATCGCTGATTTTTAAAACCTGCGCATTCAATTCTTCCATTTTTAGTGTACCCGGCATACGGCAGGCTTTCCCTTTGGTAATGACGCTGACCAGAAAACAGCCCATAATCAGGCCAAATCCGTAGAACCTCAACCTTCTCCCTAAATCCCTGTCAATCTTAATCGGATTCAAAATCTAAACTGAATTAAATCGCCGCCATGAACAGGTCGATGTCTTTGTACTTTAACTTGAAGAGCTCTCCCAAATATTTATTGGTCAGGCTCCCATTGAAGATATATACGCCGCTGCGGACGCCCAGATGGTGTTTGAGCATCTTCTCAATACCGCCTTCCTCGCCGATGTCCAGAAGAATAGGGGCGAAGATCGTACTTAAGGCATAAGAGGCAGTGCGGGAGACCCGCGATGCAATATTGGGCACACAATAATGGATAACGCCATGTTTGCGGAAAACCGGATTGGTATGATTGGTAGGTTTTGAGGTTTCAAAGCATCCGCCCTGATCTATACTGATGTCAACTATTACGGACCCTACTTTCATTTCAGCCACCATATCTTCAGTAACTACCAAAGGGGTTCTTCCTTCTTTGGCACGCATGGCTCCTATAACAACATCGGCTGTTTTCAGATGTTTGGCCAATACCCGGGGCTGAATGATGGAGGTAAAAATGCGGCTGCCGATAACACTTTGAATGCGCCGGAGCTTGTACACCGAATTGTCAAACACCTTAACCGAAGCGCCCAGACCCAGAGCAGCGCGGGTAGCAAATTCGCCAACAGTACCCGCTCCGATGATGATGACTTCGGTCGGAGAAATTCCCGAAATACCCCCCAGAATGGCACCCTGCCCATTGTTCACGTTGCTCAGGTATTCTGCGGCAATCAGAATGGACGCACCGCCTGCAATTTCGCTCATGGAGCGGATGACGGAATAAATCCCTTCTTCGTCCTTCAGCAAATCAAACGCTATGGCGGTCACTTTCTTGTTCATCAGATTGCGGACAAAACTTTCAGGTTGAACGGTAAGCTGAAGTGCAGAAATCAATGTTTGTTTGGGACGCATGTATTCAATTTCCTCCTGTGAGGGCGGGGCCACTTTTAAAATGATCTCCGCATTTTTATACAACTCCTCAGGAGTGTATACAATCTGGGCTCCGGCCTCGCTGAAATCATTGTCCTGAAAATTCGACATTTTTCCTGCGTTGGTTTCGACAACAACATGGTGACCGTTGTTAACCAGCAAACTTACCGCATCGGGAACAAGTGCCACACGGTTTTCCTGAAAAGAAATTTCCCTTGGTATCCCGATATTCAGCTGTCCTTTCTTTCGGCTCACTTCAAGCATTTCCTCCTGGGGATTCAAAGCTGATTGAGAGAGTGATTTCAGGAGGTCTTTGGAAGATTTCATCTATGCGCGTTTTAGTATGTTTTACGGAATCTAAATTTAATCATTTTTCCATCAAGTACTAAGGTGGCTTCCCATCAAACACTCAGTTGACGCTCGGTGCCGTTCATCGTTATCTTTACCCTTATTGTTTCAGGGGGAAGGAGGTTTTCGGCACGCTCGGGCCATTCAACAAAACAGTAGTTCCCCGAATAAAAATACTCCTCGTAACCGATATCGAATGCTTCTTCGTCTGACTTTATCCGGTAAAAATCAAAATGATAAATCAGGTCATCGCCGGATCTCAGGTATTCATTTACAATTGAAAAAGTCGGACTTCCCGTTTTGTCCATCACCCCCAAATGGCGGCATAACGCCTTAATAAAAGTGGTCTTTCCTGCGCCCATCTGACCGTAAAAAGCAAATATCCGGTTGTGAGGAAATGTGCGGAGAAGGAGGCTTGCCGCCGAATCCAAGTCAAGGATAGTTTTGGCTGTGGCAGTAAACATCAGAATTTTCGGCCAATGGTAAGAATGAAAGCTGAATCGTCGATAAAAATATTGTTGCTGTTGGACGCGCCGGTGTAATTCAGCCGCGTGATCGCCAGCTTATAATTCAAATCGACAAAAATTGCCTTTTTGGTCAACAGATTGTTGAATTGAAGACCAAATCCCGCCTGAACAAGAGTCCCCAACTGGCTGAATATAAAAGGATACTCGAAGGTCAGGTTCGTTTTGCCCTGGTACACCTGGACTCCGGTCGCATTATCCTGGATGGACGTGCTGGTATAGGCAAGATATCTCAGCGCCCATCCTATTGTAAAATAGGATGTGTGCTTGCTTCTTGATTCTCTTCCGAAGGTTTTTCGGTACAAAACGGGCAATTGAAATTCGTTGATATTCAAATCGTGCTCGAAAGGGAACGTTTTGTCATAAATAACCGAATATCCCGGAGCAAAATAATACGTGTCAAAAGAAAGGCTTTGGTTGATATATTCAAGCCCCAGATCAAAATCAGCACCCATTATGGTATAGGTGCGCTTCAGTCCTATGTTAAATGAAAAGCCCGAGCCCAGGTTTTCAAGTGTATTCGGGGCTGTGGAGAGAGTTGGAATCATCACTCCAATATAAAAACGGACAGGCTTTCGCGGGCCCGAAGGTGCGACATCCTGAGCCCATAAAGCAAGGTCCTGAGTCAGTAAAGCAGCTGTTGAAAGCAGTAAAAACAAGTGTAGGAATTTTTTCACGCCGAAGTTTTTCTGTGAACAGTGGTTGCATTACCCTGAGCAAGAGGGCTAAGGATTATTTCATTGATGTTTACATTCGGCGGGCGCTGAGCGGCCCAAAGGATAGCCTCAGCGACATCATTTCCGGTCAGGGGCTGCAGATCCTGATAAACTTTTTTAGCCCGGCCGGTATCTCCTTTGTAACGTACAATGGAAAATTCGGTTTCGACCATTCCGGGGTGCACAACGGTTACGCGTATCCCGTAACTGAGCAGATCTAATCTCATGGCTTTACTCAGCGCGTCTACCGCATGCTTGGTTGAGCAGTAGACGTTTCCTCCGGGATAAACTTCTTTGCCCGCTATGGAGCCAATGTTAATGATATGTCCATTGGCATTTTTTATCATCAGTGGCGCAACACAGCGCGATACATAAAGTAAACCCTTGATATTGGTGTCGATCATTCGCTCCCAGTCGTCAAGTAGCCCCTCCTGAAGGGGTCCGAAGCCAACAGCTAAACCGGCATTATTCACTAACACATCAATCTTCTTCCAGGTCTCATCCAGTGATTCTATATTTTTCTGAACCGATTCCAGTTTGCTTACATCGAAACAAAGTTTTAGAACCCTGACGGCGGTAACTTTAGTTAGTTCGGCTTCGACCTGATCGAGGCGTTCTTTTCTCCGGCCGGTAATGATGACATCGTAACCGTTTCTGACAAACTGCATTGCGGCCGCTTTTCCGATTCCTGACGTTGCACCCGTTATTAAGGCAATCATATGCTCAGTGTTACTATAATTATATACTCAGTTTGCTTTTTTTGAAACTATAGAAAAAATAAATCAGCAGGCCGATTCCCAGCCAGGTAAAAAACCAACGCCAGTTAGAGGCCTCCATGCCGGTCAGCAGGTAGCAGCAGGAAATAAGACCCAGAACAGGAATAAGTGAAAAATTCTTAAGAAAAGTAAAGACTGCCATCAGGATACAAATCGTAAAAAAAATCAGTAACGGAATTTTTTTTGCAGCCGTATCTGAACGGACATCAAAAGCATTTTGCAAATAGTCAGGAACAAAAAAGAAAAGAAGCAAAAAAGAAACCAGAACAGCCACGGGAACAATCCATTTGCCGCTTATATGCGGCAAACGGTATCTTCCTTTCCCCGAAGTTTGCGAATCACCTTCCTTATTTTTTGAAACCTCTCCTTTTTCAGGCAACATCAGAACTCCTCCGCAAACAAGTACAAAAGCAAACAAGGTTCCTATACTTGTAAAATCAAGAACAAAGCTTTCGTCTGTAAAAAAAATAGGCACTCCTACCACCAGACCGGTTACGATTGTTGAAAAACCGGGAGTCTTGTATTTTGGATGAAGTTTTGAAAAGCGTTTAGGGAGTAATCCGTCCCTGCTCATGCTCATCCAGATGCGGGGTTGACCCATCTGGAAAACAAGAAGAACGCTGGTCATGGCAACAACAGCTGCAATGGAAACCGTAAACAGCATCCACTTCACGCCTTTCAGCTTAAACACTTCTGCAAGCGGATCATCGACCCCCAATTTAGAATAGGAAACCATGCCAGTCAGTACAAGCGAAAGTACTATGTAAATCAGGGTGCAGATAATCAGGGAATTGATCATCCCCCTGGGCAAATCACGCTGGGGATTTTCACATTCCTCAGCGAGCGTTGAAACAGCATCAAATCCTATAAAGGCAAAAAACACGGCCGATGCCCCCCGCATGATCCCGGCAAAACCGTTCGGAGTAAAAGGTGTCCAGTTGTCAATGTCTACGTAAAAAAAGCCGACGATAATAACCAGCAGGATAATGGCCAGTTTAATAAGAACCATGGCATTGCTCAGGTTACGCGATTCTTTTACGCCGATATAAACCAGCCCTGTTATGAAGGCATTGATCAGCACAGCCGGCAGGTCGAAAATGATTCGAAGGCCACCCAGCTGTGGTGCGGTTTCCCATGCGGTCATCCGGTTTGTGCCCGTATGATCGAACCAGGCGAGATGAGCAGATTTGTAATTGCAGCAAAGCCAATCAGGAAGGTGAATACCAAGAGCACCGATCAGGTTGGTAAAGTATCCGCTCCAGGAAAAAGCCACATAGATGTTTCCGATCGAATACTCCATCAATAAGGCCCATCCGATGATCCAGGCAAACAACTCTCCAAATGAAACGTAGGCGTAGGTATAAGCACTGCCCGATGCAGGAACCCGGCTGGCGAATTCGGCGTAACACAGAGCGGTAAATCCGCAGGCAACCGCGCAGATTATAAATAGAAAGATAACGCCAGGGCCGCCACTGAAACAGGCCTGACCCATGCTGCTGAAGCTTCCGGCCCCGATAATCGCTGCAATACCGAAAAACGTAAGGTCGCGTACTTTCAGTACCCTGTGCATGGATCCCTGCTGAAGGACCTCAGTAGCAGAAAGGACGTGATCGGCCGGTTTTTTACGAAAAAGCTGTCTAACGTTCAATGCAAATTTGGCTAAAGTTCACTGCAGATTATTGATTAGCACAAAAATAGGAAATTAACTGCGTTTTAAATGCAACAGGCCGGCCAGCATAAAAGGCAATGCCGGGACTTTATACCGGACGATTGCTCCCACAACCGGAGTGATCCAGCCGACTATAAGAAGCAGGATCAGGGAAAACAGCAAACACATCAACACCACATTCCAGTTAACCTGATGGAGAGGTCTCGAAAACAAAAGGCACCAGGCTGCAAAAAGAAGAAGGAGCCAGTTTTCAATAGCCGCCATGCGAATAAACGCATGGCCGTGAAATTTCAAGGGCCTGCAAAGACTGTTGAATAAGGCGTTGGGAGCATTCCTAAGCAAACTCCGAAAACTGGCTTCCAAAGGAGGTATCTCAATCCGGCTATCAGCCTTTTCGCTGATCAGAATGAAATCGGCCTGTTTAATGCGGATCACTTCGGCCGGATCATAATCGGGAAACAACCCTCGCACCAGGAAAGCCATGCCAATAAGGGCAAAAATAACGACGCCGTATCTGATAAATACCGTTTGCATTTTCTTTTCATAGGACCAGACGTAGGCCAGCACTGTCGGAATGAAGGCCACCAGTATATAAATTTTTATGCAGAGCAATAAAATCAAACCTAAAAGGATAACAAGAAAAGAAAACAAGACCCGACGCTTCTCAAGTGCCTCCTTCAGCGCAGACAAAACGATTCCGAGAAATGATACGATAAATGCCTCTTTGATGAGACCTGAGGTCCATAAAAAGACGGAAGGTGTAAGAAATAAGCAAACAGTAAGGATGCGGTTTTTCCCGTTAAGGGTGTTGCTGAAGAAACGATACATGCCGGTGAGTCCCGCTGTACTCATAAAGCATATGAAAATAACATGGACAAAATAAACTCCGAAAGAAAACAAACGAAGCAGGGCATTAAAACGGATTATAAAGTGACTTTCGTTGTATAAATTACTGTTCAGTTTGCGGTACCAGTTGAACATCTGGTCGTAATACCTGGTAAAATGAGGCGTATTGTTGCCAATTCCTGTTAGCATTTTAAAATAATCCAACGGATTTACAAACAGCGCATCATACATATGCTTGCTGTCATCGTAAAACTTAAAGATATCTGAATTGGGTCTGTCCTTGTAAAACCAGGTAAAAACGGCGTACAATAAAAATCCGGCTAAAAGTTTAAGCAGAAAAATAAAGGCCAGGCTTTTTCTGGAAAGACCTGGAACATCGAAAAATTTTAAACGGTAAATTAAAAAAACGAAGAGGGATAGATAGGCTAAACAAAGCAGGTACTGCATAGTACTCAAATTCGCGATAAAGTCGCTGCGAATTTAGCTCATTTAACGATTATATACCATTAGTGGACGGAATAAGCCAAATTTAAAGAATATATTCCTTGAAAGCATTGATTTTATTGAAAATATATTTTCTATCCCCAAAGCCAGCCCCCCTCGATTTTTAGCAGGTGTTGAAATCTAAATTTGTTTGGATGGCATATTCTCTTTCATGAATTGGATACTTTGCCTTAAATTCTTTTCTTAGACCTTCCGGATTCTTCAAATAAAGAAAGATATTGATGTAGCTCATTAAATGTTGGCGTATAATGCTTACTGTTAAAGCGAATGACATTTGTTTATTGCCTGCCTTTAACTTTATTACCGTTACCAACAGGTTAATAATTAGGACGC